>NZ_DHDZ01000015.1:0-16955 GCF_002399615.1 Pedobacter sp. UBA4863 | reverse complement strand
TTCTGTGATCCCGCTGGGATTCGAACCCAGGACCACTACATTAAAAGTGTAATGCTCTACCAGCTGAGCTACGGAATCTTCCTTTCTTGTAAGGAGGTGCAAATATAGAAATTTTGATTAATCATTCAAACTAATTATTAAAAACATATAAATATTTTTTTTTCACACACCTTAAACACTGTATTACAATGCTTAAGCTATAATAATTAGTTATGTTTTTGTATATTTTAAAATTAAAACCTATTTAATAAGGCTTATTGACGAGCCTACATGCTTCAATATCTCGATTACAGGCGCAGTTATTAAGCCCTTTTCATCTCGTTGCTGCTGAAAAGAAACAAAAGATGGCGTACTTAAAACCTCCTTTTGGATCTCTTCATTTTCGAACATGGCAATATGTTCAAAGGTAAGTCCGTCATCCTTCATACAAACATGGTACAAAAACTTGCTGGTGAGCATTGTTTTAAAATCAGTTATAAAAATGTTGATGTTATTGATATTTTCCTCAACAAAGTCAGCTTTTACTGTATAGGTAACTTGTACTGTAATCATTTTTTCTAAAATTTACAACAAATGTACTAAACGTATAGTGTTAATGTAATACATAAAAAAAGACCCTGCATATTACAAGGTCTTTTGGAATTACTTCTGAGCGTTTTAATTATTTTGCGCTATTTTTTTTCTCTGTAACTTCGGTACGGATTTCTTGTGCTAAACCTTTAAGATCTTGCATTGCTTTACGTACTCTTGTTCCTGCAGCTGAATTACCTGCATTATAAAATTTCTCTACGTCTGCTTCGATAGCAGCTACTACTTCTTTAACTTTTGCAAATTTTTCCATTGTTATAATTTTAATTTATTGCCCAAATATATCATTTAAACAGAATAAACAAGCAATTCTTTGTTTTTTTGATGTTCTTTTTTCGACTTATTTCTCAACAATTAACATTTACACCCATTGTACCTTAAGTAATTACAATAAATAAATAAGCAAAAAAAGCATATATAGCAGTAATCACAAACAACAAAAAAACAGTTTAACTAATTGATTAAATGTAACATACAACAAAAACACCCCTATTTTAAGAAACAACAAAAACACGCCATTGCAAAAAATAGCTAGCTGCGCTAGTTCTTAACAAGAAAACAGCTTTCTTCTTTATTAAATTGTTTAATTCGAATACAAAAAGCCTTGTACAAGCTAGTTTAGCGCAGGCGAAAATTAAAAATCAAAGCTTTTTATTGAGCTATTTGTACAATTTTTTAACCGTATAAATGTTTAAAATTTATTGTGTTTAAACTGCAACATAATGCCGTACTTTGTAGCAAATGTCATTACACATCACTTCACTAAACACTGGTAGCAACGGCAATTGTTTCTATATTGGCAACAACGAAGATGCGGTGCTTATTGACGCTGGACTAAGCTGCCGCGAAACAGAAAACAGGTTGGCCAGGCTAGGTTTAACCATGCAGAAAGTGAAAGCAATATTTATTAGTCATGAACATTCTGACCATATTAAAGGCTTACCTGTTTTAGCAAAGAAATATCAATTACCTATTTATATTACCCCAAAAACACACTTGGGTGGTAAACAGCTTTTACCAGCACACTTGATATACACCTTTCCAAGTAATACAGGTATAACTATTGGTGGCCTAGAAATCATCGCATTTCCAAAATTACACGATGCCGCCGAGCCTCACAGCTTTACAATAGCTTATAAGGGTATTAAAATTGGGGTTTTTACAGATATTGGTGATCATTGCGCCAACCTTATCCATCATTTCAAGCAATGCCATGCTGTATTTCTAGAAGCCAATTATGACGACGAAATGCTAGACAAAGGCAACTATCCTTATTTTTTAAAACAGAGAATACGTGGTGGCAATGGCCATTTATCTAATCAAAAAGCATTAGAATTATTTGTTAATCATCGGCCCGATTTTATGAGCCACCTTTTTCTTTCGCACTTAAGCAAAGCGAACAACTGTCCGGAATTGGTGCGCAGGTTATTTAACGAAGTAGCCAATAATGTAGAAATTATTGTAGCTTCTAGGTGGCAAGAAACCCCAGTTTACCAAATTGGCCTTAACGAAGCTAAGCTAGTTCTTGCAAAATAGTTTGTTGTTCGCTCACTATTAATCGGTGTTTTAAACCACATTTTAAGGCATAGTTAGCTTTTTGATGTCCTACTGGGAAATCAAAACAAACCGGATAGCCAAACTCTTTCACTTTTTCCATCACAACTTGCTCTAAAGTTTTGCCAAAACCATCATTGCCCTCATCTTTTTTTACTCGAAAGCCACCAATAACCAAGCCCTTCAATTTATGCAGTTTTCCGCTCCGTTTCAAATTGTAAAACATTCTATCAATACTGTACAGGTATTCGCCCACATCTTCTACAAACAAAATCTTACCATCTGTTTTAATTTCCGAAGTACTTCCAGCCAGGTTTTCGATACAACGTAGGTTACCGCCAATTAGCTCACCTTCGGCCTCCCCAAGCCTATTAGTGCTTTGGTAAGCTGCCTCATACCGCATCAACCCCTCTCCTTTTAACGCCTTTTCAATAGAGTTAATGGTAGCTATTTGTATGGGCTCTGCCGCGGCCCAATCAGCAGGAAAGCTATTGCACATTTTAGAATGCAGACTAGCAAAACGATAATTACTGTTCAAATGACAGTGCAAAATGGTAATATCACTAAAACCTATCAGCCATTTGGGCGATATTTTAAAAATGTTAAAATCTAACTGATCTACAATACGAATAGCTCCGTAACCGCCACGAGCACACATAATTGCTTTAATACTCGTGTCGTTTAACATCGCTTGTAAATCGTTCAAACGTTCTTCATCGGTACCGCCAAAAGTAAAATCTTTGGCACCTACTGTTTTCCCTTTCATTACCTTAAAGCCCCAACTTTCCATTTGTTGTATCGCAGGTTCAACTTCCTCCTGAGTAATAAATCCCGCTGGACAAGTAATACCAATAATATCTCCTTGTTTTAAATAAGGTGGCCTTTTGTGTTTTTTCGGTGCACCAGCAATTGGGGCAACTGTAGCTGCGCTAGATTTAAAAGCGTACAACATTGCCGATGCAGGCAATAAAGAAGAAAGAAATAGTTTGCGGTTCATGATAGGGCAATTTAGCAATAAGCCATAAATAAGACAAGACAGGTTCTTATAATTTATTGCAGAGCAGGATCTGTGCTCATCGGTTCTTCCAGTCCTGCAATTCGCCTTTAGTCCCGAATATCCCTAAGCACAAAAAAAGCCGACGCTCTTTCGGGAGCTGCCGGCTACTTTCAGGTCTATTTTACTTCTTCGGTAATTCTTGGCTAAACGTCCAACTTACCTTCTACAGAATCATCCATGGTTTTGCCAGTAACTATAGATGCCGCCATTTTTAAGAAAGCTATTGCTTCACCGTGTTTCGTGTCCCAATAATAAACATCTGTTGGTTCAACCTTAATTACACTAATTTTTTCATCGTCCTTCCCGTCCTGAAACCAAACTTTAAGTAATGGGTTCCACAACTCTTCTATCTTTTTTCTATCTTCTATAATCTCACTAATACCGTAGATATTTAAAAACCCAGAGTTCTTATGGTGCTGAAAAAACAGATGTGTAAATGGATCGGCTTCAATTTCTTTATTTTTGCCACTATCTTCTTGGCTCATAAACCAAAGATTTCCATTATCGTCAACATCTAAAACAGACATTGGCCTTACCGACATTGGTAATCCAGTTTTGATATTGGTACAGAAAAAGCAGTTCTCTGCGCCTTTAGCTAATTCCTGCAATTTCTTAACCGCTTCTTTTCCTTCTAAAGATTTGATATGGTCTTGCGTATTTTGAGTATTGTTAGAGCTATCTCTGCTCGTATCTAAATTTTCCATGATTAATTTTTAAGGTTTTAAGATTGTTTTTAAAGCTAGTGCTGTAACGAGTGCGCCAAATAAATAATAGCCAACGGTTAATACTTGTTTTTGCCGAGTTTGGTCAACTGGTGTTGGGTCTAAACCCAAAGGTTCTGGTAATTTAAGTGCGCCAAAGCCTGCACTTAAGCCCATTGCAATAGCCTTTGGCCAAATGTATTTCCCGCTGCTACCAATTAAGCTGTAATAAGATGCGTTGGCAATCAAATCTAGCTCTAAGGTTACTTTGTGCAAATCATTTTGGTTTTGTATTGGCCTGCCATATTCAGCCAAAGTCTTATTTACTGCTTCAGCACCAACCAAGTTAATTTTTGGTACATTATAGAAGTTTTTCCTCACCACTTCATGCAGTATATTCAATGCTGCCGAGCCAATAAAGCCAGCTGCTATGTTTCTAATCCATCTCATCATTTTATGCTTTAATGCTTAACCAATCAATTGCTTCATCTAATTGCGCTAGTGGGAAACCTTTAAACTCACCTGGAGCAACATAACTAAAGGCATCTGTAAATTTTTCGACGGCTTTTTCGTCCGTAACCACGGCCGATTTTTTCCACTTCGTAAAGTGTTTTACTCCAGCTATCATGTCTTGAAACCATGCACCAGCCGTGAAGTTTTCTACGGGGGTTTCTAACACCAACAGGTAGTAAATCTCGCCGTACTTCTGTGTCAGTACCTCTAGTACAGGCAGCAATACACTTTTAAGGTCGTCTGCAGTTACCTGGCCGGTGGCTCTTACGCCAAATACGTGTGGTGGTGTATCTCTTATAATGCTTAACATATATTTCCTTTTATTAAGCATAACAAGATTTCAAGAGCGAAAGTTTCTCTTATTTATGAATTTACATTTATACCGAAGACATACTTTAGGGATGAGCTACGATTTTAGTGCATAGAAATACAGTGGTTTTGGCTAAAGCCAAATAGGTAAATGAAAATTATTGCCATCTAGAATAGCTGAAGCCAATGGCAAGGAATTATTTCCAAGCGTTAATCGCTGAAGCCAAAGAAAAATAAAATTCTAAAAATTAATTAAGATACTGATACCTGACTACTGACCACTTCTACCTAAACCACCGCAGGCACCACCAACTGCTTAGAAATAGCTGCGCCATCGGCCAGTAATTCTTGCGTAATGGTACGGGTGTAGTCAATAATTTCTGCTTTAAAATCTTGTACAGAAGCACCGCCAGAACGAATTTCTTCCAAACGTTTTTCCCATTGTCCCGTTAATTCTGCTTGTGCAATACGTTTTTCTTTAACCACATCGTAAACGGCTAAACCTTTGGCTGTAGGCACTAAATTTCGTTTTTCACGAACTATGTAATCTCTGGTCAATAAAGTTTCGATGATAGCTGCACGGGTAGCGGGAGTACCTAAACCACTGTCTTTCATGGCGTAGCGCAACTCTTCATCTTCAATCTCTTTACCACAGGTTTCTAACGATTTTAATAAGGAAGCCTCGTTGTACATCGCCTTTGGCTTAGTTTGCTTCTCTAAAAATGCTTTATTTACAATGGGCAAGGCTTCTCCCTTTTTTACTTTTGGCAAAGCTGGATTATCCTCATCTTTTTTATCATCTTCTACATCGTTAAAAACAGAGCGCCATCCTGCAAAGCGGATAACAGTTCCATTAGCGATAAAAGTAATTTCAGATTGAATGGTGATTTTAGTAACCTCTTTCACACACTCTTGATGAAAAGCTTCTAACATACGTCCGGCAACCATATCGTAAACCGCCTGATGGTCTTTGCTTAACGTACCAGATTTTATCCCTGTGGTTAAAATAGCGTGGTGGTCGGTTACCTTCTTGGCATTTACACTTCGCTTATTCAGAGTATTTTCGCCTAAAAATAATGCTTGCTTAGCAAACTGCGGATGGTCCGTTAAACCAGCAATAAGCGCAGGAACGGTGGCAAAAACATCATCACCTATGTAACGACTGCCCGTACGTGGATAAGTCACCAACTTGCTTTCATAAAGGTTTTGCAACAAACCAAGCGTTTGGTCGGCAGTAAAGCCATTACGTTTGTTGGCCTCTTGCTGCAAAGAACTTAAATCGTGCAACAGCGGAGGTGGCTCTTTTCTAGGCTTAGCTTCTACCGCAGTAATATTTCCGCCATTACTAAAGCCCGAAGCTACGTCTTCAACCTTGGCGAAAACAGTTTCTCCTTCTTCTTTATTATCGAAATTATCTACAGAAATAGCCTTGAAAAGCTGACCATCTTTATCTAACTGGATACCAATTTGGTAATATATTTTAGGTACAAAGTTTTTAATCTCTAAGAACCTTGCACAAATCATGGCCAAAGTTGGCGTTTGCACCCTTCCTAACGACAGCACACTCCTATTGCCGGCCGAAATACTTAATGCCTGTGTAGCATTCATACCTACCAACCAATCGGAAACCGAGCGGCAATGTGCCGAACTGAACAAAGTATCGTAATCCTCGCCAGGTTTTAAATTCCTGAAACCGTCCTTAATTGCTTCATCTGTTTGAGAGGAAATCCACAAGCGTTTAAATGGTTTTTTGCATTTTAGATATGAATAGATATACCTAAAAATTAACTCGCCCTCACGCCCAGCATCGGTCGCTACGATAATTTCAGTACATTCATCAAATAATTTCTGAATAATATCTAGCTGTTTCCTAACGCCAGGGTCTTCTACCATACCATCTTTAGTTTTAATTTTACGGATGGAGAGCTTAAATTTCTGCGGCAGCATTGGCAAATGCTCTTTACGCCAGCCATAGAAACCATATTCTTGAGGTGGGGCCAGTTGCAGCAAATGACCAAAGGCCCAAGTAAACGAGTAGCCTTTACCTTCTATATAACCATCTTTACGGGTAGTGGCACCAAAAACTTTGGCTAATTCTCGTCCTACAGATGGCTTTTCGGCAATTACTAACTTCATATCAAACAAAATGGAAGGTTAAATATCCATAATTTAGAACATTAATTTGTTTCATTTTATCCACATCTAATTTATACTACTGATGATTAAGCAAATAGACTGTAACAAATCTTGCACAGCCAATGTCTTCTGCTATGCAATTACATCAGACAAGTAGAAAATGTTAAAACGAAATACTGTTACAGGAGGTATTTGGCGAAGGGGGCAAAATTGTCCTGAGCCGATAGACAGCCCTCCAACAGTTGATTTATTTTCTTAGCATGAAATTTAGGGAAATTTAAGCCTTTTATTAATGTCTTTTTACATTGATAAGACTACAACAAGGCTAGATTTTAAACAAATTACGTAATTTTGCAAATTGATTTACAATAATGAGCAAACACGGTAAAATTTTAGTAGCCATGAGTGGCGGGGTAGATAGTTCGGTAGCGTCTGTAATGTTGCACGAACAAGGGTACGAGGTAATTGGCCTAACCATGAAGACTTGGGATTATGCTACTTCTGGCAGTAACAGCAAGGAAACCGGCTGTTGTAGCTTAGACAGCATTAACGATGCTCGTACATTGGCCGTAAATTATGGTTTCCCTCACTATATCCTCGATATTAGAGATGAATTTGGTGATTTCGTAATCGATAACTTTGTAGATGAATACCTAGCGGGAAGAACACCAAACCCTTGTGTACTGTGCAACACTTATATTAAATGGGAAGCATTGTTAAAACGTGCCGACAAATTAGATTGTGAGTTTATTGCTACCGGACATTATGCCAATATCCGTAAACAAGATAGTGGGCGTTATGTAATTTCTAAAGGAAAAGACGAAAATAAAGATCAATCTTATGTGTTGTGGGGGGTATCGCAAGAAAACTTAGCCAGAACTAAATTCCCTTTGGGCAGTTTTACCAAAGCCGAAATTAGGCAAATGGCTTTAGATATGGGACAAGAAGAATTAGCAAAGAAAAGCGAAAGCTACGAGATTTGCTTTGTGCCAGATAACGATTACCGTGCTTTCTTAAAACACAAAGTGGAAGATTTAGAAGATCGTGTAGCTGGCGGAAACTTTGTAAATACCCAAGGAATGGTAATAGGGCAACATAAAGGTTATCCATTTTATACCATTGGCCAACGTAAAGGTTTGGGCGTAGCTTTTGGCGAACCCATGTTTGTTACCCAAATTCTACCAGAAAGCAATACTGTTGTTTTAGGCAGGGCCGATGAATTGGAACGCCGCGAAGCAATGGTAAAAAACGTAAACCTAATTAAGTACGAAAACATTAACGAGCCTTTAAATAACGTAATTACTAAAATCCGTTATAAAGATGCCGGTACCTTAAGCACTATTGTACAAGAGAAAGACCAAATGCGTGTGGTTTTCGATCATGCAGTTTCTGCTATCGCTCCTGGGCAGTCGGCCGTATTTTACGAAGGTAGCGACTTGCTAGGTGGTGGTTTTTTAATTTAATTTTCTAAAAAATTTATATCCAAAAAAAACCGAAGAGCAATTTAAATTGCTCTTCGGTTTTTTTCTTTACTTATTAAAGAAAGCTCTCTTCCGGTTTGCCCAGCTACCGAAGTATTTTCTTGCGCTCTTCTAAACAAATAAGGCATTACGGCTTTAATAGGGCCATAAGGGACATATTTAGTTACATTATAACCTGCATTAGAAAGATTAAAACTTAAATTATCGCTCATGCCTAAAAGTTGGGCAAAATAAACATGAGGATGATGGTGTGCTATTCCTTTTTCATCTATTAACTCGGTTAACAAACGACTACTTTCTTCGTTATGCGTACCACAAACAAACCCAATCCTATCAATGTTTTCTACGCAGAAACGTAAAGCAAGGTTATAATCTCTATCGGTGGCAGCTTTATCTGGCTGTATTGGCGATGGATAACCATTTTCTTCGGCACGTTTGCGCTCTTTTTCCATATAAGCACCGCGAACCAGTTTAGCACCTAAAATAAAATTAGCTTCTTTGGCAACTAGATAATTAGCCTTTAAACTAGCTAACTTATCATGACGATAAATTTGATATGTATTAAAAACAATCAGTTGTTCCTTATTGAACTTCATCATCATTTCTATCGCTAACAAATCAATGGTGTCTTGTATCCAAGTTTCTTCGGCATCAATCATTACCGGCACTTTTCTTTCAAACGCCGTGCTACAAATTTTCTCGCAGCGTTGTTTTACACGTTCAAATTCGGCAGTTTCCGTTGCCGATAATTCTTGCTTGGCATCTAATTTTTCTAGCAAGGCAAAGCGGGCAATGCCCGTTACCTTAAAAACCGTTATTGGAATTCTCGGGTCGCCATCTGCACGCTCAATTGTTCTAATAATTTCCTCACAGGTAAAATCAAAAGCGTGCTCTTCATCCTCCCCTTCAACAGAGTAATCTAAAATTGTACCTACTTTACCTTGGTGCAATTGCTCAATGGTATGTTCGCATTCTGCAATGGTTTCGCCGCCGCAAAACTGTTTAAATATAGTTGCTTTAATGGCACCCTGTATAGGCAAACCAACGTTAAGCATAAAATTGGTAATTGGCGGGCCAACTTTGGTTAAAAAGTTACTACCAATCATTTTAAAAAGCCAATACGCTTGTTTTAACTCGGCATTAGATTTATGCCTAAAGGCAACTTCAGTGTTATTAAAGTCTATTTTTTGTTTTGTTAATGGTTCCATTTCCATAAGTATTGTGTTAGTTGCGCAAAAATACAAATTACTCGTAACGATAGCGTGAAAGACTTTTAAATAATCGTAAATTTGCACCGAGATGATAAAATTTAAACTTGAAGGAGAATTTATTCCTTTAATAGCACTGTTAAAAGCTACCTCATTAGTTCAAAGTGGCGGAGAAGCACAATCTATTGTTGAAGAAGGATTGGTTAAAGTAAACGGCATAACCGAAGAACGCAAACGCTTAAAAGTACGTGTTGGCGATAAGGTTGAGTTTCTGAGCCAAACCATTACAGTTATTTAATGGAGGCCTTAAAAAACAATGAGCACTTTATCCATTTTGAAAGTGGATTGGCTCCTTTAAATGCTATTTTAACAGCAAAAAATTACAGCAAAGTATTTGTATTTGCCGATTCTATCACTGCAGAAGTTTGCATACCTGTTTTCAGGGATTTTTTGCCAGAGTTAGAGAATTTCGATATTATAGAAACTGATCCGGGTGAAGAAAACAAGAACATCGATTTTTGTATCGGCATTTGGAAAACCCTGTTAGACTTTGAAGCAGACCGCAAATGCCTCATGATTAACCTTGGTGGCGGTGTAATTACCGATATGGGCGGTTTTGTGGCCTCTACCTATAAACGTGGTATTGATTTTATTAATATACCTACTACCCTGCTTTCGCAAGTTGATGCTTCTGTAGGCGGTAAAACAGGCATCGATATCGATAACGTGAAAAACATGGTAGGCACCTTCAGTTTGCCACAAGCGGTGTTTATAGAAACTGCCTTTTTGCAAACTTTGCCACAACGCGAACTCTTATCGGGTTTTGCCGAGATGATTAAACATGGCCTAATTGCTGATGCAACCTATTATCAGGAATTAAAAAATAGCGATTATACTAAAATTAGTGCAGCAGCCATTTATCACTCTGTGAAAATTAAAAACGAAGTGGTATTGGCAGATCCTTTTGAAAGAGGATTACGCAAGATTTTAAATTACGGGCATACCATTGGCCATGCGATAGAAGGCTATGCTTTAGTAAACGACAAAAAACCTTTAACCCACGGCGAAGCAATTGCTATCGGGATGATCTGCGAAGCGCATTTATCTGCCAAATATGGTAACCTATCGCAAGAAGAATTAACAGAAATTGCTACTTATATCCTTTCACTTTATCCAAAATACCACATTAAACCAGAAAGTTTCGATGATTTAATGGTATTGATGCAGAGCGATAAAAAGAATGAAGAAGGCTTTATCCTTTTTTCTTTATTAGACAAAATTGGCCATTGCATTTTTAACTGCAAAGTAACCAAAGAAGATATTTTTAACAGTTTAAACTATTACAACAGCTTATAAAAGATGACGTTTACCGGAAGTGATATTTCTGTAGGCACACTATTTGGATTTGTTATTGTGCTTACTTTAGTAGAAATGTATTTCAGCTATGCACACGACAAAAAATTATACACTAAAAGAGATACTTGGACAAATATTTATTTAATGCTTTGTGCAGTAGCCATTAATCTCGCTACAAAATTTGCTACTTTTTTTTTGTTAGATTACTGCTATCAGTTTAAACTTTTTCAAGTCGAAAATGTAGGGCTATACTGGATAGTTTTAATACTTACGCAAGACTTTTTATATTGGTTTTTGCACACTGTTGGCCATTACGTACGCTTTTTTTGGGCAATGCATGTTACACACCATTCGTCAGAACATTTTAACCTAACCACGGGTTTCCGTTCTACCGTTTTTGAACCATTGTACCGCGTGTTTTTTTACCTGCCCCTAGCTTTTATGGGCTTTACCGCCATGGATATTTTATTTGCGTATTTAATTACACAAATTTATGGCAACCTAGTACATACGCAAACTGTACAAAAATTCCCAGCTTGGTTCGAGTACATTTTTGTAACTCCATCACATCATCGGGTGCACCACGCTTGCAACGTACGTTATTTAGACAAGAATATGGGGATGGTTTTAATACTTTGGGATAGGTGGTTTGGGACTTTTCAAGAGGAATTACCAGAAGACGAAATAAAATATGGCTTAACTGCGCAACCCGAAGATACTGGTGCTTTCAACATTATTTTTCATGAATTTATAGCGCTTAACAATGACATAAAAAGAGCACCTAGCTTTAAAGACAAGTTAAAATACATCTTTAACCCTCCGGGTTGGAGCCATGATGGCAGCACCAAAATTGCGAAAATAATGCAGCAAGAACTTATAGAAACCGAAAAAGAAAGCAAAACGATTGGAAACAGCGTTAAAGTTTTTACGAATTAGTCTTGCAAATCGTAATTTTTAAATCTAAAATCAAAACCCATAATACCATTTCGTTATTTGGTTCAAAAACTACAAAATTAAATTCCGTAAAAAATATTTTTAATAAACCCTTGACAAATTAAATTTGTTGATGTACATTTGACACCAGAAAGCAAAAAATGAATTTTAACACTACATATTGGTTTGGTTACTTTTACTACTTCAGTAAGAGCCGGGACTAATATGCTTAAAGTATAAAGATATTTTAAAACATACAAAAAAGGTCCTGGCTAAAAAGTCAGGACCTTTTTTTGTTTACAACAATTATGAAAACAAAAACAAGGGTAGCCATACAAGGCATTAAAGCATCATTTCACGAAGAAGCAGCTTATAAGTTTTTTGGTAACGATATTGCAACAATAGAATGTAACTCATTTAAAGAAACTTGCGATAAGTTAGAAAATGACGATGCCGATTTTGTAGTGATGGCCATTGAAAACTCTATTGCGGGCAGTCTATTGCCCAATTACACCTTAATCCGCGATTATGGTTTTTCAGTAGTTGGCGAGGTTTACATCCCAATTCGTTTACATTTAATGGCCTTACCAGGCGTTAAGTTCGAAGATTTAAAAACCGTAACCTCTCACCCTATCGCCATTCGTCAGTGTATCGATTTCTTTTACGATTTTCCAAATATCAACATTGTTGAAGGAAACGACACGGCCGCTTGTGCTAAAAAAATACAGGAAAACCAATTACAAGATACCGCTGCCGTAGCCAATACCTTGGCAGCCGAGTTATATGGTTTAAATATCTTAGAACGCAGTGTAGAATCTAACAAGAAAAACTTTACCCGCTTTTTAATCTTAAAAAAAGACCGAACCGAAAACGACGGAAAAATTAACAAAGCCTCTATCTGCTTTCAAGTTGGGCATAAGGCCGGAAGCTTAGCAAAAGTGTTAAATATATTTGCCGAACAAGAAGTTATATTAACTAAAATACAATCTATGCCGGTTTTAGGCAAACGCGATGAGTACTACTTTTATGTTGACTTAGAATGGCCTACTACCGAAAAATACGACAAAGCCATTAGACAGGCCTTAAAATATACTACAAACTTTAACATACTAGGCGAGTATATTAAGAATGATAAAGTCTAATTGTAATAAAGTATCGGTAAACACAAAAATCGTAAATCGTAAATCGTAAATCGTACATAAATATAATATCCTAAAAAATGAAACTTAATTTAAACATCGAGCCTTTAGAAAACTGGCTAACGGCAAACAATCAACCTTTATTAATCTCTGGGCCTTGTAGTGCAGAAACCGAAGATCAATTATTAACTACCGCACATTTATTAGCAGCCACTGGCAAAGTAAGTGTTTTAAGAGCTGGTATTTGGAAACCACGTACCCGTCCGGGAGAATTTGAAGGCATTGGTAGCATTGGTTTAGAGTGGTTAAAACGTGCCAAAGCAGAAACTGGCTTGCCTACTGCTGTTGAGGTGGCTAACGCAAAACATGTGGAAGAAGCTTTAGCGGCTGGCGTAGATATCCTTTGGATTGGTGCTCGCTCTACCGTAAATCCTTTCACCGTACAAGAAATTGCTGATGCTTTAAAAGGACACGACGTACCTGTATTGATTAAAAACCCAGTAAACCCAGATTTACAGTTGTGGATTGGTGCTATTGAGCGTATCAACAAAGCTGGTATTTCTAAAATTGGTGCTATTCACCGCGGTTTCTCTTCGTTCGAAAAATCGTCGTTCCGTAACGAACCAATGTGGGAACTAGCCATCCAGTTAAAAACACTTTGCCCAGACTTGCCAATCATCAACGACCCAAGTCACATTTGCGGTAACCGCGAATTAATCCCTTACATCTCTCAAAAAGCGCTAGACTTAGACATGCAAGGTTTAATGATCGAGTCGCACTTAGATCCATCGGTAGCTTGGACAGATGCTAAACAACAGTTAACACCTGCTGCTGTGAGCGAATTAATGGATCGTTTAACCGTACGCGAGCCTGAATCTAAAAACGAAGCTTTTGTTGATAAATTAGCCGAATTGCGTAAGCAAATTGATAAAATCGATGATTTGTTATTGCAAAAACTAGGCGAGCGCATGTCGATAGTAGAAAAAATTGGCGAGTTTAAACGCGACAACCAAGTAACAGTATTGCAAGTTAGCCGTTGGGACGAGATCCTTAAAAAAGGAACTGCATTTGCTAAAGCTTTAAAATTAGACGAACTGTTTACTGAAAAGTTTTTAGAATTAGTTCATGGCGAGTCTATACGCAAGCAAACTGAAATTTTAAATGCAGGAAAAGTTACCAAAGAAGGTATTGCTGCCGAACAACATACAGAAGTAAAAGCTTAAGATTTAGCTTATTTTTTTTAGGATAACAAGAACTATTCGTCATTTCGAAACGGAACAAAGTGAAGTGAGAAATCTGTCGCCCAAGTACCTTTGCTATAGATTTCTCCTCGTTCCTTGTCGAAATGACGATAATGTTCATTTTTGGAGTTCTTAAATCCATCGCCCTAATACAACCAAACCATGCATAAAAATGCTATTGTTTCTTTTAAAGGAACACAAAATATACAAGCGGAAATACAACTCACAGGCTCTAAAAGCGAATGCAACAGAGCGCTGATTATTAAATCGTTGAGCAAAAATTTGGTAAAAGTAGAAAACTTATCAAACGCTGCCGATACCGTTACCCTAAACGCTATTTTGGCCGATTTAGACACCTCTGAAAATGACAGCAACAAGCTAAAAACCGTTGATGTAGGCCCTGCAGGAACAGCCATGCGCTTTCTATCGGCTTACCTTTCGGCTAAAAATGGCAATTTCTTGCTAACAGGAACCGAGCGTATGAAACAACGTCCTATCGGGATTTTAGCAGATGCCTTAAAAGAAATTGGTGCCGACATCAGCTATGCTGAAAAAGAAGGCTTCCCTCCCTTAACTATCAACGGACCACTTGACCAAGTAAGCTCGCACATTAAAATTAAAGGCGATATTAGTAGCCAGTATATTTCGGCTTTATTAATGTTAGCCCCAACCCTTGCACAAGGTTTAACCTTAGAAATTATTGGCGAATTAACCTCTAAGCCTTATGTAGAAATGACTTTGGCCATGTTAGCCGAATGTGGCATTGCTCATCAATGGAATGGAAACTTAATTACCATCAAGCATCAAGAATTTAAATCAGCTACCCTAATTGTAGAACCAGACTGGAGCGCTGCTTCTTATTGGTACAGCATTGTAGCTTTAGCTAAAAATGCAAAAATTAGTCTTCCGCACCTGCGTGAAAAAAGTTTACAGGGCGATAGTCAAATCCAACAAATTATGGAGATTTTTGGCTTAAGCACCGCTAAAACTACTAACGGAATAGCTTTCAAAAAAAACCAGACTATTAAAAACACCGATAAAGTTTTAGACTTAAAAACTTGCCCAGATTTGGCACAAACCATTGTGGTTGTTGCCGCAGCATTAGGCTTAAATATGGCTTTTACAGGTTTAGAAACCTTAAAAATAAAAGAAACCGACCGCGTTGCAGCATTGCAAAACGAGTTGGCAAAAATTGGCGTTAAACTAAACGAAGATAATTTAGTTTACACTTTAGACTGCACCGAACTTCATTTTCCTAAAAAAGTGAGCATCGCTACCTACGAAGACCACCGTATGGCCATGGCCTTTGCTCCCTTAGCTTTATTAATTGAGGAACTAGAAATTGAAGACTATAATGTAGTTGAGAAATCTTATCCTTATTTTTGGGAAGACTTGAAAAAAATTGGCTTTTCTGTACAAGAACAAGGATAAAGGAACAAAGAGCAAAGACTGAATATAAAGCGCCCAAATAGGCAAAATCGTAAATCTAAAATCGTAAATCTAAAATAAAAATGGCAGGCAACTCATTCGGGCAAATATTTCGCATTACTACTTTTGGCGAATCTCATGGTACAGCAATTGGAGTAATTTTAGATGGCTGTCCGGCAGGATTAACCATAGATGTAGATTTCATCCAATCTGAATTAGATAAACGTAAACCCGGTCAATCAAAAATCACTACACAACGCAAGGAAAGCGATACCGTGCAAATACTTTCGGGAACTTTTGAAGGAAAAAGTACAGGAACGCCCATTGCAATGCTAATTCCTAACGAAGACCAACGCAGTAAAGATTACGGACATAATGTAGATGTTTACCGCCCCAGCCACGCCGATTATGTTTACGATGCTAAATACGACATTCGCGATCACCGAGGCGGAGGCCGTTCTTCGGCTCGGGAAACCGCAGCCAGAGTAGCCGCCGGAACTGTTGCTAAATTGCTATTGAAACATTACGGAATAGATATTTTTGCACACGTTACCGCTGTAGGGAAAATAAATGCGCCAAATTTAGAAAGCAATAATATTACAGAACTGCTAGAACTTAGAGAAGCAAACATTGTACGTTGTGCAGACCCTGCTACAGCAAACGAAATGATTGATTTTATAGACAGCGTTCGTAAAGATGGCGATACCATTGGAGGTAAGATTTCTTGCGTAATTAAGGGCTGCCCCGCTGGTTTAGGAGAACCTGTTTTTGACAAACTACATGCCGATTTAGGGAAAGCAATGTTAAGCATTAATGCCGTACATGGTTTCGAATATGGTTCGGGTTTTGATGGCACAGAATTAAGAGGTTCGGAGCACAATGATGTTCCTTTACCAAAATCTCAAAGCGAGCAACAATTTAAAACAATAACCAACCACGCTGGTGGTATTTTGGGTGGTATCTCTAACGGAATGGACATTACCTTTAAAGTGGGTTTTAAACCTGTAGCTACCATTATGCACAACCAACAAACCATTAATGCCGCCGGACAAGCCGCAGAAATTAAGGGCAAAGGTAGGCACGACCCCTGTGTGGTACCAAGGGCGGTAGTAATTGTTGAAGCCATGGCGGCTTTGGTACTGGCAGATCATTTATTGAGAAACAGAAGCAGTAAATTAGCCTAAAGCGCTTCATCTGTCGTTATACTGAATTTATTTCAGCATTAGTTTTAAAGGATAATTTTTCGGACAGGCTAATCTAGCCAAGAATATAAGTGAGATATGTATAAATACCTGTTGTGCATTTAAGATA
>NZ_DHDZ01000047.1:9687-37497 GCF_002399615.1 Pedobacter sp. UBA4863 | reverse complement strand
TAGCCTAAAAATAACACCCAAAAACTCACGTTAGATTAATTAAAATGAGTAGCCCACACTAAAGCCTATTACTCTATTTGCCGCTTTAGAGCTGTTTCCATCTCTATTATCTTTAGGCACCAAGTTACTTAAACCAAGTCCATAGTTTCCGCCGAACATAAACCCATTATTTAAGCGGTAAGCTAACCCAAAGTTTGCACCGAAATCAGTACTTGATAAATTATCGTCAGATTTACTTCCAAATTTTAAATTGTTTTCTTGTTTTCCCAATTCAGAACCTGGACCATCAGTTACTGTTACTGTGCTTTTACCATCAATATTGAAACCGATGTACGGTCCAGCGCTAATTTGTAAAGCACCAGCCTGACCTGTTGGAATTCTAAGTACTGCATTAATTGGTACTTCAATAGCCATTACGTTAGTTTGATTAGTCCCAGTAACAGTATTGTTTCCTAAATCAAAAGACCCCTCTAATTTTGTGCCTTTATTTTGTAGGGAAATTCCAGGCTGGATAAAAAAATTATTGCCTACCCCAAAATCTCCAAAAACGGTAAAGTTATAACCTGCATTTTGTTTAGTAACATCGTTTAATAATGTAGCTCCGTCAAATCCACTGTATCTAATTGTGCTTAAATTTACTCCAGCTTTTATTCCAATTCTACAGTCGCTTCCGCTCATCGTGTTTCCAGATTGAGCAAATAAAGCCGAGCTAGAAAATAAGAGAGCGGTTCCAATTAATAATATCTTTTTCATAACATTTCATTTTCAGGTTGAAACCATTTCCAACAACCCGAAAACTCCAAAACCTATGCCAATTGACTTGTTAAGAAATGGCAAAATAAGTAAAAAGTGCCCTTGATGGCGTTGTATAGGTATGTTTTAAGAAAGCCTATTCGCTAACTAGATAATTGTAACACGGTGTTTACAAAAGCATACAAGTTGTTTAGCATATCAGAAAATAAAGTAAAAAGGATGTATTTACTTTTTGATAGTTGTTTATGCCAAAAAATAATTGTGATGGGAACCTACAATTAAAGCTCTTGAGGTTTGTTAGTGCACTTTTACGTTTTCTGTGGTTTTTTCTTTGCCGCAGGGAACAGCACATTGTTCAAAATTAATCGGTAGCCTGGCGAAGTAGGGTGTAAGCTTAAATCGGTTGGCGGATCGCCTACTTGGTGTTGGTAGTCTTCGGGGTCGTGGCCGCCGTAAAAGCTAAACTGGCCTTTGCCAACTTCGCCATGTAGGTAACGTACTTCGGCCCCTGCTTTGTTTTCTCCCAACACGGTAATGCTGGGCTTTACCAAGCTTTTGCGAAAGGCGGTAGTTTGCCCCATAAATCCTTTAATTGCTTTTTCGTGGTTCTGGGTAAGCATAGTTGGTACTAAATCCCATTTGGCAGAAAAATCAAACAAGGTAAAATAGTCATTGCTTTTATCGAAACCGGTACGTGTTTGGGTAACATCGATGTCAGAAAATTCGTAGTTGTAGGGGTTCATGTCTAAATTGAAATTGCTGAAGGCTACTGCTCGGTTGTAATCTAATTTCGCTTGTGCATTTGGATCCATGCCGTCGCCATCGAACATACTTTCTAAAATATCTACACCTTCGGCGGCCAATGCAATATCAAAACTATCTGTGCCAGAACACATGGCAAATAAAAAACCTCCACCTACACAAAATTCTTTAATGCGTTTAGCTACTGCCAGCTTCATTTGCGAAACTTTTTGGAACCCATTTCTTTTAGCAGCTGCTTCTTGGTTCTTTACATCGTCTTGGTACCAAGTAGTATTTCTAAAGTTTGCCCAAAAACGGCCGTACTGCCCCGTAAAGTCTTCGTGGTGCAGGTGCAACCAATCGTAGGTAATTAGTTTATCTTTAAGTATTTCGTCGTCGTAAATTACATCGTACGGAATTTCGGCATAAGTTAATACCAATGTTACGGCATCGTCCCATGGAAGTTTGCTTTTAGGGGAGTAAACCGCAATTTTTGGTGCTTTCTCTAATTTTACCATTTCCATATTTACGGCCGGATCGCTAATCTCGTTAAGGATAGCACTTACTTTTCCGTCGGCAAGTACTTCGTAAGAAACGCCCCTAATTTTAAGCTCATCTTCAATTGTTTTGGCGTATTTTACTAAAAAACTACCACCGCGATAATTCAATAGCCAATCTACCTCGGTTCCTTGTTTAATACACCAATAGGCAATGCCGTAGGCTTTTAGGTGGTTTTTCTGGCCTTCGTCCATATAGATCAAAACGGAAGCTGCCTGGGTAGCTATTTGAAGAAACAGTAAGAAAACCAAAAGGATTAATTTTTTGCCTTGCATATACACGAAGTTAAAATTTTTAGCTAAAAGTAGCACGTGAAGAAGTAAAATGTTGTATGTTGGTTGTTTAGTTTGTTGGCTGGTTGGTTTTTTGGTGGCCGCTGTGCCTAAACCCGATTGCAGCGGAAAGCTTTTTTGTTCTTGTTACGATGGCCAGGTAAACGGTAGTATCGTTAACAAAAAACTTTTAGCGAAAAGCGGGGCTATCGAAACCGATTAGCAGTACCCTAAATTTCCATATTATCTCATCATTGTACCAAGCTAAGCTCACATTTAATTAATTTGTTTAAATTTGCGTTCTTTATAAAAAAATAGAACATGGGTAAAGCGATTATAAAAACGGTAAAAGGCGACATGACCGTGGAGTTTTATGAAAAAGATGCTCCAAATACAGTTGCCAACTTTAAAAAATTAGCTAAAGAAGGATTTTATGATGGTGTAGCATTTCACCGTGTAATTCCTAATTTCGTTATACAAGGTGGCTGCCCTAATTCTAAGGATGGCGCAGCGGGTATGGCAGGTACTGGTGGCCCGGGTTACAAAATTGATTGCGAATTAGATGGCGATAACCAATATCACGATAGAGGTGTGCTTTCTATGGCTCATGCAGGTAGAAATACAGGAGGTTCGCAGTTTTTTGTTTGCCATAGCAGAGATAATACGGCACATTTAGACCGTAACCATACTTGTTTTGGTAAAGTGGTAGAAAACGTTGATTTGGTTGATGAAATTCGCCAAGGCGATAAAATTTTAACAATAGAAGTAGTAGAAGATTAATAAGACATTAGATTTGAGATGTTAGATTTGAGATTATCTCTCATTTCTCATATCTCATTTCTCAAATCTCAAAAATATATGAATTTAAGAGGAATTGTATCTGTTTCGGGCAGGCCAGGCTTGTTCAAGTTAATTGGACAAAATAAGGCGGGCTATGTGCTAGAAGGGCTTGATGCACAAAAGTTAAAAATTGTTGCTAATCTTACTAACACTAAATTAGCTTCTTTAGAAGATATTACGATTTACGGAGAAGACGAAGAATTGAAGTTAACCGATGTTTTAGCAAATATAGCAGCTACAAAAACTGCTATTCCAGATGCTAAAGCTGACGGTAATACGTTAAGAAAATTCTTTGTAGAAGTTGCACCAAACCACGATCAGGAGAAAGTTTATGCTTCTGATATGAAGAAGATTTTAACTTGGTACAATTTTTTAAAAGATATGCCTTTGTTTACCGAAGCTGCTCCGGGTACCGAAGAAGATGCGCCTAAGGTAGAAGATAAAGTAGAGGCTAAACCAAAAGCTGCCCCTAAGGCAAAGGCTGCTAAAGCACCAACTGCAAAAACTGCGGCACCTGCTAAAAAAGCAACTATGCCATCAAAAAGAGGAGCTTAATGGTGTTTATTTGATATTAAAGCCAAACGAAAGTTTGGCTTTTTTATGCGAAATACTCTGCTAGGTACCACGCTATTAAGCCTAACACAACCAATACAATTACAATTCTAATCATTTTTTGCTCGTTAGTATTGTCGGTTTTAAAGCGGTAGTTTCTTTTATAATCGTCTGGTAATTTCATCTTTTTAATTATTTGTTTTTAGTGGTTGATGAGAACTCTGCCAATCTTTGTCGGTAATTCTTACTTTTTATAAGGGATGCTTTGTATGCTGTTTTTCCATAGCTGCTATTTGCAATACCTTTCTAGGATGCCTTTTGCTTGCTCGTTGCCTAAACTAATGGCTTTCTTTAAATCAACGCAGGCTAAATCTTTTTGTTTGATGTTTAGTCTGGCTAAAGCTCTATTTATGTAAGTTCCAGCATTTTTTGGATTGTATTTAATGGCCGAAGAGAAATCTTCTATAGCTCCAGTAAAATCTTTTTGGTATCCTCTTAATGCACCCCGCTGAAAATAAGGTTCTTCTAACTTTGGTTTTAGCTTAATAACCAATCCGTAATCGTTAATTGCCGAGGTGTAATTCTTTAGTTTTCTATGAGCGTTAGCTCTTGTTAAAATAGCCTGTGCATTATTGGGCTTTAATTTAATGAACTCATTTAAATCGCGAATAGAGGCTTTGAAATTATTTTTTAAGTAATGGTCAATTGCACTACGGTATAAAATTTCAGGATCTTTTTCAGTTTGTAGCATGTCTGTTGCATTCCTGTAATGGTTTACACTTTCAAATGCTTTGCAGTAACATATTTTTGTAGCTAATATTAAAAATAATAAGCAACGTGTTGTTTTATTCATGATGATAAGGTTCGTTCTTCAAGATAGTAAAAGCTCGGTAAAGTTGCTCTACAAAAAATAAGCGTACCATTTGGTGCGAGAACGTCATGTCTGACAGCGAGATACTGCTGTTTGCTCTTTTGTAAATACTTTCGTCGAAACCGTAGGGGCCACCAATAACAAAAACCAGATTTTGCACACTGCCTACCATTTGTTTGTTAAGGTAAGCTGAAAACTGCACAGAGCTATATTTCTTGCCTTTTTCATCTAATAGCACCACCACATCGCTATTGTTCAATTGTTTCGAAATTAATTCGGCTTCTTTGGTTTTTTGTTGCGCTTCGGTAAGGTTCTTGGTATTTTTTACATCAGGTATAATTACCAAACTGAAGTTGATGTAATGTTTTAGTCTGTTGAGATACTTGTCAATACCCTCTATCAAATATTTGTCTTCCGTTTTTCCGATGGCAATTAAGGTAATCTTCATCTAATGATTGTGTTTTTTATCTTTACAGCTTAATTCTTCAAATATAATGTTAAATACCGAGCTAGATAGATTAAAAAAATACGAGCAGTTAGCTAAAGATCAAGAAATAAACATTGCTGCGCTAAAGAAAAAAGTAGATCAGCTTTCTTTGGTGCGGGTGGCATTGCTTTTAGTAGAAATTGGTTTTTTTGTGGGTTTGGTTAGCTCTGAAGGAACTATTGCCCATATTATTTGGACGGTGCTGCTATTAGTGCCAATCTTTACTTTTGCTGCGGTAGTGAGGCAACAAAATAGATTAGAAAAAGAATATAAGTTCCATCAGCACTTACTTTGGGTATTTGAAAACGAGATTGCGTTATTGCAAGGCAAGCCTAACGGATACGACGACGGTACTGCGTTTGAAGACGAAAGCCACGCTTACCTTTCCGATTTGGATATTTTCGGAAAATCATCACTTTATGCTTTGATTAACAGGGGTATCTCTAAAATTGGAACAGAAGAATTGGCAAAACATTTGGCTACAGTTAGTAATCTAGCCACCATTGTTGAGCGTCAAGAAGCCGTTAAAGAATTAACCGAACATATAGATAGTACCTTTGTTTTTAGAGCTAACTTAAAAGGACATGAAGTAAATAAAATTGAAGAAATTAAGCATAAACTCGGAAATCAATTGTTAAAGCAAGTTGCTTTTACTGACAATAAGCTGCTGAAAATCTATGTGAAATTGGTGCCTTATTTCATGTCGCTATTGTGCTTAGCCGCATTAGTTTTTGGTGGTGCACTTTGGAGCTTTTTTGGCCTAATAACTTTTGCTAATGCTATGCTAACCTATTATTATGCTAAGCAAATTACCACTGTTTATTATGGGTTTAGTGGTAGTTCGGGTATGCTAAGTAGCTATGCCGATGCCATTGAGTGGACAGAACAGCGTGTTTGGAGGAGCAATTACATCAAAAGACTATTCCACTCTGACGAAAAAGTAAGCACCCATATTAAAATCTTAGCTAAGATTATTGTGGAGTTTGATGCCCGATTGAATTTCCTGCTGTACGCCATTCTTAACTTCTTTTTACTTTGGGATTTAAAATGCTGTATTAAATTGGGAGATTGGTGTAGAAATGTAGGTGACCAGGTGGCGCACGGTTTAGATCGCATTGGTTACTTCGAAGAACTCATTTCTATCGCTACATTAAATCACAACCGCCCTAATTGGAGCTTTCCAGTTATCAACGATGATTTTTCTTTACAGGCCAAAGCCTTGGGGCATCCGTTAATTACTGCTAGCAAAAGGGTAGATAATACTTACAGCTTAAAAGAAACACCTACGGTGGATATCATTACAGGTTCTAATATGGCTGGTAAAAGCACTTTTTTACGCACTATTGGCATTAACATGGTATTGGCTTATGCGGGTGCGCCCGTTTGTGCAAAGCAGCTAAACTTGTCTATCTTTCGTTTGTTAACCTATATGCGTATCAAAGATAATTTGATAGAAAGCACTTCTACCTTTAAAGCAGAGTTAAATCGTTTAAAAATGATTTTGGTTGAAGTAGCGAAAAACCCCAATGCCTTTGTTTTAATTGACGAAATGTTACGAGGAACAAACAGTAAAGACAAATTTGATGGTTCTAAAGCCTTTATCGAAAAGTTAATTACCATAGGTACACCAACCTTATTCGCAACCCACGACCTGCAACTTTCAGAACTAGAACAGGTACACCCAACTGCGGTGCGTAATTTCCACTTTGATATTCAGTTGGCAGCTAACGAAATGGAATTTGATTATTTGATTAAACAAGGACCTTGTACTAAGTTTAATGCCGCAATTTTGTTAAAGCAAATAGGTTTAGGGTAGAGAAATAAAGGCTAAAAATAGGAGAGTTCTGCATACTGCTATGGGATGGGAAGTAAATGCCAACAGTTTTTATCGTATCATTAAACAGTTTGCGGCCTATCCAGAAATTAAAAATATCATGATTACCGAAAATGGTGCTTGCTATCGAGACCATTTAGTAGATGGAAAGGTCGATGATCAGGCAAGAGTTGCTTATTTTAAAGCTTATTTAGCAGCCTTACTAAAAGCCAAAAGTGAAGGCGTAAATATTACAGGCTATTTAGCTTGGACACTGATGGACAATTTTGAATGGGCCGAAGGCTATCAGGCTCGTTTTGGTTTGGTGCATAACGATTTTAAAACACAGCAACGCACCATCAAACAATCGGGGTATTGGTGGCAAGAATTTTTGTCGAAATAAATAGCTATATTTATGGGAATGAGCGATAAAATAATAGTTTACAGTACTTTTTATAACCCCATAGAAGCCAATATCATTAAAGCAAAATTGGAAGATGCAGGTATTCGCTGTTTTTTAACCGATGAAAATGTAGCAACGATACAGCCACTTTTTAACCAGGCAATAGGCGGTGTTAAGCTAAACGTTTTCGAGAAAGATGTAGAACAAATTAACGTTTTACTGGCAGATGATGTAGCGCTCGAAGTGCCAGAAATAGAAGTTGAGCAAGATGGGGCTAAAGCAGTAGCTTGTGAAAACTGCGGCTCTACCAATGTAAGCTATGGTTTGGCAACTAAAAATAAGCATAGCTGGTGGGTTGTAGTGCTCTCTATTTTGATGACCATATATCCTTTTAAAGCAAATAAGTGTTATCATTGTTATAAGTGTGGACACGAATTTAACTAGATCTTATGACAGAGAATAAAATAGTAGTTTACAAAACTTTCGAAAATCCAATGGAGGCGAATATTGTGAAAACTCGTTTGCTAGATGCTGGTTTTGAATGTTTTCTTTCAGGTGAAAATGTGGCATTGGTTTATCCGGTTTTTAATACTTCGATAAGTGGAGTGCAGTTACATGTTTTTGAAAAAGATGTTCATGCTATTGAGCAGTTTTTAGCTGAGGACGAGGCTTTGGAAGGGTTGTAATATGTTTTTTTTGGGGGGTGTTAGTTGTACAATTGCTGGGCAAACCTTGAAATAAATTCAGGGTAACTTATATTTTTGCCCCGTCATGCAGAATTTATTTCAGCATCGGTTTTTAGTTTAAGGCTTAAAGTATTTAACTTGCTAAAGAAAATAAGACATGGACAAAATTGAATATTACTACTTTTTCTATTTTTTGCCTCTGCTTTTTGCTTACTGGTGGGGTTATAGCAGACGAGCTAAAGATTTAACTTTTATTCCAAAATTACCAATAACACAGAAAGATAAATTAAATTATTTGATATTTGAAGCATTTAAGTATGAGCATAAAAATGTTTTAGATACTATAGACAGAAATATATTTAGTAGGCAGTTTAATTATAATAAAGTAAATTACGTTGTTGTATTAGAAAAAACAATTTATGGAGTTTGGGATTGGAAGGCTATAAAGAAAGTAGACGATTTGTAAATTATAACAGCAATACCAGAAGTTAAATAGACTTGATGGCAATGGAAACCCCGCAGCCGATCCGCCAGCTGGCGGAAGGCGAGGAGTTGGAATGAACAGCAAGACTTTCGGGAAATAGCAGCAGTATAATTGCTCTTCTCATAAAGTGGTAAGGAATTAGTGGTCAGGTATTAGGTTGTAAATAAAAACCCAATTAACATCAAGTCAATTGGGTTTTAATACTAAGCGTTAGATTTCCTTTAGTCGAAATGACGAGAGAACTAACGGACTACTAAGCCTGTGCAGCTTTTGCGGCAGCTTCTTTTCTGATGATATTCAGGGCTCCGCCAGCTTTAAACCACTCAATTTGTTGTTCGTTGTAGCTGTGGTTTACCTCAAAAGTTTCTGTAGAGCCATCTGCATGGTGCAATACCAAAGTTAATGGCTTGTTAGGCGCAAATTCTGTTAAGCCTAAGATATCGATTACATCATCCTCTTGAATTTTGTTGTAATCTTCTTTGTCTGCAAAAGTTAAGCCTAACATACCTTGTTTTTTCAAGTTAGTTTCGTGGATACGGGCAAAAGATTTTACCAATACCGCACGTACACCTAAGTGACGAGGCTCCATGGCTGCGTGCTCACGAGATGAACCTTCGCCATAGTTTTCATCGCCAACAACGATAGAGCCAATGCCTGCTGCTTTGTAGGCACGTTGCGTAGCAGGAACAGGTCCGTACTCGCCAGTCAATTGGTTTTTAATATCGTCTGTTTTATCGTTAAAGTAATTTACCGCCCCAATTAACATGTTGTTAGAGATGTTGTCTAAGTGACCACGGAATTTTAACCATGGGCCAGCCATCGAGATATGGTCGGTAGTACATTTACCTTTAGCTTTGATTAATAGCTTCAAGCCTTTTAAATCTGTACCTTCCCAAGGTGCGAAAGGATCTAGCAGTTGCAGACGATGCGAAGTAGGGGAAACCTTAACTTCTACGTTAGAGCCGTCTTCTGCCGGAGCTTGGTAGCCTGCATCTTCTACAGCATAACCTTTTGCTGGCAATTCGAAGCCTGTTGGTTCATCTAATTTTACTTGCTCGCCTTTATCGTTAGTTAAGGTATCCGTAAGCGGATTGAAGCTTAAATCGCCGGCAATGGCTAAGGCCGCAACCAACTCTGGTGAAGTTACAAAAGCGTAAGTATTAGGGTTGCCATCGGCACGTTTAGCAAAGTTACGGTTAAACGAGTGTACAATGGTGTTTTTCTCTTGCTTTTCGGCGCCGGTTCTGTCCCACATACCAATACAAGGGCCGCAGGCGTTGGTGAAAATAGTAGCGTCTAAATCTTTAAAAGTAGCTAAGAAACCATCTCTATCTGCGGTGTAGCGTACTTGCTCAGAACCTGGGTTAATGCCAAATTCAGCTTTTTTGCCCAAACCTTTTGCAATAGCTTGTTTAGCTACCGAGGCGGCACGAGACAAATCTTCGTAAGACGAGTTGGTACAAGAACCAATTAAGCCCCACTCTACTTTGGTTGGCCATTCGTTGGCAGCAGCAACCTCTTTCATTTTAGAAATAGGGGTAGCTAAATCTGGCGTAAACGGACCGTTTAAATAAGGTTCTAATTCGTCTAAGTTAATTTCAATAATTTGATCGAAATATTTTTCAGGCTCCGCATAAACTTCGGCATCGCCAGTTAAGTGTTGTTTTACAGCGTTGGCAGCATCAGCTACATCGGCACGGTTGGTAGCACGTAAATAACGCTCCATGCTCTCGTCGTAACCAAAAGTAGAGGTAGTAGCACCAATTTCTGCACCCATGTTACAGATGGTTCCTTTGCCGGTACAGCTTAAGTTAATGGCGCCGTCGCCAAAATATTCTACAATAGCGCCCGTTCCGCCTTTTACAGTTAAAATACCGGCAACTTTTAAAATTACGTCTTTAGCCGAAGTCCAACCGTTTAATTTTCCGGTTAACTTCACGCCAATTAATTTAGGGAATTTCAGCTCCCAAGGTAATCCAGCCATTACATCGCAGGCATCGGCACCGCCAACACCAATGGCCAACATGCCTAATCCGCCCGCATTTACGGTGTGGCTATCGGTACCAATCATCATACCGCCCGGAAAAGCATAGTTTTCTAAAATTACTTGGTGAATGATACCTGCACCTGGTTTCCAGAAACCAATGCCGTATTTGTTAGAAACCGAAGAAAGAAAGTCGAAAACTTCTGCACTTTCTGTTTTTGCATGAGGCAAATCTATTTCGGCGCCTAATTTGGCAGTGATTAAGTGATCGCAGTGTACAGAAGATGGTACTGCAACTTTTGGTCTGCCAGCTTGCATAAACTGTAATAGCGCCATTTGTGCCGTTGCATCTTGCATCGCCACTCTATCTGGGGCAAAATCTACATAATCAGTACCACGTACAAATGCCTTATTCGATTTTCCGTCCCAAAGGTGTGCGTATAATATCTTTTCTGAAAGTGTTAAAGGCCTGCCAACTAATTCACGAGCCGCATCTACACGTTCGCCAAAGTTTGCATACACCTTTTTGATCATTTCTATATCAAAAGCCATTGATAATCTGTGTTTAAAAGGTAATAAAATATCTGTTAGCTGCGAATTTACAAAAAAAAGAGGTGTAACGCTATCATCTCATTATCATTATATTATTTGGAATGGTTCTGAATAGCTGCTTGTTGCGTAAGAGATTGCTTTAAAAAGATTTTTTGAAGCGCAGCAATAGTGATGGTTGTTAGCGTTCGTCCCGCTTTATGTTTCAATCTTTTTGTTCGAGTGCTGTTATCTTAAGCCCGTTGAAAGATGTTTCATAGTTAACAGATGCTTCGATAAACTCAGCACGACACGTTTTGAAGGTACGTAAAACAAGAAATATTTCACTCCAATCGGGACTATTTAACAAAAAACTGTGGAAATAGGTTGCACCTTGCATCATTATTAAAAATGAGGATATGAAAAGAATAATACTCGCTGTTTTAATGCTATTTACGTTAAGCTCAAATGCCCAATTAAGCAATCAATCCAAATTGTTGAACTGGTTAAATACTAATGCTGTTAGTTTAAAAGGCGATTATATCAGTTTGTTAGCTAAAGACTTAGACTCGGTGAAGGTTTTGGGTTTGGCAGAAGCCAGTCACGGCACCAAAGAGTTTTATCAAGAGAAAGTGAAAATTATACGTTACTTGATAGTAAATGAAGGGTATAGAGAAATTGGATTTGAATATTTGGATACAGCTTTAGCTAGGATCAACGGCTATGTTTCTGGAGAGGAAGGCAATCTAAAAATGCTCATGAAAAACTTAGGGCTATATAACACCGAAGAGTTTTATGCTTTATTTGAGTGGGTTAAAGCTTACAATCATAAAAATCCAACACAACTCGTCAGTGTTTTTGGTTTTCATCAAGAAGGTTTTTATGATCCCTTTACTCGTGATAGCTTAATGGCGAATATAGTGCTAGAAAGACAGGAGCGTTTGAAACAAAAAATAATAATATGGGGGCATAATTTACATTTGGCCCGATATGATGCTAAGGTGGTAGGAGCAAGTGCGATGGGCAAGCATTTGGCAAATAAATTATCCTCAAAATATTTTAATATTGGGTTTGATACCTATGAAGGTGGGGTAAGTACGCTGGTATTTAAAGCAGATGGAAGTTTTCTTTTTGAAAAGCATCAATTGGAAAAGCCAATGAATAACTTTTCCGAAATTTTTAGCAAAAGCAATAAAACCGATTTTTATGTGAAATTTGCCCAAAACAACCCTTTCGCTGGGTTAGAGAGCACTATTACCAATATTTGGGCCGATTGGCGAAAACCTTTTGCTATACCCGTTAAACTTGGTTTAGATTATGATGCGCTAATTTTTATTAGAAACACTTCGGCAAGCGAACCGTTGGATTAATGGGATGTGGCTCGACTGGAATGTGTAACCACATATTTAGTGTGAATTTTAGGCATTAATCTGTTATTAATAACAGGTTTTTAAGTTGCTCGTCGTGTAATGTATTGATGGTGAAATGAATATGTGAAAGCCCGCGTTAAACAATATTCGCTTAGCTTTCAAATTTCAAAGCAAATTTGAAATTATTCCTGCTTGTGTCTCCATTTTTTATTAATTTAGCTTTACTTTATACCTCAGGATAATTCATCCTAAAACTAAGTCATGCAGTATTTTAAAAGTCTGCCTCAAGTCCACCTTAACTCCACCTCAAGTCCACGTTAAGTCCACCATAACTGGTGTGTTCCTAGTGTGTTCCTAGTGTGTTACTGCTATACACCTGTATATAGTTGGCCACAGTGTCTGTCCCGATTTTAGGGGTACACAAATTTTTATGCAAAAAAAAAAAGCTATTTAATACGATTACTTCTTGCCCCAGTTTTTTATTTCTTTCTTTGTCATCTCTTTTTGGGTAAGTTCTGGCGTAATTTCCGAAGTATAATACTTTTGACTGGTTAAAATTCCGTTTGTATTTTCGGTAGTGCAGAAATATGGCGTAATGAAACCATAAAAGCTTTTACTGTCTTTTGGGCTCTTTTTTGCTGCTTCAAAATCAACAGATTTTAAATAAGTAATCATCAATGAAATGGCGTAGCGTTCGTTGGTAATGTTGTTCATTCCTAAGGCAGTGCCAGGAAATACCGTTTGTCCTTCTTTTACAAAAACACCTTTCTTGAAGCCTTTGTAGGTAGCTAAAGTGCCATCAGCATGTTCTACTACCACAGCATTTACTTTGCTGGTGTACTTCAAATCTTTGGTGTCTGCATCGTGCACATCAGCAACATTTACTACTGTACCTTTTCTAACAGCAGTAACGGTATCTGCTTTCTCCGTTAAAAAATGGTACGATTTCCAGTCTTCTGGAGTGGTAGAGCCAAAATAGGTAGCATTTAAGAAACCAGATTCAACGGCTTTTACTTTTTTGCCTTTGGCATAAGGTAAGGCATATAGAAAAAGAGGGCTGTATTTAGGATTTAACTTTCCTCTAATAAAGCTGTAGCTAAACGAATAGCCAATGTTTTGTTCTTTATTAATGGGAGTTAAGGTTAGAAAATTATCGTTATTATGCTTTACTTCGTAAATAGGATCTCCATTTAGGCTAGTGTTGTCGAGCTCTCTAAAGTTTAGCACCACGGTATAAGTGCCGGGAGAGGATTTTTCGGCTGTAAGTGTAATACTTTTGTCTTCGTTTCGTTTGCTGCTTACGTTAAATTCTTTTTCTTGGGCCTTAGTGCTAAGTGTACTTATGCCAATAAAGAGAGCTAGGATAGATTTAGATAGTTTGTTCATTTAAAATTGAGTTTGTGTAGCTAAGATAACATTTGTTTGTTTAATCTTTCTAAAACCCGTAGTGTAATGGAAAAAAAATGAACAATTGGTGTGTGGTATTTTTTTAATTATTTCGTCCCCCTGCTCTCCCGAATAGTCGGGGGGGATATGCGAATCGCATAGTTAGGTAATTTAGTAATGCAAACGAGTTTTCTAAAGCTTTTCGAAACGATAACCTTTTGCCAAAAGATATTCAATAGTTTTGGGCAAGGCATATGCTAATCTATCCCATGCTTTTAAACTATCGTGAAAAACAATGATAGTGCCATTCCGCACATTTTTAATAACGTTTTGGTAGCATTTTTCTGGAGAAAGCTTGGTGTCAAAATCGCCACTTAGCACATCCCACATTATTATTTCGAGATTTGAGGTTTGAGACTTGAGATTTGAGATTTGAGATTTTTTAATCCTGCCGTAAGGTGGCCTGAACAAGTTCGTTTCAGTTAATTCTTGGCATTTCCAAAAATTGTCCATGTAGGTCTTGTTGTCTGTTTTCCATCCTTTTAGGTGGTTATAGGTATGGTTGCCAATAGCATGGCCTTCTTTTTTAATTCTTTCGAAAACTTGCGGATGTTTATTGATGTTATCCCCAATGCAAAAGAAAGTTCCCTTAACGTTAAAGCTTTTTAAGGTATTTAACACAAAGTCTGTAACATTTGGTATGGGGCCATCGTCAAACGTGAGGTAAACGGTTTTTTTGTCGGTAGCTTTATTCCAAATTAAATTGGGATAATACCATTTGAGAAAAAAAGGTGGCCTAACGGTGTACATGCTGTAAATGTAAACATTTAAGGGCTGTACTTAAAAAATTACAGAAAACCACCTGTTGTTTATTTATTATTGTGAACGAATTTATGAAACAATCTTCCAAAATAAGCTTTTTGTTTGCTGCGCTCTCTGCGTTATCCTTGTCGGTGGTAGGTTTTACAGCTGCTGCACAAGAAGTAATTACAATACAGCAGGCAATAGAAAATACCTTGAAAAACAATTTGCAGGTTAAGCAGGCGCAGTTTAGCGAGAGCCTTAACGATGTTAATTTGCAGCAATCAAAAGCGTCATTGTATCCAAGCTTAAATGCAAGTGTTAATCAAAATTTAGGTTGGGGACGTAACCAAGTAGCTTCGGGTTTGTTTCAAAACACGCAAAACTATAATTTGAATGCAGGGGTAAGTACTGGTATAGATATTTTTAACGGTTTTTCTAAGATCAATCAGATTAAGCAAAATAAAGCCTTGCTCGAAGCGGGTAAAACGAATACGGAGAAGATTAAAAACGACTTAACGCTATCGGTCATTACTTCGTACATGCAAATTTTATTTAACAAAGATTTTTTAACGGCGGCTCGGCAACAATTGGAGGTGGCTAAACAGGTGCTAAACCAACAACAGCAACTTTTAGAAGCTGGTAACAAGACCTTGGCCGATGTTTCTCAATCAAAATCTCAAGTGGCTACGGCAGAATTAAATGTTACCGATGCAGAAAATGCGCTGTCAATATCTTACTTAACTTTAGCACAGCTAATGGATATTCCTTCGGCTACAGTTTACCAAGTACAGGCACCTTTGCTAGAAAGCTTTGGGCAAACCTTAGCCAAGTATAATGCAGAAGAGGTTTATCAAGCAGCATTGAAACAATTTCCAGATATTCGGTTGTCTTCTGCAAATACACGTGCTGCAGAATTAGGTGTAGAAGTAGCCAAAGGAAACCTTTTTCCAAGATTATCTCTTAGCGGCAGTTACGGCACCAGTTATTTTTATAGCGAAAATCCACTAATTAATAATGATACTTTTGATAAGCAATTAAAAGACAATGTGTCAAAAGGAATAGGCTTAAGCTTAACTATCCCCATCTTTAATGGGTTACAAGCAAAAGCTGGTGTAAAGCGTGCAACAATTAACTTGATGCGGACCCGTACAGACGAGCAGCTAACAAAGAATAACCTTAACAAGGTGATTTATCAGGCTGTTGCCGATTTAAGAGCGGCCGAAAGTAAATATGAATCTACCGGGAATGCTTTCGCTGCTCAAAAGGATGCTTTTTACGCTATTGAACAACGTTATAATGTAGGTTTGGCTAATTCTGTAGAATACAGTACTGCCATGACCAACAAAAATAAAGCTGAAATAGACAGGTTACAGGCTAAGTACGATTTGTTATTCAAATCGAAAGTGATAGATTATTATTTAGGAAAACAAATTATATTTTAATACAAAGAAAATAGTAGCCCTTAGGCACATTTAAACAGAGTTATGAAGTTAAAACATATTATAATTGGCGTAGTAGTAATTGTACTGCTAATTGTTGTTCTTAAAGTTACTGGCGTAATTGGCAAAGAAAATATAGAAAAGGTAACTGTTGAAAAGGTTGGCGACAAAACGGTAATTGAAACCGTTACTGCAAGCGGTAAGATACAACCAGAAACAGAAGTTAAATTAAGCTCGGAAGTTTCTGGAGAGGTAACCGAACTTTTGGTAAAAGAGGGCGATGTGGTGAAGAAAGGACAGCTATTGTGTAAAGTGCGTCCAGATATTTTACAGTCGGGCTATGAGCGTACAGTAGCTTCTTACAATGCCCAAAAAGCAAATGTTGGCGCTGCACAGCAGCAATTGGTGCAAGCGCAGGCAAATTTCGAAAATGCAGATGCTACCTATAAACGTAATGTAGAGCTTTACAATAAAAAAGTAATTTCGGCGGCCGAGTTTGATGCCGCAAAAGCAGCCTATTTAACGGCGAAATCTACATTGGCCAGCGCTAAAGAAGGTGTGATTGGTGCTAAGTTTAACCTAGCGCAAACGGCAGCTAATGTTAAAGAAGCTGGTGCAAATTTGGCCAGAACTACCATTTATGCCCCGGTTGACGGTGTAGTGTCTAAACTTTCTATCGAGCTAGGCGACCGTATTTTGGGAACTTCGCAAATGGCAGGTACCGAAATTATGCGTATCTCTAATTTGAGCACTATGGAAGTGAATGTTGACGTGAACGAAAACGATATTAACCGCGTAAGTTTGGGCGATAGTGCGACCGTGGAGGTAGATGCCTTTGCAGGTAAGAAATTTAGAGGCATAGTAACCGAGATAGCAAGTTCGTCAACAGCCGTTGGAACAGCCAATACATCGGTAGATCAGGTAACCAACTTTTCGGTAAAAGTAAGATTGCTGGCCGAATCATATAATACAGTTAAGGGCGGAGCTAAAGATTTGCCATCGCCGTTTAGGCCAGGCCTTTCTGCCACGGTTGATATTGAGAGCGAAACCGTAAGAGGGTTGGCGATTCCAATTCAATCTGTTTTTACTGATAATAATACTGGTGCAGATAACAAGGGCGGTGCTGAAGGAAGTGAGAAGCAAAAATCTAAATTAACAGATAAGCAGCTAAAACAATATGTTTATTTGTTTGATGCTAAAACCTCTACCGTTAAAAAGACAGCGGTGAGTACAGGCATACAAAACGACCAATATATTGTTGTTAAAAAAGGTTTAAAAGGAGGAGAACAAATTGTTTCAGGGCCTTATTCGGCTATTCAAAATAAATTGAAAGACGGTGTAAAAGTAGAACAAACCACTAAAGATAAGTTGTTTACTGCCGGAAGTAAAAAGTAGTCGTAGCAAATCATAATATTTAAGTATTTTTGCCCTATAAAATGGTCGTCTTTTCGCCTTACTCTAGTCGAAATTGACGGCCTTTGCGTTTTTACTTAGCTAGATATGAGCAGACCGAAAATAGCCATGATTGGCGGAGGAAGTTGGGCAACAGCCATTATTAAAATGCTATCTGATAACGAAGCCGAAAAAGAAATTTTTTGGTGGATGAGAAATGAGGAAGCAATTAATCATATTAGAAATTATAAGCACAATCCGAGTTATTTAAGTGCTGTAGAAATTACTCTAACACCCGAAAATGTTTCTTCGGATATTCGGTATATCATTTCACAAGCGGATCATATCGTGCTAAATGTGCCCGCTGCTTTTTTAAAAGAGACCCTAAAAAACATTACGCCAGCCCAACTTAAAGGTAAAAAGGTTATTTCTGCTATTAAGGGTATTGTACCCGATGAAAACCTGATTATCGGCGAGTTTTTACATCAAAATTTTGAGCTGCCTTACAAAGATATTGTAGTAATTAGTGGCCCTTGCCATGCCGAAGAAGTGGCTTTAGAAAAACTATCGTACCTGACCATTGCTTGTACAGCTGTAAACACAGCAAATGCTTTTGCTAACCATTTAAGCACTCGTTACATCAAAACCAATATCTCCGATGATATTTACGGAACAGAATATGCCGCCGTACTTAAAAATATTTATGCGGTAGCTAGTGGAATATGCCATGCAGTAGGGTATGGAGATAATTTTCAGGCTGTACTCATTTCAAATGCCATTCGCGAAATTGAACGGTTTGTGGGGGTAGTGCATCCTATTGAACGAGACATTAAAGAGTCGGCCTACTTGGGCGATTTGTTGGTGACCGCTTATTCGCAATTTAGCAGAAATAGAACTTTTGGTAATATGGTGGGCAAAGGCTATACCGTAAAATCGGCACAGCTAGAAATGAACATGGTTGCCGAAGGGTATTACGCCGCTAGCTCCATGCATCACATCAACGAAAAGTATAAAGTAGATATGCCAATTTGCGAAGCAGTTTACCAGATTTTATATGAAAGAAAATCTCCTCACGTAGAGATGAAAATGTTAACGGAGAAATTGAGTTAAACCCCTAGAGCTTTCCGATGTATTTTTTTACGAGGAAAACTGAAAATCAACGAAGTTAAATCTGAGAACTATGTGGGGAATTATACGAGTAAGGAGTTAGATGTCTTTCTGATAATTCGGAATAAACTCTCGCTACGCTGCGTTCGATATGACGATAATCCAATAAGCAATAAAGCCTCGACAATTTGTCGAGGCTTTATTGTTATAATTGAGAGTTTACAAATTAAGATCTGCGTCTTCTGTCACTACCACCATTTCCACCTTCGCGTCTTCCGCTTCCGCCACTTCTTTCTTCACGGCTGCGGCCAGAGAAATCTCTAAAACCACCTTCGCTGCTTCCACCGCTAGAACGTTCACCACGATCTCTTCTTCCGCTTCCGCCGCCACTGCTTCTTCTGTCGCCACCGTAACCACCGCTACGACGCTCACCACCGTAACCACCTCTACGTTCGCCGCCAAATCCATCACGGCCACCACGGCCGCCACGGTCTCCACCACGACTGCTGCTTCTCGGTGCATCACCACTTACTTCAATTCTAACTTCTCTGCCGTTATGTTGCACGTCTTTAAAGTTAGCTAAAAGTGTTTCAGCTACAGCACTTTCAACCTCTACAAAAGAGAAAACACCTTTTAAGTCTATTTTGCCAACAGCTTTACCGCTAATGCGACCGTTGTTACAAACGAAACTTAATAAATCGCCTCTGGTAAACTCATCTACCGAACCAACGTTGATGAATAAACGAGCATAACCTGCTTCAGCACCTCTGCCTCCGCGTTCGCCACGCTCACCACGTTCTCTTCTATCGCCACGGTCTCCGCGATCATCAGCACTTAAATTAAGGTCTGGTGCGTTTTGGTAATATTCCAAGAAACGGTTAAATTCTAATGAAGCAAATTTCTTGATCACTTCTTCTTTGCTCAAATCAGCAAATTCGTCGTTAATTCTCGACATATATTTGTCGATTTGCTCTTCGTTAACCTCTACGTTATGTACGCGGTGAACTAATCCGAACAATTGTTTTTCACAAACATCAAAACCTGTAGGGAGTTCTGCTTTGGTGAATTGTTTTCCGATAATTCTTTCAATCTGACGTATTTTGCCAGTTTCTTTAGCGTTGATGATACAGATAGAAACGCCAGTTTTACCCGCACGACCGGTACGGCCAGAACGGTGGGTGTAACTTTCAATCTCATCAGGTAATGCGTAATTAATTACGTGAGTTACATTGTTTACATCGATACCCCGGGCAGCAACATCTGTAGCGATTAATAACTGCATGTTGCGGTCGCGGAAACGTTGCATAACCTTATCACGTTGTTGTTGAGATAAATCTCCGTGTAAAGCGTCAGCATTGTAACCATCTTTAATTAAATGTTCGGCAACATCTTGGGTATCCATTTTAGTTTTACAGAAAACTACACCAAAAATATCTGGGTTGTAATCTACAATACGTTTTAAGGCTGCATATTTATCACGAGCTTTAACAATATAATATTCGTGTTCAATATTTACGTTACCTGTGTTCTTGGTTCCCATGGTTAACTCTGTAGGGTTGTCCATGTAATTTTTAGCTATACGGCGCACCTCTGGTGGCATAGTAGCAGAAAATAACCAAGTTTTTTTGTCGTCTGGTGTAGTAGAAAGGATGTCGTTGATGTCTTCTTGGAAGCCCATGTTCAACATTTCATCCGCCTCGTCTAATACTACATACTTCACGTTAGAAAAATCGATGGCTTTACGGCCAATGATATCTAACATACGGCCGGGCGTGGCCACTACAATTTGTACGCCGTTGCGTATTTCACGTAGTTGTTGCATAATGTTTGCGCCACCGTAAACGGCTACAACGCTAGCATTAGGCGTGTTTTTTGAGAAATTTCTGATGTCGTTTGCAATTTGCAAACAAAGCTCACGTGTAGGGCACAAAATTAGTGCCTGTGGCTTATTGCTCTTAAAGTCAATTAATTCTAACAACGGCAAACCAAATGCGGCTGTTTTTCCTGTTCCTGTTTGGGCCAAACCAACAAAGTCGTTACTACCCTCTAACAGTACAGGAATGGCTTGCTCCTGAATAGGCGTAGGGTTTTCAAATCCTAGCGCTTTAACGGCATTAACAACGTCATCACTTATCCCCAATTTACTAAATGGGTTTATCATTATAACATTTTTTAATTAAGGCGCAAAGGTACAGCTAATAATTGGTAATTTATATAGTGCGTAGTAAATAATTTATGGCTTAATAAATTGAAAGTTAATTGGTTAGGTTTTGGTTGTTGTGCCGTGCTAGCGTTTAAGATGCATTTGAAGCGCAATTTTAGTGAATACTTTCATCGAAAGTCCCGCTTTTTGCTGTAATCTTTTTGTTTTCGGTTTGCCGCCATTTCAAACGCAGAGAGACATCTCAACGTTAAATTCTTCTATGCAATAGATTTCTCCTCGTTCCTCGTCGAAAATGACGCTACAAAAAGTATTTCCGCTCAATCGGGGCTAGTTTACGCAGGGCTGTAACAATTTTTTAAGTCTGTTGGCGTAATGCAGAAACAAAGTGGCGACTAAAGTAAGGATTACAAATCCTTCGATAAGAGTTCGACATTGCAAATGTCGAACAGCAGGGTTCGAAGAGGTACGAGGGCAATCTCCCACAGAGGTGCTTTTGAGCGAGATTTCTCACTCCACTTTGTTTCGTTTCGAAATGACGACCGACTTTTGAGACGACCTCCTTGTGTAGCTGATTAAGATTTACGAAGTTTCAAAAACTTCGTAAATCTTAAAAAGGGATTATTTAATAAACTTCTGTGTTACTATTTCTGTGGCGGTAGTTAACGAAGCCACATGTAAACCATTGGCACCGTTAAAAGGTACAGCTAAATTGGTGTAGCCTTTGTCAAGTGTTAGTTCTTGTTCGGTTAGCTTCCTTCCGTTTAAGTCGTAAATTTTGAAGGCCGCTTTACCTGCGTTAGCAGCATAAACGGTTAGTTTAACAGTGCCTTCTTGTTTGTTAGTGGCAACCTTAAAATTGCTAGCTGCTACGTTAGATTTCACTGCTTCAACTTTAGAAGTTGTAGAAGAACCGTTGTTGTCCACTTGTTTTAATTGATAGTAGTTTACGCCTGGTAAAGCATCTTTATCCGTAAAGGCATAGTTTTTTGCCGTACTGCTATTGCCCGCACCTTTTACCTCGCCAATTTTTGAAAATGTTTTTCCATCCCCAGAGCGTAAAATGTCGAAATGGGAATTGTCCTTTTCCGAGGCGGTGTTCCATGCCAAATCAATATTTTGTTGGTTGGCTTTAGCGGTAAAAGAGGTTAGGGATACTGGGAGGGTAGAGGAAGCACTAGTATCAAACATGAAGTTATCAAACTCTAATCCAGTTCTAGCATCATTACCTGCGGTATGGTATGCTGATACGCCATAATAACCATTGGCAAAATCAGTATAAGTGTTGTCTGTGTAAGTACCTATGTTGTTAGAGGTAGATGCTAAGGTAATAGGCTCCTTTGCATTGACTCCTCCGCCATTTGCGGTAGGTAGGTCAGACGTGTAAAGTGTCCATACGCCAGCTGATGATCTCGTCACCCTAAGTTGGAAGCCAAAATCCTCAATTCCATTAGTCACCGATGTTGCGCTTGTAAAAAGTGTTGTTACGTTGTTGTTTGTTACTTTTTCAAAGTCAAAAGAATCTCCTTGAGTGCGGTCGCTTCCAAAGCTAATGCGATAGCCATTTGTATTCTGTGATATATCTGCTTGTGAGGCATAAAGCCATATACGTATCCTATTGTTGTATGTTGCAGGCGAGCCAGTTCTTCTCCCAATCCATATGGCCCAAGTTTGTTCGTTGCCCCATGATGCAGTGCGCTGGGTCATTAAATAACTAAGCCCCGTTGCAGAGGCATTTAATCTTAAAGTTTGAGAGCCACCTGTACTATTAGGCCCAGAAGAACTGTTTTGTGCTATCGTCCAGTTTTCGGTTGTACCTACCCAGGTTGGGTTGTTGGTAAAATCGCCATCACTAAAATCATCTACCAATTGCGCAAATCCACTTACAGTAAATCCACTTATAAATAATACAAAAAGTAAAAATTTTTTCATAAATAATAAGGTTAAGGGTGAAAAATTATACTAAAGGTAGTGATAAACTGTGTGTTATAAAATTTTTAAGCAACTTTTAATCAAAATTTAACGTAACCTGTCGGCAGAACGGATTAGTTTTTCGTCGTTTTTAATTGCTCTGATGGCTAAAAGCGAGAAAATGATAGCTGCCAACGGAAGAAATAGCCCTGGTTCGATGTCAAGTGCTTTTAAGCCTTCCACACTTTTTACTAGCTGCGATAACCAAAAAGACAGGGCCAATATCAATAGAATGTTTAAAGAAACAATGCGTATTTGTAGCTTCCTGTTTCTGAAATTAAAAATATTGACCAAGCTGATTAATGCGGCCAAAACAACACTCACCAACAGCGCAATGTTGTTAGTTTGGGTAGTTGCGCCTTCCATTTTAAGCCCCGAACCATATAAAGTATAATATCCTTTTGCTGTATCGAGACCTGCCGTAGGGACAAGTAACATACATAAGATAGCGAAAGCCGCCAATAAAAGCCAAATAGATTGTATTCTCTGAATCATGATCGATTTTAATTTTTCTACAAACTTAGTTTTTTATTTCGTTTGTTAGGTTCCGGTTGTTTCGTTTTTTAGACTTTTACATTGCTTATAGCGTAAAACTTACATCCTAAAAGCTTATTTTTGCAATATTGGAAACAAAACGATATTTCGTAGAACTGAGTTATAACGGCACTAATTTTCATGGATGGCAAACACAGCCCAACGGCATTACCGTACAACAATGTTTAGATAAGGCTTTAAGTACGTATTTTAGACAAGAAGTAGTTTCTTTAGGCTGTGGTAGAACCGATGCGGGAGTTCATGCCACGCAGTTTTATGCACATTTCGATTTGTTGGGAAGTAACACTAAGCTGCTAACAAACCCAGAGAAAGGCATCAATGCTTTGCTGCCGTATAGTATTGCTGTACTTCGTGTATTTGAAGTAGCCAATGATGCGCATGCCCGTTTCGATGCCACTGCCAGAGAATACAAGTACTACCTACATTTTAGGAAAGATCCGTTTAAATTAGACAGGTCTTGGTTGTACAAAGGAAAACTCGATGTGGCAAAAATGAACGAAACTGCACAAATCTTATTGCAGCACACCGATTTTTCGTGCTTTAGCAAATCGAACACCCAAACCTTTACCAATAACTGCAAAATCAGCTATGCTAAATTTGAGCAGGAGGTAGGTGGTTTAGTGTTTACCATTAAAGCAGATCGGTTTTTGCGAAACATGGTGCGGGCAATTGTGGGAACTTTGGTAATGGTGGGCAGGGGCGATATTGAAATGGCGGATGTGGAGGAGATTTTAGAGAGCAAGAACAGGAGCAAGGCGGGGCAGTCTGTTCCGGCATGTGGCTTGTATTTAGTGGCGGTAGAATATCCGTACATTGATACGATGATTAGCTCATTGGCTAATTGTTAGAATAACTAATTAAGTAATGTCAAAAGTAACAGGAGAAGCATTTAATTTTAGCTTGTTAAAAAGGGTAATGGCTTATGTAAAACCATACCGAGCTATGTTTATATGGTCTGTTTTGTTGACAGTTCTGTTGGCTGCACTAGCGCCCGTTCGTCCAATGCTGGTAGGTTTTACCTTAGATCAGCATATTTTAAAGGGCGATTTTGGAGGGCTTTTAACGGTTACCATTTTAATGTTGGTGTTGCTGGGGCTGCAAACAGTTTTTCAATATGCACATACGTTGCTTACCAATAAGTTGGGACAATCTGCCATTAGAGATTTACGGATAAACGTATTTAACCATATTACAAAACTACGTTTAAAGTATTTCGATAAAACGCCAATTGGCCAGCTCATTACCCGTACCGTTTCAGATCTAGAAACCATTGCCGATATTTTTTCGGAGGGCTTAATTGCCATGATTGGCGATTTGCTTCAAGTTATTGTCATTATCTCTATCATGTTTTACATGGATTGGAAGCTTAGTTTGGCGGTGCTTGTGCCCATGCCTTTGTTAATTATTGCCACAAGAATTTTTCAGAAAGCCATTAAGGTTGCTTTTCAGGAAGTGAGGGCAGAGGTGGCCAACCTAAATACTTTTTTGCAAGAGCATATTAGCGGCATTGCCATTATCCAATATTTTGCTAGAGAAGACCAAGAGTATAAAAAGTTCAAGAAAATCAATTCTCGCTACCGCGATGCCAATATCCGTTCTAATTGGTATTATTCTATCTTTTTCCCGGTAGTAGAGCTAATTTCGGCCATGTCTTTAGGCTTGTTAATTTGGTATGGCGCTAAAACTATCCTTAGCAACCCTACAATAGAACCAGGCATTATCACCACGTTTATCATGTTTATCAACATGTTGTTTAGACCAATTAGGGAGCTGGCCGATAAATTTAATACCCTGCAAATGGGAATGGTAGGTGCCGAACGTGTTTTTAAAGTATTAGACACCCACGAAACCACTGCTGATGATGGTACGCTAAAGCCAGAAAAACTAAACGGAAACATTAAATTTGAAAAGGTATGGTTTAGTTACGATCAGGATGGGGAAGAGCAGCCCAAGTATGTGCTAAAAGATATTTCATTCGAGGTAAAATCGGGGCAAACTGTAGCTTTGGTTGGCGCAACCGGGGCGGGCAAGTCTTCTGTCATTAATATTTTAAACCGTTTTTACGAAATACAGAAAGGAAATGTAACTATTGATGGGAACGCTATTGGCGAATATAAATTAGCCTACCTCAGAAAAAATATTGCCACGGTACTGCAAGATGTTTTTCTTTTTTCGGATACAATTTTTAACAACATTACCTTAAATAATCCGGAAATTAGCTTTGATGAAGTGGTTGCCGCTGCGAAACAAGTTGGTGCACACAATTTTATAGAACGTTTGCCCGGTGGCTATTATTACAATGTAATGGAAAGAGGGGCTACACTTTCTGCAGGGCAGGCGCAGCTTATTTCATTTATTAGGGCATTGGTTTATAAACCGGCAGTTTTGGTATTAGACGAAGCTACCTCATCGGTTGATACCGAAACAGAATTAATGATACAAAATGCCATTGATAAGTTGATGCAAGGGCGTACGTCTATTGTTATTGCTCATCGTTTATCTACCATCCAAAAGGCAGATTTAATTATTGTGTTAGATAAGGGCGAAATTAAAGAAAAAGGAACGCACCAGCAATTGTTAAAAATGGACGGCTACTATAAACGCCTTTACGAGTTACAGTTTTCGTCGGTAGGTATTGCCAGGTAAATGTTTTAGTTTGTATTATTTTTTAAGAACCTGTTCAATTTTATAGGTCATTACATCGCTGCCCACTGTTTCTTTACGTTCGTGTATAAGTTTAAAACTAGCTGTCCGTAAATACGCTATTTGCCAAGTGCTGTCTGGTTGTGTATTAAAAGTAATGTTTTTGCCGGTATCGTCAATCGTAAAGCCTACTGCAGTTGTGCCTTTTATAAATTTAAAATCGCTATTAAAAATTACGGTATCTAGTGCAGCAGTGTCTTTAACTAAGGTGTCATTGTTTTTAAGCGTTAGCCTTACGTAAGATTGTATAGGCCATTTGGCAGTGCCAATTAAATATCTTTCTACAAACAATTTGCTGTCTATAGGTTCTTTTTTACAGGCATAGCCTATAATTCCAGCACTTACCAAGCCTAACAAAACAAATTTAATCCTATTCATTGCTTTCCAATAGGTGCAAATATACAAAACAAATTGTTTGTGCTTTTTTATCAAAAGCTAATCTTTTTTTTTCAATTGAGGTTGTTTTATTTCAAGTGTTTAAAATTGTTTCTATATTTCTAGTCTGAAACTAAACCAGACAATGAAAAAAGTTATCTCCAACCTCACTTTTCAAGTGCTTTTTGCTATTTCCTTAGGTATTTTAGTGGGGTTCTTGTATCCTGGTTTTGCGCCTCATGCCGAGCTCATTAGCAAAAGCTTTATCAATATGATCAGCATGTTAATTGCTCCCATTATTTTCTTTACCATTGTTTTGGGTATTGCCCACATGGGCGATATGAAAAAAGTAGGTATAGTAGGAGGTAAGGCGTTGCTGTATTTTGAAATTGTAACGACCCTAGCCATTGTAATAGGTTTGTTTGTGGCCAATATACTAAAGCCAGGCGTGGGGGTTGAGGTGCCAGAGGGCGATATTTCTAAAATAGCTGCCTACACAGAACAAGCAGGCGCAATTAATTGGTTAGAGTTTATAGCTCATATTTTTCCAAAAAATATTTTCGAATCATTTAGTAAAGGCGAAATTTTGCAGATTTTGGTTTTTGCAATATTGTTTGGTTTTGGATTGAGCAAGATGGGAGAGTCTGGACAATCGCTTTTGGTAAGTTTTGATAAAATTGCCAAGGTATTGTTTAACATGATGAAGGTAATTATGCGCTTGGCACCTTTGGGTGCTTTTGGTGGGATGGCTTATAGTGTGGGTAAATTTGGGCTGCACACCTTGCTGCCAATGGCAAAACTAATGGGCGCAGTTTATTTAACGTGTTTCCTGTTCATATTTGTGGTGTTAAATGCCATCTGTAGGTATTATAAATTTAGTTTATGGAAATACCTAAAATACATTCGCCAAGAAATCTTAATTGTTTTGGGAACCTCTTCTTCGGAATCGGTTTTACCAAGCATGATGAAAAAAATGGAGGATATTGGCTGTGATAAATCGGTGGTAGGCTTGGTTATTCCAACGGGCTATTCCTTTAACCTCGATGGCACTTCTATTTACCTCGCCATGGCAGTAATCTTTTTAACCCAAGTTTTTGGTATTGATTTAAGTATTGGCGAACAGATTAGCATTATGTTGGTGTTAATGGTAACCAGTAAAGGTGCCGCAGGTGTTACCGGTAGTGGCTTTATTGTGCTGGCAAGTACGCTAACAGCATTAAAGATTATGCCCGTAGAGCACATTGCAATTTTATTGGGGGTAGATAGGTTTATGAGCGAAGCGAGGGCAATTACCAATATGATAGGCAACGGTATTGCCGCCATTGTAATAGCCAAAAGCGAAAATGAATTTGACGAACAAAAGTACCTTAGGGCAGTGAGCGATACTGCCATAGAAAACGCAGAAGAAGAAAATATAATGAAGGAATAATTGGAGGTTAAAAATGTTAATATAACGTATTTTAGGGTGTTGGTATCTGAAAATCAATACTGTATGTCCACTTCGCAGTCTTTCTTGCCCTTACCGATAGCGGTACAATCTATGCCGGGCATCGGCACTCCATTTTTTCGCTTTTT
>NZ_DHDZ01000047.1:7184-9485 GCF_002399615.1 Pedobacter sp. UBA4863 | reverse complement strand
GCGCTCTTTGCTTTAAAGTTAATACTAGAGCAATAGCACCACTTCCGCAAAGACCAAGGTCGGTTTTTAGCGAATTTAAAGGTTTCTGCAAGGGCTTGACATGTTGCATAGCCTAAAAAACACCCAAACTCGTTAACCTAAATCCAGTTCCAAAATTGAAGCTCTTTTTGATCGAGACTGGTAGCGATACTCGCCACATAACTACCTTCGATTAGGAAAGTGCGCAGCTTAAAAACCGCTTTATTTCTTTCTACGTATTCACTTAAGCAGTCTATTAAATGAAGGTTGTTGCTAACGCCTTCGCCACTAGCCTTTAGCAATGCTTCTTTTCTGGTCCAAATGGTATAAAAATTGGTAGGATTGGTGTTCTTATTGCCAATAAAGTCAATTTCTTGCTTAGAAAAAGTGATGTCTAAAATTGATTTGAAATCAAATTCATTATTTAAGTATTCGAGGTCTATGCCAACTGCTTTCGGACTAACGGCAATAAGTATGTAATCTCCGGTGTGGCTAATGTTAAATTCAATGTCCTTTACCGTAGGTTTTTTATGTTCGTGCAAAATAAATTCTACTTCGTGTGGCGTTTTGTTTAAGCACAGGGCAAGAATAGTGCGGAGACAATATTTGCTAACTACATAGCGTTCTTTGTCTTTTTGAATAAACATTCTGCTCGCCTTTTCCTGCTCTTGTTCAGATAATACCTCGGCAAGTTCCTTTTTTATTTTCTGAAAATGATTATCAACTGAAATTCGGAAGATATGGGTTTTATCTGTAGCTAATAATTGGCTGGTGCTGTAAGGTTTCCACGCAAAGTCGTAACTCAATAGGTTATCTATCATTCTTAGGTTAGTCTTTTGGTTTTAATGCTATGGCTAGCGTAGTAAATATCGTTAAATTTTATTTTTAAGGAGAAAATTTTAATCAAGTTTAATTGTTTGTTAAAAACGATTAAAAATTACGGTATGCACTATTGTTTTTTAGTGCGGAAATATACTTCTCTATGTACCATTGTTTTTCAATCGATTTGTATTGCTGTATAAATCTAGGGTGTTCTAAAACGTTAAGCTTATCAAAAAGTTTTTCTTCGCTATTTATTTTTTGAATGAAAGTGGCGTTCTTCTTCCCTAAAATAAAAACCTCTGAAGTGTCTAGGCCTAAGCTGATGTGTTTTTTTAAAGATTCTACCATGAAGCTTTTAACCGATTTGAATAGTGTTAAATCATCGTAATAATTTGCGTTAAGCCACTTGCCATCTTTTGTGCGGCGTATAATAGCCAAAGGAAATGGCGAGTTGATATAAAAATTCTGGTAGAAATCTTTTGCACCGCCGTAGGCCTTTATCATATCGTACATAAAAACCGAGGAGATTTCGTGGGTATGTGCCGATCGCATTTTTATGCCGCACACCTCTTCTAGTCGCTTGGTATCTGTAAAAGGTACGCCCGTTATGCCGGCGCCAAGCCTACTAGGGTTAATGCCTATAATAAATTTTCTTGGCAGCAAATCGCTGTAATATTGCTCATAAAATTCTTGCATAACTTTCATCGTTTCGGGGTTGTCCATGTAAGGATTTAACACCTGAAAATTATTGGGCAGTGATCCTGTGTATCGCAGGGAACGGTTAAAATCGATTACTTTATCAGCAAAAGTTTTTATCATGATAGAGAGCAAGGTAAAAAAATAATTTAACTTCTGCCAAGGGCATTAGGCAACTAGGCTTAAATAGGGCAGAAGCCTTTGGGTAAAATAATATGCTTTTGCAGTTGACATTCCGTTGCAATTAGTTTAAGTTTGCACAACAAAAAAAATAGATACAATGAGTGTTTTAGTAAATAAAGATTCTAAAGTAATTGTTCAGGGGTTTACCGGTAACGAAGGTACTTATCACGCTGAGCAAATGATAGCTTACGGTACAAACGTTGTGGGCGGTGTAACTCCGGGCAAGGGCGGCCAAGAGCATTTGGGCAGGCCTGTTTTTAACACGGTTAAAGACGCCGTTGATAAAGCTGGCGCTAATGTGTCTATTATATTTGTACCTCCTGCATTTGCTGCCGACGCTATTATGGAAGCTGCTGAAGGTGGTATTAAAGTGATTGTTTGTATTACTGAGGGTATCCCTACGAAGGATATGATTGCAGTAAAATCTTATATTGCCGATAAAGATTGTCGTTTAATTGGCCCTAACTGTCCGGGTGTAATTACTGCTGATGAGGCTAAAATTGGTATCATGCCAGGTTTTATCTTCAAAAAAGGTACTGTTGGTGTAGTTTCTAAATCTGGTACTTTAACTTACGAAGCTGC
>NZ_DHDZ01000047.1:0-7162 GCF_002399615.1 Pedobacter sp. UBA4863 | reverse complement strand
GCTGATGAGGCTAAAATTGGTATCATGCCAGGTTTTATCTTCAAAAAAGGTACTGTTGGTGTAGTTTCTAAATCGGGCACGTTAACTTACGAAGCGGTAGATCAAGTAGTAAAAGCTGGTTTGGGTATTACTACAGCGATTGGTATTGGTGGCGATCCAATTATTGGTACACCTACCAAAGAAGCGGTAGAGTTGCTCATGAACGATCCAGAAACTGAAGGTATCATCATGATTGGTGAGATTGGTGGTGGTATGGAAGCTGAAGCTGCTCGTTGGATTAAAGAGAACGGTACTAAGCCAGTGGTAGGTTTCATCGCTGGTCAAACTGCTCCTGCCGGACGTAGAATGGGCCACGCTGGTGCTATTGTTGGTGGTGCTGATGATACTGCTGCTGCAAAAATGAAAATTATGCGTGAGTGTGGTATAACGGTAGTAGAAAGCCCTGCCGAAATTGGTGCTGCTATGGCTGCTTTGTTGAAAAAATAGTCTCGACAAAATATATTTTAAGGAAAGCGTTTCGATTTCGGGACGCTTTTTTTGTGGGGATAAATCTTACTTGCTGGTGAAGAATGGCAAACGTTTAATTGTTATATTTGTTTAAGACATTAGCCTAATGGTGAATATAAACGGCTGGAAGATGAAAACAATTTTAAATCGTGCTGCTTTAATTGGCATAATGCTATTGAGCATGAGTTTTATGGCTTGTGCACAGCAAACTGAAGAAAAGAAAGCACCTTCAAAAACAACCAAGAAAATGGAATGGAATAAATTAACCAAAGAAGAAGAACGAATTATTGTTGGTAAAGGAACGGAATATCCTGGGACTGGTAAATACGATAAGTTTTTTGAGAAAGGTACTTATATCTGCAAAAGGTGTAATGCCCCGCTATATAAATCGGAAACCAAATTTGATGGGCATTGCGGTTGGCCAGCTTTTGACGATGAAATTAAAGGTGCGGTAAAGCGTATTCCAGATGCCGATGGTTCGCGTACCGAAATTGTTTGTGCCAATTGCGGCGGGCATTTAGGACATGTTTTTATAGGGGAAATGTTTACCGCTAAAAACACCCGCCATTGTGTAAATTCACTTTCTATGAGTTTTGTGGCGGATAAGAAGGAAGAGTAGTTGGAAAGTTCGAAATATGAAAAAGGAGTGAACCATAAGTTTGCTCCTTTTTTTTTGTTTAACCTATTGTCGGTGCTATCACCGTTACCATTTTGTTGTGGTATGGTGATCATTTGATTAATAAAACTTTGTCAACTTTCTATACAGTTTGCCACAAAGTTGACAAAGCTAAAATCTTGGCTTTATGTTAACCTATGGTTGGTGTTATCGCCGTTAGATCATACCACAAATGAAAAAAGCCCCGAATTATGTCGGGACTTTTACTTAACGCTTTTGGGCGTGCTTTAAAATCTTTGCTATCGTTTCTTCAGATGGTTCTCTTAACAATTCATCTAATTTAGGTTTAATGGTTTGGTAGAAACGCTGGTCGGGGAAATCGCCCTGTTCCGAAGGGTTGGGTTTCGATAGTTTTTTTAAGTTGGTTTGAGTAAAGGTTTTTGTCATACGCTTATTTGAAGTAATTTGTTTAGATTTTAAACGTAAGCCAAACACCTTTATTTTATGGTTGTTGCATTATTTCTTTTTTAATTTCAAAAATGTGATTACGCTAAGCTTAAATGTTTCTTAAACTTCAAATTCGAGTAGTATGGGCTCTTTTGTTATCTGTGTAACGTTTATGTTACTCATCCTCTGCTTACGCTTACCTCTTTCACATTCATCATTTTGCGAAGGTTGCTCAAGGCATAACGCATACGCCCCAATGCCGTGTTGATACTTACATCGGTCAAATCTGCAATTTCCTTAAAACTCAAATCTGCATAATGGCGCATAATTAATACTTCTTTTTGCTCATCGGGCAAGTATTGGATCATTTTGCGCAAGTCGCTGTGCGTCTGCTCTCGCAACATTCGCTCTTCGGCGCTTTCTTCGTGTATTTGGATAAGGTTAAGCACATCTGCAGTACCATCGGTGCTGGTAATGGTTGGGGTACGCTTTTCCTTTCTAAAATAATCAATCACCAAATTGTGTGCAATGCGCATTACCCAGGGTAAAAACTTGCCTTCCTCGTTGTAACGACCAGAGCGTAGGGTGTTAATTACCTTAATAAAAGCATCCTGAAAAATATCCTCGGCAAGGTATTGATCTTTAACTAACAAATAAATTGAGGTGAAAATTTTTGACTTATGCCTGCGTAGTAGTTCTTCGATAACGTACTCATCGCCGCCAATATATAACTTTACTAAATCCTGATCGCTAACCTGTTGCAACCTCATAGGAGTGTGTTTGATTAAATCCATCTTTATTAAATAATAAATACGTAAATCTTTAATCTATAGCGGTTCTCCTCTTTGTTTTTTGTTAGTGAATAATGAATGTTAATTAGTTATTACTTCAAAAGAAACATTTTTTTATGAGATTCAAAGAATTATTTTGTTAAAAATTTCAAAAATTATAGGTGTTGCTTATGATTTCTTAGCTATTGCTATTGGTTTGTGGCTCATTGGCTATGGTTCTTTAAACATCAAATAATGAAACACGAGCAACAAAATTTTATAACTATCTTTGTAAATTATATCGAGAGGTTATCAATGAGTAAGGAACTAGAGAAAGATCCACATCAATATATCATTATAAAAGGGGCTAGGGTACACAATTTAAAGAATATTGATGTAGCTATTCCAAAAAACAAGTTTGTAGTCATTACGGGGATGTCTGGTTCGGGCAAGTCGTCGTTAGCTTTTGATACCTTGTATGCCGAAGGCCAACGTAGATATGTAGAAAGTTTATCGGCCTATGCCCGTCAGTTTATGGGGCGTATGAACAAGCCCGATGTAGATTATATTAAAGGAATTGCACCTGCTATTGCCATTGAACAGAAGGTAATTACCTCTAATCCGCGTTCTACGGTGGGTACATCAACCGAAATTTACGATTATCTTAAATTGTTGTATTCGAGAATTGGTAGAACAATTTCCCCTGTTTCGGGTAATGAAGTGAAAAAAGATACGGTCACTACTGTTGTAGATTTTGTATCGGCATTGGCCAACGATGAGGTAGTTACTATTTTTTGCCCATTAAAGCCCCAAAATGGCAGAACTTTAAAAGAAGAGCTTTCTATTTTATTACAGAAGGGATTTTTAAGAGTTTCTTATTTAGGAGCCATTAAAAAGATAGAAGATATACTGGAAGATAATACCATTAAGGATAAGGAACTATCCGAGGAAGACAAAGTTTTCATCCTGATTGATCGTATTGTAGTAGCTCATGATGACGAGACGATTAGCCGTATTGCAGATTCTGCCCAAACTGCTTTTTTTGAAGGTAAGGGCGACTGTTATGTAGAACACGATGGAAAGCAACGCTTCTTCTGCGACAGGTTTGAATTAGATGGGCTAAAATTTGAAGAACCAACACCAAATTTTTTCAGTTTCAACAATCCTTACGGTGCATGTAAGCGTTGCGAAGGCTACGGCAATGTAATTGGAATTGATGAGGATTTGGTGGTTCCAGATAAAAGTAAAAGCGTTTACGATAGCGCCATTGCGCCTTGGCGTGGTGAGAAAATGGGCGATTGGCTAAAGGCTTTCATTAAAAATGCCGATAAGTTCGATTTTCCAATACACCGTCCGTATAGTGATTTAACAGCAGCACAGCAAGCGCTGCTTTGGACCGGGAATAAATATTTCAAAGGTTTGGATGATTTCTTCAAGGAACTGGAAGAACAGACTTATAAAATCCAATATCGTGTAATGTTATCACGCTATCGTGGTAAAACTACCTGTCCCGATTGCAGGGGAACACGTTTACGTAAAGATGCTTCGTATGTAAAAGTTGGCGGTAAATCTATTTTAGAGTTGGTATTAATGCCACTTTCTACCATCTTGCCATTTTTCGATAGCTTACCCTTAACAGAAAATGAGCAGAAAATTTCTAAGCGTTTGCTGGCAGAAATTAGCAGCAGAATTTTATACCTCAACAATGTTGGTTTAGGCTATTTAACCTTAAATCGTTTATCAAATACTTTATCTGGTGGAGAAAGCCAGCGTATTAATTTGGCCACTTCTTTAGGCAGTAGCTTGGTAGGTTCTGTGTATGTTTTAGATGAGCCTAGCATTGGTCTGCACCCTCGCGATACACACCGTTTAATAGGTGTATTGGAATCGCTGAGAAATGTTGGCAATACTGTTTTGGTAGTAGAGCACGAAGAGGAGATGATGAAAGCTGCGGACCATTTAATTGATATTGGCCCCGAAGCGGGTACGCAAGGGGGCAATTTGGTTTTTAGCGGTACTTACAGTCAAATCATTAAAGATAAAAAGTCGCTTACCGGACGATATTTGGCCGGCGATGAGCGCATTGAAATTCCAAAGAACAGAAGAAATTGGAAGGATCATGTTTTGGTTAAAGGGGCAAGAGAGAACAACCTAAAGCATATTGATGTTAAGTTTCCTTTGGGCGTATTTACCTGTGTTACGGGTGTTTCTGGCTCGGGTAAAACCAGTTTGGTGAAACGAATTTTATATCCTGCTTTGCAGAAAGCTATAGGTAATTACGCCGGCGAGCAAACGGGCGCTTACGATGGCATTTTTGGTAACCTCGATTTAGTGCAGCAGGTAGAAATGGTAGATCAAAACCCTATTGGTAGGTCTTCACGTTCTAACCCGGTAACGTATGTAAAGGCTTGGGATGATGTGCGAGCATTATTCGCTGGTTTGCCGGCAGCAAAGGCCGCAGGTTTAAAGCCAGCCGCATTTTCGTTTAACGTAGAAGGTGGCCGTTGCGATGTTTGCCAAGGGGAGGGAGAGGTGAAGATAGAAATGCAGTTTATGGCCGATATTTATTTGCCCTGCGAAGCCTGTGGCGGTAAACGCTTTAAACAGCAAGTGCTAGATGTAACTTATCAGGATAAAAATGTAGCTGATATTTTAGCGATGACCATTGACCAAGCTGTGGAGTTTTTTGCCAAGGAAACCAAAATAATGGCCAAGCTACAACCCTTGGTTGATGTGGGCTTGGGTTACGTTCATTTAGGACAATCATCAAATACCTTATCGGGAGGTGAGGCGCAAAGAATTAAATTAGCTTCATTTTTAATTAAGGGCAACAATGCGCAAAAAGCGGTTTTTATTTTTGATGAACCAACAACAGGCTTGCATTTTCATGATATTAAAAAGTTGCTAAAAGCCTTAAATACCTTAATAGAACAGGGTAGCACTGTAATTGTGATAGAGCATAACATGGACATTATTAAGTGTGCAGATTGGATCATAGACATTGGCCCTGAGGGTGGAGACAAAGGTGGAAACCTAGTTTTTGAAGGTACGCCCGAAGATTTACTGAAGGTAGAAAATTCGTACACCGGACAGTTTTTAAAAGCGCATTTGTAGGGGGCAGGAGCAAGGAGCAAGGAGCAAGGAACAAGGAGCAAAGAGTAAAGAACAAGGAGCAAAGAGTAAAGAACAAGGAGCAAAGACTAACCCCTAAAAAACCAAACACCAATAAACCAGTATGCTTATAATTACATTTCTAATTGGTATTGTTATTAACGCAATGGGCTATGTCCCGCCGGGTAATATTAACCTTACTTTGGCCCAATTAACCATTAACAGAGGAATGCGCCAGGCCTGGGGCTTTATTTTGGCTTTTTCTTGTGTAGAGGTATTTTTTACTTTCGGGATGATGCGTTTTGCCCGTTGGATTTCGAGCGATGTAGATATTGATGCCATTAAGGTTGGAGACTTTCAATTAAGTATCTTGATAGATGTTTTTATGATGGTGCTGCTGTTGGTAATGGCTACTTTAGCTTGGAAAAATAGAGATAAAGTCCATCAACCTAAAGCCACTGAAGACAGTAGAAAAGGAAGCGTGCTTTACGGGATAATTTTGGGTGTTTTAAATCCGGTGCAAATACCCTATTGGCTATTTTTTGGTAATTATGTTATTTTACATGAATGGATAACAACCACTTATCCCTCTTTAATAGTTTTTAGTTTAGGTTCTGGTGTGGGTTCTATGGTGGCACTTTATGGCTATGCGCACTTTGCTAAATTTATTCAAGAAAAGTTTACATTAAGCAGCCGATTGATTAATCAATGTATTGCTGTTTTTCTCTATTGTTTGGCGCTCTATTTACTGATTAAACAATTAGTGATTTGTTTTGGGTAGTCTTGGGCTACATCGTTTCGAGGAATTTATTGCTCTTCGTAATGTGTTTGTGTTAATAAGCCAGGATACAAATTAATAGTTCGAAATAACGTATAAATTAAATGTTGGCGAGGACGCCAACGTGGCAGCCCATTTGTTGGTTTGCTTACCAATAAAAGGGATAAATCTTTTGCTGTAAAACCAATGCCTTGATGAGTTTAAAAATACGGAAAGTATTTGTGTGTGCTCTTGGTGTCTTTGTGATTAAAATATACGGCATTAGAATGCTCTTAAATGCAAATCTGTAAGAGTGTGTAGTGTATGGTATGTATTAAAAAAGGCGTTAGAATTGAAGGGAAAACCTAAGCCTTTTCTAGCTTAAATAGCTGGCTGCCAAAAATAAAGAGTGAAATAATCTTAACGCCTTCTGCAATAACATAATAGATGTGTAGGTTAGCATGGGGTACGTTTTTGCCGTCTATGTAAAGCTGGGCTCTGGCATCTAGTGCGGGTAAAAGCCAAGTTGTTTGCAAAATCAATACTAAAACTACTACAATATAAAATGGATTAATACTGGTTTTTCTTATTGTTTTAACGCTGCTAATTAAGATTGCTAGGGCAAATACCCATTCTACTTTGTTCAGTGCAGCAAAAACCAGTCGGCCTATGGCTAAACCAATAGGTAATGTAACACCTGGAGCCCTAAATTTTAACCAAGCTTCCATAAAACTAATGGCACAGATAAAGCCTATCCAAGTAAAGGTACAAATAAGTGCAACGGGCTGCGCTACTTTTGATTTCATTTTTGTTTAGAAGCTGTTTAAAAATGATATTAATATTTTACAGGTTGGGTTTGGTGGTGACACCAAACTATAGCTATGGGCTGTAGGCGAGTGTCACCACCCGCCTATGTATTTATTCTTATTGAAATTTAAACAGCTTCTAAATCTG
>NZ_DHDZ01000016.1 GCF_002399615.1 Pedobacter sp. UBA4863 | reverse complement strand
TTATCTTAAATGCACAACAGGTTTAATAAAATAAAAATACACTTTCTCTTTGTCATCGAGTTAGAAAAGTAAGAGAAGCTTGCTTTGTGTAATTTTGAATGGGTTTTCAGTTAGGGGAAATCTTGGGGAGCAAGTGTGCGCCTTTGAAAATAGTAACCTTTATGTGCGAAACGCGGGAATGCAAAACAGTAACATGGGCTATTGCTTTTTAAGTAAGGCAATAAGATTTTAGACCATCAGATGTTTTTTATCTCGGACTAATGTTAAAAATCATTGTATGAATTAACTTTCTTGCGTTTCTATTTGAGTTAAAAACAATGAAAATTTGTGCGTTTGCAGCGAAATTCAGATCGGGTGAAAATATTTTTAAAAACCATTTTGTATTTTTAAATAATACCTTTATATTTGCAGTCCGAAAATAAAACACAAGAAGATAATAAAAGGCTAAACAATGGCAAATCATAAATCAGCATTAAAAAGAATTAGAGCAAACGCTGCAAAACGTTTACGTAACAGATATCAAGCTAAAACTACACGTACATTTATTAAAAGATTACGTGCTGCTGAAGACAAAAAAACTGGACAAGAATTACTCCCTAAGGTAATTTCTATGTTAGATCGTTTAGCTAAAAAGAACGTTATTCACAAAAACAAAGCATCAAACAATAAAGCTAAGTTAACTAAGTTTGTTAACACTTTGAAGTAATCGCTTTTTTTGCCGATATTAGAAACGGTATCATCCCATAAGGTGATACCGTTTTTTTGTGTTTAAAATTTCAGAGCTTATGTTTAACTATGAAAACAAACTTGGTATAAAAGCTTGGGCAGAGGCCGATAGGCCCAGAGAAAAGCTACTGCAACAAGGGAGAAGACAACTCACCGATGCCGAGCTTATTGCCATATTGATTGGTTCTGGAAGTAAAAATGAAACTGCCGTTGATTTGAGCAAGCGTATTCTCAACTCATGCCACAACGATTTGCACAAGCTGGCACAATTGGGCGTAAAAGAGCTTTCGAAGTTTAAAGGAATTGGCGAGGCCAAAGCAATTGCCATTGTTGCCGCCCTAGAGCTGGGAAGAAGAAGAAAAGATGCAGAAACACCCAAAACACAAAAAATAAACTCGTCTGTGGATGCTTATCGAGCAATAAAGGCCGATTTTGAAGATTTGCCCCACGAAGAATTTTGGCTGCTGCTATTGAACCGTGCTAATATTATTATAGGAAAACATTTTGTAAGCAAAGGTGGGCAGGCAGGAACGGTAGTGGATCCAAAAATGGTTTTTAAAATTGCTTTAGAGCATGGTGCGGCATCTATTGTTTTGATTCACAATCATCCTTCTGGCAACTTAAAGCCAAGTCAAGAAGATATAAATGTTACCAAAAAACTGATGGAATTAGGCAAAATGATGGAGATTGCTGTGCATGATCATCTTATTGTTTATAATAATAGTTTTTTAAGCTTTGCCGATCAAGGTTATATCTAAGGTTTAAATGGCTCAGCTTTTTGGTCGTATAGCAACTGTTTAAAAAAGGAACACCTATTTTACAGGTTGTGTTTGGCGAGGATATCCAAATATTACCTCGAGCTGATAGACATTACTCCGGTGTCTTTATTGTTTTCTTTGAAGGAAATTTAGGCATGCTCTTAATTTCAAAAAGATTAACTTCTCTTTGATTTCAAATTTTTACATTTGAAACAAAACTAAAATAAAAATGAAACGAATTGTAATGGTATTCTTGTCGGCACTATTGGCCGTTCAGTTGTATGCGCAAAAAAGTCAGCCTATAAATGTAATGACCTACAATATAAGGTACAGCACCGAAAAGGATGGAGAAAACGCGTGGTCTAAAAGAAAAGATAAGGTAAAAGCACTCGTCAAATTTCACGATGCCGATATTTTATGTACGCAAGAAGCTTTGGCAGAACAATACGATTTTATCCTAGAAAATTCAGACTTTGAGGCTGTAGGAGCTGGTAGGGATGATGGCAAACGTAAAGGTGAATTTTCTCCAATTTACTACAATAAAAATAGGTTTAGCAAAAAGGATGGCGGTGTGTTTTGGTTATCGCAAACTCCCGATGTGCCAAGCAAAGGTTGGGATGCCATGTTTAACCGTGTATGTACTTGGATACGTTTGTATGATAAGCTGAATAAAAAGGAATTTTTAGTGTTTAACACCCATTACGACCATGTTGGGGTACAAGCCAGAATAGAATCGGCTAAGCTGATAAAGCAAAAGATCCAAGAAATTGCCCCTAAACTTCCTGTGGTTTACACAGGTGATTTAAACGTTACGCCAGAAACCGAGGCTATCGCTACCATCAAATCTTTCTTAAACGACAGTAAAGAAGTTTCAATAGAGCCTCCTTATGGCCCAGAGGGAACTTTTAACGGTTTCAAGTTTAATAGTCCGTTAAAAGATAGGATCGATTATATCTTCGTGAACAAAGGGTTTAAAGTGCAAAAATACGGTGTTTTAACCGACAGTAAAGATCAACGTTATTATTCGGATCATTTGCCGGTTTTTGCGAAATTGTTATTTTAGATATTCGGGTGCTTAAAATGCAGAACTTCCTGTTTAAAACTTTCTCCTTTCCTTATATAATAATATCTTTGCATTTTATTTTGCATGGGGTATGATTTGGTATTAGTCTCAAATCTCATATCTCATATCTCAAATCTAAATAAATGAAAATATCATACAGCTGGCTTAAACAACTACTAAAAACGGATAAAACTCCTCAAGAAATTTCTTTAATTCTAACCAATATTGGTTTAGAGGTAGAAAGCTTGGAGAAAGTACAAACTATTCCTGGCGGATTGGAAGGTTTGATGATTGGTTATGTGGAAGAGCGAGTACAGCACCCTAATGCAGACAGGTTGAGCGTTACCAAGGTAAATGTTGGTGGCCCAGAATTATTGCAAATTGTTTGCGGAGCACCAAATGTAGCCGCCGGGCAAAAGGTAGTAGTTGCCGTTGTGGGCACTACCGTACACCCAAACGAAGGCGAACCTTTTAAAATCAATAAATCAAAGATAAGAGGAGAGGTTTCGGAAGGCATGATTTGTGCCGAAGATGAAATTGGTTTAGGCGGCTCTCATGCCGGGATCATGGTATTGCCAGAAGATGCACAGATAGGTTTAGAAGCTAAAAAATATTTCAACGTTGATGACGATTATCTGTTTGAAATTGGATTGACGCCAAACCGTGCCGATGCAGCTTCGCATTTAGGCGTAGCTAGAGATTTAGCAGCTTATTTGCGCACTGGTTTTGAATTGCCAGATGTTAGTGCCTTTAAGGTGGAGAACGAGCGCTTGAACATTGCGGTAGAAGTAGAAGCTACGGATGCTTGTCCACGTTACAGCAGTGTGAGCGTTAGCGGTGTAACCGTAAAGCCATCTCCAGATTGGTTAAAAGACAAATTGAAAGTAATTGGCGTTCGCCCTATTAATAATATTGTAGATGTTACCAATTACGTATTGCACGAGTTGGGACAACCTTTACATGCTTTTGATGCAGCTAAAATTGCAGGTAAAAAGATTATTGTTAAAAAATGTGCCGAAGGTACTCCGTTCGTAACTTTAGACGAAGTGGAGCGTAAACTTTCTGCCGAAGATTTAATGATTTGCGATGCCGAAAAACCTTTGTGTATTGCAGGTGTTTTTGGCGGAATTGGTTCGGGGGTTACTGAGCAAACCACTACCATATTTCTTGAAAGTGCTTATTTTAATGCAGTTTCTGTACGTAAAACATCGAAAAGGCATGGCTTAAAAACCGATTCCTCTTTCCGCTTTGAGCGTGGTACCGATCCTGAAATTACCATTTTGGCGCTACAAAGAGCTGCTTTGTTAATTAAAGAAGTTGCTGGTGGCGAAATATCTTCCCCAATTGCTGATAGCTATCCAGTAAAAGCTAAACCGTTTGAAGTATCTGTTAAATATCAAAACATGGTAGATTTAATTGGTAAGGCTATTCCTGCTTCAGAAATTAAAGAAATCATCACTTCTCTAGGAATTAGCATTGCGCAGGAAACTGCTGAAGGTTTAGATTTATTGGTGCCAACTTATAAAGTAGATGTTACCCGCGAATGCGATATTACAGAAGAAGTTTTGCGTATCTATGGCTACGATAATATCGAAATTCCGTCGAAAGTAAATGCTTCGTTAGCTTACACCATAAAACCGAATAAGGAAAATATCCAGAATTTAATAGCCGATATGCTTACCGCAAATGGCTTTGTAGAAATTTGGTGTAACTCGCTAACCCGTTTGGCAAACTCTAAAAATGAGGCAGAAGCGGTGCAGATTTTAAATCCGTTAAGTTCTGATTTGAATGCCATGCGCCAAAGTTTGTTGCAACCTGCTTTAGAAAGCGTGGCTTATAATGTTAACCGTAAAAACTCGGATATTAAGTTTTACGAGTTCGGTAAAACCTATCATTTAATTGAAGGTAAATATGTAGAACGCCCTCGTTTGTTAATTGTTTTAAGTGGCGCAAAACAAAGCGAGCAATGGAACCATCTAGCTACGCCCTCAACTTTTTATAATTTAAAAGCAGCGGTAGATGCAGTGGTAACCCGTTTAGGTTTGTCGAGTTTCCAAACAACAGAAATAAACGATGAGAATTTTGCCTACGGCTTAAAGTACTTTAGAGGAGATAAAACCTTAGTAAGTTTTGGTGCCGTAACCCATGCCGATAAAAAAGCAGCAGGTTTGAAACAAGATGTCTTTTACGCCGATTTTGATTGGGCTTTTGTATTAGATGCCTTGAAGAAAAACAAAATTATTAACAAAGAGGTGCCTAAATATCCAGCGGTAAGAAGAGATTTGTCTTTACTGGTAGATCAAGCAGTAACTTTTGATGAGTTAAAAACTATTGCTTTTAAATCTGAAAAGAAATTGGTGAAAAATGTACAGGTATTTGATGTTTACCAAGGCGATAAATTGCCCGAAGGTAAAAAATCTTATGCTTTAAACTTCACTTTACAGGATGAAGAACAGACATTGACCGACAAGCAGATAGATACAATTATGCAAAAGATTATTACTAACTTAGCGCAAACTGCTAAGGCAGAGATAAGATAGAAATAAGTTAAAAGTAGAAAGTTTTGAGTTGAAAGTTTTAGGTAGATACGCCAAAATCATTCTCTCATTAAAAATTAAAATTAAAAGATGGCTGCTGTAGCTGATCAACTAACTAATGTAATGCAAAAAACTGCTCGATTAATTGAGCTATGCAGTGCTTTGCAAGAAGAAAATCATTTATTGAAAGAAGAAAATCAACAGCAAAAACAAGCTTTAGAAAGTGCTAAAAGCACTCATTTAGAGTTAGATGAAAAAATAAGAGTACTCAAATTAGCCAAGAGTATTGAAGGAACAAGTGAAAAGACACTTGACATAAAGCAAAAAATTAACGAATTTGTGCGTGAAATTGATAAGTGTGTGGTGCTGCTTAAAAAATAAGTAAGCAGATTAATTGAAACAAAGCTACGAAAATGGGAGAAATCTCGATTAAAATAACTATCGCCGACCGTATTTATCCGCTAAAGGTAAGTATGGAAGAGGAGGAAATTGTGAGAAGAGCGGCAAAGATTATCAATGAGCGTATAAAAGACTACCAAGAAAATTATGCGGTTAGAGATAAGCAAGACTTGTTGTCGATGGCGGTTTTACACTATGCAACGGCTGTTTTAAAAGCAGAGCATAAGGTACAACACCAAGATACAACTGTAGCCGATAAGGTAGAAGAGCTTGATGGTTTATTAAACGGATTTTTCGCTAGATAAAATGTTTTTATGCCTTTTGGGGTGCTCAAAAGGGTTTTTACAGCTGTAAATTTGGCCGTGGCTAAATTTTTATGTTTCTTTTAATTGGCAAACTATGCACGGAACATATCAATTTAGTGACGGCTTTTTTTATGCAAACCAATATGGCGGTTACTGCCATTAATATATAAACAAACATCAAGTAGAAGAGCGCTGAAAAAAAGTTTTTCTACAATTTAAACAACGAAAAGTAAATGGAAATATTAGGAATAGTAGGATGCGTGCTCGCCAGCTTAATTGTTGGTATAGCAATTGGCAGGTACCTGCTGCGTAACCTGTTAAAACAACAGGAAATAGCAGCACAGGCCAAGGCGAAAAAGATTTTGAAAGATGCAGAAAATAATGCCGAAATCTTAAAGAAAAATAGATTGCTTGAAGCAAAAGAGAAGTTTTTACAGATGAAAGCTGAACATGAGCAACAGGTTAATTCGAGAAATAATGAAGTTGCTCAGCGAGAAAATTCCATTAAACAGAAAGAACAGTCTTTAAACTCTAAATTAGAGAATGCCAACAGAAAAGAGCAAGAGCTAGATAAGCAGAAAGATAATTTAGAGAAACAAACTGCTTTGGCCGTTAAAAAGCAGGAAGAAGTAGATTTAATTAAAAATCAACATGTTCAACAATTAGAAACTATTGCTGGTTTAAGCGCCGAAGAAGCTAAAAGCCAGTTGGTAGAAAACATGAAAGCAGAAGCTCGTTCGCAAGCTTTAATGCAGGTTAAGGATATTGTTGACGAAGCCAAGTTAACGGCTAGCAAAGAAGCCAAGAAAGTAGTCATACAAACCATTCAACGTACCGCGGCAGAGGCAGCAATTGAAAACTCGGTTTCTATTTTTCATATTGATAACGACGAAATTAAAGGTCGTGTAATTGGTAGGGAAGGCCGTAACATTAGGGCTTTAGAAGCAGCTACTGGTATTGAAATTATTGTAGATGATACGCCAGAGGCAATTATCCTTTCCGGTTTCGACCCGGTGAGAAGAGAGATTGCCCGTTTGGCCTTACACCGTTTGGTAACCGATGGTCGTATCCACCCGGCCCGTATAGAAGAGATTGTGGCTAAAACCAAAAAGCAAATCGAAGACGAAATTATCGAAATTGGTGAGCGTACAGTAATTGATTTGGGTATCCACGGTTTGCACCCAGAATTAATTAGAATGGTTGGCCGTATGCGTTACCGTTCGTCTTACGGACAAAACTTACTGCACCACTCGCGTGAGGTAGCTAATTTTTGTGCTACTATGGCTGCAGAGCTGGGCTTAAATGCAAAATTGGCCAAACGTGCCGGTTTGCTACACGATATAGGTAAAGTGCCAGATGATAACCCAGAATTGCCACACGCTATTTTAGGGATGCAGTTGGCAGAGAAATATAAAGAGCACCCAGAGGTTTGTAACGCCATTGGTGCGCACCACGACGAGATTGAAATGACGTCGATGATTTCTCCAATTATCCAAGCTTGTGACTCTATCTCAGGTGCTCGTCCGGGCGCTCGTAGAGAAGTAGTAGAAAGCTACATTAAGCGATTAAAAGAACTGGAAGAACTAGCGCTATCGTATCCAGGGGTAGAAAAAACTTTCGCGATACAAGCAGGTAGAGAGCTACGTGTAGTGGTAGAAAGCGAAAGAGTAACCGACCAACAAGCAGAATTGCTGGCGGCAGATATCTCTAACCGTATTCAAACCGAAATGACTTACCCTGGGCAAATTAAAGTAACGGTAATTAGAGAAACCCGTTCGGTAGCATTTGCAAAATAGTATACCATGTCATTCTGAGCGCAGCGAAGAATCTAAATAATGACCGTCATTTCGACGACGAAGGAGGAGAAATCTAGCAACTTGTTAGATTTCTCACTTAAGGTCGAAATGACGGTTTCTTTTTGAATGCCCTTTTTTCTTATTTTTACAAACCAAAATTAACCTATTATGAGCAAGACTGTAAAAGCACCAGAGAGAAAGCCTGTAGATATCTTATTCGATAAATACGCAGAAAGCCATCAAAATGGAACCAATAAATTAATTCATTGGATTTGTGTTCCATTAATAGTGTTTAGTCTTTTAGGTTTAGTTTGGTTAATTCCATTTCCTCAAATAGAATTTTTAGGCCAATATCAAACTTTTTTCAATTGGGCATCTTTTGTAATAGCTTTTGCCATGTATTATTATTTTACACTTTCGCCAACTTTGTTTTTTCTTATGGTGTGGGTAATATCCATAATGAGCTACGGTATTGTACAATTAGAAATGTGGGAAAAATACCATGATGGTCCTGCGGCATGGGTAATATTTTTAGTGATTTTTGTTTTAGCTTGGGTAGGTCAATTCATTGGCCATAAAATAGAAGGGAAAAAGCCTTCATTTTTAGAAGATGTTAAGTTTCTGTTAATTGGCCCAATTTGGTTATTACATTTTATCTGCAAAAAAATAGGCTTAAAATATTAATAACCTGAACTCGATTAATAAA
>NZ_DHDZ01000009.1:35415-37652 GCF_002399615.1 Pedobacter sp. UBA4863 | reverse complement strand
CTGCCTACTTTTGAGACAGCCCCCTTTTAGTGATAAATTCTTTTTTAAGTTAAGTTTAGCTCTGGCATCATTTCTTTCAAATCCTCATTGTTGGTTTCTCCTAGTCCTCTTAAATAGTTTAGGGTAACCATCATATTTGAATGTTGTAGCAATTGTTGAACTATATGTAAATCCTTAGTCTTTCTATAGACATTAACAACTGCTGTATGTCTAAATGAATACAAGGTTTGATTTTGCTGAATAATACCGAGTTTAGTCATCTGAAGTTTGGCTCTAGACCATTGGGTTTTAAAATAATCATCGTTAAATGAATCTCCAGAGGTAAGGGTAAAAATGTTTGTGTCCAAATCCTCAATACCATATAAATGGTTCTTCAATTCCTCACTTAAATAGCTTGGAATATGAACAGTTCTGATTTTTCCGCTTTTATTTTCTGCTCCAGATAATTGTATTTGAGTAAAATCGCTATTAATATGTTTAAGCTTTAATTGCCTAACTTCCTGATGTGGTCTTAATAAACAACCATATGTTATTAAAGCGCATAAATAGAGATTATAGTTGTTTTTCTTAAGGAAACCAAGTATAATATTTAATTCTTCTTCTGAATAGACTTCATGTAGTTTTGCCTTAATTTTTTGTTTAGAGGTTTTTGTAATAGGGTTTTTCCCTAGATAATCTTTTCTGACCAGTTCTGAGAAAAATATAGAAAGGGAACGTCTTTTATTCATATAATTTCTGCCAGAAGTTTTAAATTGATTTAAGAATTTTTCTATAACTTCTAGAGGTAAATCCTTAATGTCCCTTATCAATAAGGCTTCGGGGATAAATGCTAAGAATTGTTCGCATACTTTCTTTAAATCCCTCTTGTAAAACTTGCTGTAGGGGGAATTTAGCTTCTCAACTAGTATATTTTGAAAAGTTTCCTTAACAAACTTTATTTGTACCACTTCTTTGTCGATTTCCAAGGGAGTCCATCCCTGTAATAGGGCGTTATGGAATTCTTGTTGCAGCTTGTTTAATAATTTATTTCTTTCCTTTATTGTTTTTGCATGGTTAGGGAATATTGGTAGGTTTAACTTATTTCCATTGTATATTTTATAGCGTTTTCTGTCATAGTAAAAAAATATACAAGACCTAGAATTTATATCATTGTTGGTTGAGATTTGTGGGGGTGTAAACATAAACACTTATGATTATGTGTAAACAGTACCAGTGTTGGGCAGGAGGACAGAACCAGACAAGACAGCAAAAGTGGTTCATCTGAGGATCAAAATCCAAATTGTTATAGGAAAGGTTTGATTTGAGAGGGTATGGAGTCTATTTGAGAGGGTTATGAATCCTGCGCTCTAACCATCTGAGCTACCCCGCCGATTTTTCGAGATGCAAATATAGGATTAAATCCAATAAACAAGAAAAATTTTTGAAATGCTTAGCTTGGTTGATTTAACTCGTTATTTTAGTGTTATTTAACTAGCGTTCGGTATTGCTGTATTGTTATAGATAAGAGCGTAAAAACTAATAAAAATAAGCCGTAACGCATTATCCGATATGTTGTGAAAATGTTTATCGCTTGTTTTTAGTGAACGAGGCGTGCTTTTGAAGAGATAGCGAGGCTTCTACCTCAAAGAACGCAACAAAGATGCAGCCCAAAAGAAGCATAAACAAATTATTAACACAGAATCTCAGGTTATTAGATAAATTTTAACCAAGCCCTCAAATATCGCATCGTTGTTAGTGCAATAAACTTTGCTAAGAGTATCCTTACCCAGCGACGTAGCACCGACGGTGGACCGACGATAGACCGACGGTAAACCAGCATTACTAAAACGTCAAAATGCGACAAAACCGACAGATAAGGCAAAATAAGTACAAATGCGACAAAATCCGTTTTTTTTACACCCCACTTTAACACCAGCTCAATCTCATTAAGTTAAGAAAATTTAACACGTTGGCATCCCCGCCAACGCTTAACTTAATGACATTGAGTGCAAGTCTTGCGTATTCGGCTTAGAGAAGACTTGTGTTTAAAACTCGCTTAATTAAATGTAAATACCCGTTTGCATTATTGATTTAGTTAGTTCTCCTCCCCCTTGCCCCCTCCAAAGGGGGACACATGGCGTATAACTACACGATTTGCATATCCCCCTCTTGGAGGGGGCAGGGGGAGGATTTAAACTTCATATACAAACATTTGTATATCAATTATTTATTATCTTATTGATAATACACTACGCGTT
>NZ_DHDZ01000009.1:35164-35378 GCF_002399615.1 Pedobacter sp. UBA4863 | reverse complement strand
TGGAGAGTTTATCCCGACTATTCAGGGGGGAAGGGGGAGGAAATAAGCAAAAAACATAACAAAGTATATGTCAATTATTTATTTTTTATGATAATGCACTATGGGTTAAAAATACTTATTTGTAAAACTTTGCATTTATAAAAGAAATTACTTTTCTTTAGAGAAATATAGACCAGTATAAAATAAGAGTAAGGATGTCAGAAAAGAAGAAATT
>NZ_DHDZ01000009.1:34401-35075 GCF_002399615.1 Pedobacter sp. UBA4863 | reverse complement strand
AGGATGTCAGAAAAGAAGAAATTCACATTAGAATATGCAATAAGATCATCTCCACGCATACTATATAGCTTTATAAGCGAGCCTAACGGTTTATCTCAGTGGTTTGCCGATGATGTAATCTTTAGAGACCAAATTTATACTTTTACTTGGGACGACGAAGTGCAAAAAGCCAAGCTCATTAGCATGAAGGAGAATAAGTTGGTGAAATTTAAATGGATAGACGATGAGCCTTACTGTTACTTTGAAATGGAAATTGTACAAGACGAGCTTACTAACGACGTAGCATTGGCCATTACCGATTTTGCAACGGAAGAAACCATGCAAGAACGTATAAAAATTTGGGACAACCAAATTACCTACCTGTTAAGCGTGTTGGGCGCCTAGTAGCGAAAATAACTTTACTTTCTGCGCTTTGTATAAATTAAGGTAGGCTATTTAATGCGAGTTTTGTTTAGCTGGGCAACAAGTAGGTTGCTACAATAGCTTCACAAATTGATTTCCAATTTATATTAGCCAAAACTTAAGTTGATTAAAATAATTATGTCGCAACCAAGAAAGTAAAACAAACTCTTCTAGGGTACTGTTTTCTACAAAAAACATCTATCTTTGTACCGTTGAAAAAGATCCATTTACTGCTCATAAAAGCGTTTATTAGGCCTTTTGCCGTCACATTT
>NZ_DHDZ01000009.1:34115-34244 GCF_002399615.1 Pedobacter sp. UBA4863 | reverse complement strand
TTTGATAGGTAAGGGCTTTGAATGGTACGTAATTGCCGAGCTGATGATGTATGCTTCGGCGTCTAATGTGGCCATGGCCTTACCACTGGCCATTTTGCTCTCTTCTATCATGACCTTTGGTAACTTGGG
>NZ_DHDZ01000009.1:33611-34022 GCF_002399615.1 Pedobacter sp. UBA4863 | reverse complement strand
GACCTTTGGTAACTTGGGCGAAAATTACGAGCTGGTAGCCATCAAATCTGCAGGAGTGTCGTTACGTAAAGCCATGCAGCCCTTGCTTGTTCTTATTTTGGGTTTGGCACTTGCCTCTTTTTTCTTTTCCGATTTTATGTTGCCCAAGGCTAACCTTAAATATGGTTCGCTCTTGTGGGATGTACGCAATAAAAAACTATCCTTTTTAATTAAGCCGGGCGTTTTTAACAATAGCATACCGGGCTACTCTATGCGGGTAGAGCGTAAAGGCGAAGGCGCCATAGATTCATTGTATGGGATCATGATATACGATCACAGCAGTGGAAATGGTATTCCGCAGATTATCATGGCTGAAAAGGGAAAAATGTCTAAAACTTCTGATGGCAACTACATGGTGCTTAATTTGGTTAA
>NZ_DHDZ01000009.1:32407-33512 GCF_002399615.1 Pedobacter sp. UBA4863 | reverse complement strand
TACATGGTGCTTAATTTGGTTAATGGAGTACGTTACCAAGAAGCAGCGTCCAACAACGGTAGTTATAATCCTCGGCAATCGTTAACCCGTATGCGTTTTAAGCAAACAGAGGTGAAGTTTGATTTTAGCAGTTTTAAGGATATGACCCGAACGCAGGAAGAGAGCTTTAAGAACAATGCACCAATGTTAAACCGTAGGGAACTGTTGCACAGAAGAGACTCGTTGCAAAAAGATATAGACAGCATGGGCAAAGCACTACAAAGCAACGTTCAGTACTATTTTAAACAAAACAGTTACGTAAAAGGTTATACCGCAGTTAAGGCGCCAGCCCAAATAATTAAAGGCAATATACTTAACGTTATACCTAAAGAGCAGCGCATAGCAGCATTGCAAAGTGCCTATGATCAGGTAGAGTCTTTAAAACAAACACTTAATGGGCAGCAAGCCGATTATGAGTTTAAAAATAAAGAAGTTTTAAAAGCGAAGATAGAATATCAGCGTAAATATACGTTGGCCGTGTCTTGTTTGCTCTTGTTCTTTATTGGTGCGCCCTTAGGTGCCATTATTCGGAAAGGTGGACTGGGCTTGCCCGTAGTTATTGCGGTAATTTTCTTCCTGATTTACCATATTATCTCTACCGTATCCGAGAAATCTGCCAAAGAGGGCTCCCTAGATCCAGTTTTTGGTATGTGGATGGCAATTATTATTCTAACTCCAGTGGGAATTTTCTTAACTTATAAGGCCACCGTAGACTCGGCCCTTTTTGATATTGGGTACTACAAAGAGTTGGTTGTTGGTTTGTTTAAGAAAAAGAAAAAAGAAACGAAAGAGATTTAAAAGGCGTTAAATTCCTGTTTTATTTATGGGTGTGGGTTTTTCTGTCTGTGAACTTAATAGCTTATGGCTATTGCCAAAATATGTTACCTCCTAATGATAATTACCTATAATAATTGTTTTTAAAGGTTGTACCTTTGTAGCCAAATTAGCAATGAGGAAAAACCTCATTCATTGTGTTATTTACCAAAATGGAAATTAAATTAAATACCATAGAAGAGGCACTTGCCGATGTTAAGGCAGGCAAAATTATCATAGTAGTTGATGATGA
>NZ_DHDZ01000009.1:31938-32120 GCF_002399615.1 Pedobacter sp. UBA4863 | reverse complement strand
TTTACGGTTTCGGTTGATTTAATTGGGCACGGATGCACCACAGGCATATCTGCGCACGATAGGGCCAAGACAGTACAGGCATTAATAAATCCGAAGACTAAGCCTGAAGATTTGGGCAGGCCTGGTCATATTTTCCCATTAAGAGCCAGAAAAGAAGGCGTTTTGCGTAGAACGGGACATAC
>NZ_DHDZ01000009.1:30828-31765 GCF_002399615.1 Pedobacter sp. UBA4863 | reverse complement strand
GAGATTATGAACGAAGATGGTACCATGGCTCGTTTGCCCGATTTGATGCTTATTGCCCAGCAGCATAATTTAAAGATAATTTCTATTAAAGACCTCATTAGTTATCGTTTAGCTGTAGAGAGTTTAATTAAGGAAGAAGTAACCGTAAACCTGCCTTCGCAATGGGGCGATTTTAAAATGACTGCCTACACGCAGTTGAGCAATGGCGCTACCCATTTGGCCATAGCTAAAGGCGAGTGGAACGAAGGCGAGCCTGTATTGACCCGTATTCATAGCTCTTGCGTTACCGGAGATATTTTTGGATCTTGCCGTTGCGATTGTGGTCCACAACTGCATAAGGCCATGGAGATGATAGAAAAAGAGGGAAGGGGACTAATTGTATATATGAACCAAGAAGGCAGAGGTATAGGGTTAATTAATAAGCTACACGCCTATAATTTACAAGATGCTGGTATGGATACCGTTGAGGCAAATATAGAGCTGGGCTTTAAAGGTGATGAAAGAGATTACGGCGTTGGTGCACAAATTTTAAGGGCAAAGGGCATTACTAAAATGAAGCTGATGTCTAATAATCCCACCAAAAGAGCCGGATTAATTGGTTATGGACTAGAAATAGTAGAAAACATTCCGATAGAAATTGAGAGTAACCAACACAACGAATCTTATTTGCTTACCAAGCGTGATAAAATGGGACACCAAATTTTAAAAGGATAAGCTTTTGTAAGCTAAAAATATAAAACTAAAAGCGTCAGTAGTTCATTACTTCTGGCGCTTTTATGTTTCTAAGCCAATATATTGGAGATAAGTTTGTTCTGAATAGGATAAAGGAGTCGGATATGAATAGGATATTTGAAACCTTGTGTTTAACCACAAAACGCCAGGAGCACAAGTTTGCCTTAAGTATTTTGCTTTCTAACCTAAGTTCGATTATTAAATA
>NZ_DHDZ01000009.1:18294-30687 GCF_002399615.1 Pedobacter sp. UBA4863 | reverse complement strand
TGAAATAAATTCAGCATGACGGAGCGATTATAGACCGTCACCCTGAATTTATTTCAGGGTCAGTGTTACAAATACTCTATCAGAGTATTAATAATTAATAGAATAACAATCGAAGGTTTCTAATAAAGAAATTCAGGCTGAAAGTGTAAATTTCTTTATTTCCTCTGGTTCTTTTTGCTCTCGTTAAGAATTGCTTCTTTACTTAGCTTTTTTGCTTTTTCTTGCCTTTTATTACGTTCTTTCTCTTTTTGCTCTTTGCGATAGTTGCCCGTTATCTTTTTCAGTAGTTCGCCAAAAGTGTCAAATTGTTGGTTGTAAACTAAGCCCAAAGAAAAAACATTTTTATAGGGATCAATGCCTGGGTTAGCAAATATACTTTGAATGGTAGGTGGTTTATTGGCAATTTTACCTACCAAACTACCATCTTTTTTAATTAAGCCCAATATTTCTAGCTCATGGCCAACCTCGTTTTTAAAACCAATAGCGTTGTCAATAGAACTTTTGCTGATATCGGTAATGCCGGCACTGATGATTACACGATCGTTAAAAAGTTTAGCAGAGGCGCTCGCTTCGTTAAAAGAACGGATATTAATATCTACAAAGTTTAGGTTTAAGCTCGATAAAACGTTGTTTAATTGGTTGAAAATTAAATCGGTAGCAGTACCTGTGCCTACCGAACCTAATTGTTGGCTTAGGTTTTCGGCGCCTGTACCCGGGGCAAACCTACGCTGTATAATTAAGCTTAATGCCTGTGTGTTTAAGTTATTTCCATCGTTAAAGTACGATTGTAATTCGTCTTTAATGGCCGGATTGGCAGGGAAAAAAATATCTAATTTAATATCTGGTTTCATTAACAGGCCGCTTAATCCCATTTCTACTTCGGTTTGCGCCGTTTGGGTGGCGTTGCTACTAGCGTCTCGGTTTGCCGCTTGGTATAAATCGGCTAAAGCTGCCCTCAGCGTATAAATTGCTTTCAAATTAATTTGCGCATTAATCGGGTTGCCCGTCCATCTAATGGTACCGCCTTGTCTAATCTCAAACCTTTTATTAATAACTTCTCTTGCCGTAAAGTCAAAAACACCACTTTCTATAATGTAATCGCCTTTCATCTCAAAATCGCCAACTTTAGAAATGTTTAGCTCTAATTCTGCATTGCCCGTGCCACTAAGCTTGCCTAAAACCGTGTAAATGTTCACCGTAGTGGCGGGATCGACAGCTAGTTTAAAGTTCATGCTCAGCCCCTCAAAGCTCGATTGCTTTTTAATTACTTTGGTGGTGTCTTTACTTACAAAAGTGATAAAATCTTTATCTGTAATGGTTTCTGAGCTGTTTAGGGGCAAGCTAAAAATGGTGCCCTTTTCAGTCTTTGCATTAATGTCGATAAACATATCGTTAGTAGGGCCCCTAAAAGAAAACTTTCCTGTTCCATAAGCCCTGCCAAAATAAACAGCATTATCCTTAGAGGTGGTATTTAGTGCCATTAAGCCCTTAGCCTCTAGTTCTACCTGTATATTAGGGTTGTCTAGGTTCTTCATGTCCACCGTACCGTTTGCCGTACCTTTATGTCCTTCCAAATCCTCTAAAACTAAATTATCGAGCTGAATTGAGCTGTTTTTTACCGATACTTCGTTGTTTATAATGTAGGTTGTTTTTAAATAATTAACGGTTACTTGTGCTTTGTCTAGCTTAATGTCGCCGTTAATTAGTGGCGCATCAAGTGGGCCTTTTACAGTCAAATCTGCCGATACTTTCCCTTTTAAGTCCGAAACTAATTTATGCACAAATGGAGAAAGCAGCGCAAGCTCGCTATCGTCTAACTTTACATGGAGGTCTATTAACTTTTCTGCAGCGTTAATGTTTCCGGTAATGTTAAAGGTTTCTCGGTCGGCAGCTACAATTTTGCTATATACATTGGCTAGCTTAGCTGTGCTGCTATAAGAGGAGGTGTCTGATAGGCTGCCGATATACGTGTTGTTAAAAGCTAAGGAATCGATACGCATACTATCGGTTACCAATGGTAATTTAAGCAGGCTCCTAATTTTTGTTTTACCATTGGCAATACCCCCAAATGTAAGACCAGAGCCTTTAAGGAAAGGATTGATGGTTTTAAGGTTAAAGTTTTCTAACGCCAGTACTACTACATCTTCAGGATCGTCAGAAATCATCCCATCTAGCTTTAGCTCTTGCTTGCCATTGCTTAACGAGAAGTTGCTCACCTTGGTTTTGCCTTGATTAAATGCTATGGCTACCTTATCTTCAATGTTCCAGTCTTGATGGTTAATTTTAAGGTTGGATGGTAGGATGCTGATTTTGGAAGTGTCTGACATGAACTCTACCAATCCGTTTAAATCCAGTTGGTTGGCATCGTCGGCATTTGATAATTTAACGTTTAACGAGAGGCTGTCGTTACGGAGGATATTCGAAATATTTACATTCTTAATATAGAGGCTATCGTTAAGGTCAACCCTGTCTGAAGACACAATTGCGGTCAGTTGTCTTGGTGTAGTACTTTCATCTATAATGATGTTGTTGGCAGTAATGCCTTTAAATTTCAAGCGCCTAATTACGCCGCCTAATGTGGCAATGTTGTTTCTCGAATCGAAAGCACCCACCAAGAGCGATTGTTTGTCGATCTCCAGCCCAGGGGAAATGAGTTCGGCTATGGGTTCAAAATCTTTAATCGTTAAACGGAAATCGAATACTTGTGTTTTGTACTTGCTTACATTTGTTTGCAGCGAAGGGATATATGTTTTTGCAATTGCTTTAAAATAAGAGGCAATGCTTGCTAAATCGTATTGGCCTTTAATGCCTGCTTCGAGAATATCTGAGTTAATGCTCAAGCTCCTGTCCATGCCCGTGCCCTTGGCATTTAGATAAACCGAATCTACTTTGTAAATGCCCCTAAGGTTATTAATGGTTATTTCTTGGAGCAATAAATTTCCCTGTAAATTATCTAGGTTAGTGCCCGAGAAATTAGTGCTAAAAATAGCATCAACTTTAAGCGAATCTTTATAGAGTTTAAGTGTTTTTAATTTGGCATTCCTAATGTTTGCCTTAAAGTTAAAAACTGGTAATTCTGGGTTTAAATTAACACCACCATCAAAATCTAACTGTACATTTTTATCATTGATCTTTAAATTTCCATCAAAAAACTTCTTTTCAAATGTGCCGTTGATATTAATGTTGCGGTACCGATAGCCCTTAAAATCTAGGTAGCTAATTTGTCCTTTTAATTCTTCGCTTAAATTTTTAACCTCAATTCCTCTGCCTTTAACGTAAAGTTCGGATGTTATTCTGCCCAACAATTTCTCGTTTACCAAATCGCCGATATGAAAGTCGTAAGTTTTTACATTGCCGGTATAGGAAGGTATGCCTGCTTTGTCGATCTTCATGTTTACGTCAGATTTTAGGCGGCCTAATTTGGTTTTAAATTCGCCGTACGCTATAAAATCGTTCTGAAAGCCGGTAAAGTAGCCGTTAAAATTAATGTTGCCAAACTTATTTACAATTTCTGGAATAGATTTTATGTGTTTGCCAGTAAGGTCGGTTAAAATCTCATCTAAATCTTTTTTGTTGGTGCCGGCAAGCTCAATTTTCATATCCATGAAAGTTTCGTCCCAGTTAGGAAGGCCCTTCATGTTAAAATCGCCTTTAATATAAGTTGCTCTGCCTGCTTTAATGGCTAATTTTTTTGCTTTTAAATTATTCACCAAACCAGTTATTTGCCCATCTACCGCTATGTCTAGTTTCATGTTCTTTAAAGCTGGTGCAAAAAAGGCAACATCGCTAGAAGATACGTGGCTGTTAATGAAATTGGCCTTCATTCTTACCTTATTTTCATAATCTTTAAAATCGCGGAAGCTTTTAAACTTCATTTGATAATAATTGGTAAGACGGGTTTTGTTGGTGACTAGCAACAGGTTTTTTAGCTCTATGGCATTGCTGTCTATAGTGGTAAAAGCACTAAGGTTTTTAAGGTAAAAACCGCTTTTTTCTTTGAATGTAAGGTTTTTAATGTTGGTTTGGATGATGTGTTGCTTGGTGTTCAGCTTTTCAAAAATGCCGTTCATGTTGGTAACGTCAACATCTTCAAAATTTACCCCATTCACCTTTTCGTTATATTTCAGGTTTTTGTATTTGAAATGAAGATTGTTAATAATGATACGATCAAACGAAATTTCGAACTTTTTCTTCTTCTTTTTCGGGGTAGTTGGGCCACTGTCAAAATAATCTATAATAAAATCTAGATTGGTGTTGCCGTCTTTTTGGGTTTTTAAAAAGAAAGTGCCATTGTTTAACTGAACGGTACTCACGTCTAATATCCGCTGTTTAAGCGAAAATCGATTAATATCTACCAAAAATTTAGGGAAGTGTGCTAAAGTGTCTTTATGTAGGTCTAAAACCAACAGTTCTTCTAGCACTACAGATTTAAAAGGTTTTATATGAAGCCCTCCAACTTTTACAGTAGTGTTTAATTCTTTAGAAAGATAATTGGCTGCTTTTTTTGCTACATAAGTTTGTACGGCCCTAAATTGTAATGAAAAAAGAACAACAGCAACCAGTAATATGATTGAAGCTACGACCCATAGCAGTATTTTTAATAGTTTTTTAATAATTTTGCAGCTTAAATATTTTTATTCGTGTCTGTCATATTAGCTATAGAGTCGTCATGCGACGAAACATCAGTTGCCATTTGTGATAACGGCAAAATTACTGCCAATGTTATTGCAAACCAAACAATTCATGAAAATTATGGAGGCGTTATTCCAGAATTGGCTTCTAGGGTTCACCAACAAAATATTGTGCCCGCCGTGCAACAGGCCTTGGCTATAGCTGGCGTAGATAAAAAACAGCTTAATGGGGTAGCTTTTACGCAAGGGCCAGGCTTGTTGGGCTCGCTTTTGGTGGGCGTTTCTTTTGCAAAATCTTTCGCCTTGGCATTAAACCTGCCCTTAATTTCGATAAACCACATGCAGGCTCATATTTTGGCTCATTTTATTGATCAGCCCATGCCTTCATTTCCTTTTTTGTGTTTAACGGTATCTGGCGGCCACACCCAAATTGTTTTGGTAAAAGACTATTTTGAGATGGAGATTGTGGGCGAAACGCTAGACGATGCAGCAGGCGAAGCATTTGATAAAACAGCTAAGATTTTAAACTTACCATATCCTGGTGGCCCGTTGATAGACAAACACGCTAGGGAGGGCAATCCGAATGCCTATCAGTTTCCAGAGCCTCAAATACCGGGATTGAATTTTAGTTTCAGTGGCTTTAAAACGGCAATTCTTTATTTCGTAAGAGACCGTCAAAAGGAGAACCCAGCTTTCGTAGCAGAAAATTTGGCTGATATTTGCGCCTCGGTACAACACAGCATTGTCAATATTTTACTTAATAAGCTAAAAAAGGCCGCTAAACAGTATCATTGTAAACAAATAGCTATTGCGGGTGGGGTTTCTGCTAATTCTGGTTTGCGCAATGCACTATTGTCTTTGCAAGATACCTTGGGTTGGCAAGTTTTTATTCCTAAATTCGAATATTGTACAGACAATGCGGCCATGATTGCTATTGCAGGTTACCACAAGTTTTTACAGGGAGATTTTGTGGGGCAAGAAGTAGCGCCAATGGCTAGAATGAACTTTTAATACCATAAATATGCAAGCAACCAGTTATATCTTTTTTGGCTTATTGGCCATACCGTTAATCGTATTTTTAATTTGGGTAATTAAACAAGATAAGAAGAAGAATTATTTGGGTTTAGTACTTTTGCTCATCGGGGCTATTATAGCAGCATATACCATCATAAGACTTGATGCTTCTTTTGTGAAAGAGAAAGGTTTGCAACCGCAAGAGCATGCTGCACCAAAGCCATCGAGTTTTAGGTAATAAGTTAAATTCTAATTTCTTTAGAGGATAAAAATAAGAAAGCTATTGGACGGGTTTAATTTTTTTAAATATGGCTGTTGAAATAAAAAGCTCGCAAATCTTAATTGACTTGCGAGCTTTTTTTATTCTAATTAGAAATAATTGCCTAATTCTCCTCTAACTGTTCTCCTGTTACTTCTGTTCTAATACGAGTTTCAATTTCTTCTGACAATTCTGGGTTATCTAGCAAAAGCTGTTTAACGGCATCTCTACCTTGGCCTAGTTTAGTGTCTCCGTAAGAAAACCAAGAACCTGCTTTTTTAATGATGCCAAAATCAACACCTAAATCTATGATCTCGCCAGTTTTAGAAATACCTTCACCAAACATAATGTCAAACTCTGCCAAACGGAAAGGAGGTGCAACTTTGTTCTTTACAATTTTTACTTTAACGCGGTTACCCGAAACTTCATCAGAATCTTTAATTTGAGAAGTTCTGCGAATATCTAAACGTACCGAAGCATAAAACTTTAGCGCATTACCACCCGTAGTGGTTTCTGGGTTGCCGAACATTACACCAATTTTTTCACGTAGTTGGTTAATGAAAATACAGCAACATCCGGTTTTAGCAATTGTACCCGTTAATTTACGCAGGGCCTGGCTCATTAAACGAGCTTGCAAGCCCATTTTGCTATCGCCCATTTCGCCTTCAATTTCTGCTTTTGGTACCAATGCCGCAACAGAGTCGATTACAATTACATCAATAGCGCCAGAACGGATTAAGTTGTCTGCAATTTCTAAAGCTTGTTCACCATTATCGGGCTGAGAAATCAATAGGTTGTCGGTATCAACACCTAATTTCTTGGCATAAAATTTATCAAAAGCATGTTCCGCATCAATAATTGCAGCAATGCCACCTTTTTTCTGGGCTTCGGCAATAATGTGTGTAGCTAAAGTGGTTTTACCAGACGATTCTGGTCCATAAATTTCAATTACACGTCCTTTTGGTACACCGCCTACACCCAGCGCAATATCTAAACTAATAGAGCCCGTAGAGATAACGTCCATGCTTTCTACTGCTTGGTCGCCAAGTTTCATGATAGAGCCTTTACCGTAAGATTTTTCAAGTTTATCTAAGGTAAGCTGTAATGCTTTTAATTTTTCTGTATTTGGATTCATGTCTTTTAAATTCTGGGAATAAATATACTAATACGTTTCGGCAACCACTAATTATTTTTAACTAATAATTTTAGCAAAAATATCGAAATGTTTTAAATTTATGCAATTATTTTTAGAAATATTTTTTAAAGTATTAGAAACTGTTTAAAAATGATATTAATATTTTACAGGTTGGGTTTGGTGCTGACACCAAACTGTAGCTATGGCTGTAGGTGGGTGTCCCCACCTGCCTATGTATTTATTCTTATTTTCGAGGTTTTCCTCACTTTTTTAGCTTTTTGTAGCTTTTCGTAATATTGGCAAAAATGAGTTAATTCACATATATCGCATTTTGGACTGCGGGCCACGCAAACGTACCTGCCATGTAAAATTAGCCAATGGTGCGCCATTGCAATGGTATGTTCTGGTAAGTTTTTTACCAAATCTTTTTCTACGGCCAAAGGTGTTTTTCCTTTGGTTAGGCCCAAACGGTTGGCTACCCTAAATACATGGGTATCTACAGCCATTGCAGGCTCGTTATATACTACCGAAGCTATTACGTTGGCAGTTTTGCGTCCCACACCGGGCATTTTCTGTAATTCCTTTACATCAGAAGGTACCTCGTTGTTAAAATCGTTTAAGAGCATGTTGGCCATGCCCACCAAATGTTTGGCTTTGTTGTTCGGGTAGCTTACGCTTCTAATATAATCAAACACAATGTCTGGCGTGGTTTCTGCCAAGGCCTTTGCATTTGGGAAACGTTGAAAAAGGGCAGGGGTTACCTGATTAATGCGCTTGTCTGTACATTGTGCCGATAAAATTACCGCCACCAATAACTGATAGGGATTGTTATAATGAAGCTCGGTTTCTGCATGTGGCTGTTTGGTAGAAAAATGCTCTACAAAATGACGGTAACGTTCTTTTTTTAGCATAAGCGAAATTACAATTATTAGTTCATTGGTTCAAGAGTTCGTTAGCTTATTGAGAAAGGTTTAGTAGTTTACACCTTAACTCAAAAATTCTACCTTTGTACCATGGCTCGTAAACAAACCAAATCGAATGCAAAAAAGCCTTTATTTAAGCGCATTGCAATTGTTGCAGGAAAAATATTGTTGTGGTTTTTTGTGTTTTCTCTAGTTTGGGTGCTGGCCTATCGTTTCATTAATCCGCCAATTACCTTTTTAATGGTGCAACGTAATTGGGAGCGCAAAGCGGATGGAAAGCCAGCGAAGATTAAAAAACAATGGGTCAAATTTGAAGATATTTCCGATAATATGAAGCGTGCGGCCGTATCTTCCGAAGACCAGCTTTTTCTCCAACACATGGGCTTCGATTTGAAAGCCATAGAAAAGGCGTACAAAAACAATAATAAGATCGGGAAAAAGAAAGTAAAGGGAGGCAGTACCATTTCGCAGCAAACTGCTAAAAATGTGTTTTTATGGCCTGGGCGCTCTTATGTTAGAAAAGCTTTTGAAGCTTATTTTACGCTGCTGATAGAAGTGTTGTGGAGTAAAGAGCGCATTTTAGAGGTGTATTTGAATGTGATAGAAATGGGCGATGGTATTTACGGCGCCGAAGCTGCAGCTCAAAAATATTATGGACACTCTTGCATGAAGATGAGTAGGGCAGAAGCAGCGCTGTTAGCAGCCTGTTTCCCTAACCCGTTGCGGTGGAACCCCAATAAAGCTACGCGTTATATTAAGCACAGGCAGTATTTGATTATGCGAAATATGCGCCTACTAGGACCATTAGATTTTTAGTGGCATGACTTAAGTTTTAAACTAATGACATTTCTTAAACCAATATTGGTTTTTTGTATTGTAAATTACATCCAATAGCTAAGGGAGGAAAATAAATGTCAACTATTGCAATTAAAAGAATTTATGAAGAACCTGTAAAGGCAGATGGCTATAGGATGTTGATAGATAGGTTATGGCCGCGGGGTGTTAAAAAAGAGCGGGCAGCCATTGAGGAGTGGAATAAAGAAATAGCACCATCTGTTGAGCTGAGAAAATGGTTTAACCATAAAGCCGAAAATTTTAAGCGATTTTCTGAGCGGTATGAACTGGAGTTGTATGCCAAGCCGCAAGACATAGAACGGTTGCTGGCCCTGGCCCAACACCAAAAACTCACGTTGCTGTACGCCGCTAAAGACGAAAAAATTAATCATGCGCTAGTACTTTTAAATGTTTTAAATAAGTTAAAACTTAATGCCAAATAATGATGGAGAACAAACCTATAAAAAGACATGAAGCGTTACGGCCATTAAGCCGAGAACACCATCATGGGTTATTGTTATGTTGGAAAATACGCGAAGGCTTTAAAAGAAATGTCGCCACAGCACGTATAAAGCAATATGCCAACTGGTTTTGGGCAAATCATTTACAATCACATTTTGAGGAAGAAGAAAAGTTTGTTTTTGTGGTTCTGCCTAAAGATAACGAGCTGTTAAAAAGGGCAATTGCCGAACATCATAGCATAGCACAGCTTTTTAACCAAGAAGAAGATGTGGTAAATGCTTTAAATGCCATAGCAGAAGAACTAGAACAGCACATTAGGTTCGAAGAGCGTATCTTGTTTAGCGAGATACAGCAAATGGCAAGTGAGGCACAGCTTGATGCCATTGCACAGCACCACCACGATGTGTTATGCGATGACTGGAGCGATGAGTTTTGGAAAGATTAATGCTGTAATAGAAAGTTCGAAAACGAGTTGTAGTCTTAAAAATTATTCTCTGTCTTTCTTTTTATTCCATTTAATTTTAAGTGTTCCATTTTCATCTACAGCTTTAAGATGCAGTACAATGCCTTTCATGCGAGCCAGCTCACGCTCTTCGGGGTCAATAATTTGGGCGCTTTTTTTAGGGTCTCGTAACGGAATATCTAGTGCAATGTTGGTGCCGCTGTTAAAACCGTAAACGCCCTTTACATCAAAATTAATGGCTGTAGAATTTACCTTCATTGGGCTAATATCAACATGATCGCCGCGTAACGTAAGTTTGCCATTCAGTTTTTCTAATGCTATATTAGAAAGGTTTCTGCTTCTAAATATAAATTTGCCTACTTTTTCTAAAGGCTCAAAACCAACTAATGCAGCTTGGTCTAAGGTGAAATTTACTTTGCCGTACATAGATTTTGGTACAAGGTTCCCTTTTGTGGTAATATTGCCAGCAGCGTTAACGTTTGCAGATAAAAATCCTGCTAGGTTTTTGCTGGTAACAGATTGCTGTCCGAAATTGTCAAAGGCATAGAAAAAGTCTTTTACGCTAACGCGATTTACGCTGGCATTAAAGCTAAGCTTGTTTATTGTGCCCTGTTGCTCTATCTTTCCGTTTGCATTAATATTTCCACCAGCGTGTTGCGCTGTCATTTTGTTTAAATAAACGCCATTGCCTATTAACGAGATGTTGGCTTTTACCTTATTGGCTACAAAGTTGTTGTAAACTATCCGGTTAACATTTAGCATTAAATGTACTTTTGAGGATTCTAAGGCTGTGCTTAACTGTACGGAAGCTGCTTTTATGGCATTTTTTGTAGAACTTTTACGATGTTTTATATGACGAGGTGATAAAAAAGGTACCAATTCACTTAAATGTAAGTTGGGGCTGTTTAAGCTTACGTTGATGTCTATTTTTTGAGGATCAGTGTAGTAGAAGTTTAAAAAATTTGCAATGGTACAGTTTACAGTAAGTATGCTGTTGCCCAGTTGAAATTTGCTGTTGCTAATGTTTAAATCTTTGTGGTTGAAATTCAACTCCACGGAGTTATTGATGAGCTTTAAGTTGCGTGGAAGGTAAGTAATGTCTGCATTTTTAATGGCAACTTTGCCGTGTATAACTGGTTTGGTAAATAAAAAACTGTCTATGTCGGCTTGGCAAAATAAACTTAAATCGGCAGTGCCTTTACCAAATTTAAAATTTTCTTCTTCAAAATATTCGTTTAGTTGCTTTAGCTCAAATTTCGATGTGACTAAGCCCTTGGCTATTGGTTTCTCTAGGTTGGTTATGCTAAACGTGTCAACCCGTATTGGCGCACCATAATAATTTGCCTTTAAATCGTAAAACCTAATTAACGAGTTAGCGTCGCCAATAGGCCTGTTTGTAGTGTCTTTGTTAGTGAAAAAACCCGTAAAACTGCATTGCTGAAGTTCTCCAGAGGGAATGGTTACTGTATTTTCTTTAACTTTTATGCTGACGTTAATAAGTGGGTCGCGACTACTTTTGCTGCCATCGTCAATAATACTAGCGGTAATGTCTATGGGTTTTGCTAGGTCAAATTTTAACAGTTTCGATGAAATGTTAGGAGCGAGCAACTTGGCCACGTTTGGGTACAAAAGTTTATCGGCCCTAATGGCAATAGAAAAAGCGGAGTTGTTTTTGGCCGTGTTAATATTTGCGCCAATACTAAAAGTGTCGTTGCCTATTTTAATTGGCTTTTGGTCAATAATGATAATTTCGCCACCATCATCATAATGTGCTTTCATGTTGCCGCTAATGGTTTTGTCTTTTAGAAAACTTCCTTTTAGAGTGTTAAAGGCAAAGCTTCTAATTAAGATGTTTACTTTAAAATCTCCATCCCACCTGCCTAGCGGATATTTTATTTTCCCCTTCAATTCATTTACATAAAAGCTAAATAATTTGAAACGTTTCTGATTGTCAATTACCAAATCAACTTTGTTAAAATCTATTAACCTTATTTGTAAAGCGCTGTTAGAGTTTTCATCATTTTTTTGAGCTGTGTTGGCTTTGCTAAACATTTCGGCGTTGCTGTAGCCGTTGGTAGCGGTATAGAGGTAAATGCTGGCATTATTGATGGCAATTTTGCGGATATTAATAGTGCCCACTAACAGTGATAAAACATTTAAGCTAATGTCAATGTCTTTAGCGTTTAGTAGGTCGTGTTGGTGCTGGCCCCATAGGCTATCGCGTAGCGATACATTTTTTAATGATACCGATACCCCGGGGAAGCCTTTTAATAAGGTAGTTTCCATGTGCGAAACCCTAACCGTACCCTTAACGGTGGTATTTACCTGAGTTAGAATTTTAGCAAGAATAGCTTTGTTGTTTTGATGGATATAATAGGCTGCACCTATCCAAAAAAGAATAAACATAATTAATAAAGCGCCTACTATTTTTAAGGATATCTTGAGCCAACGTTTCATAAATGGTATTGTTGCTTAGATAACAAAAAAAGGTGAAGGTTGTTTTTGGGTAGGGTGCTGAGCTTAGTATTTACTATTTACTGAAAAAGCGAATTTGTTTTAATTTAGCAAAACAGGTAAGAACAATTTTATAGCTTAATACCCGTAGTGCCTTACCCATAAAACAATAAATAATTGATATGCAAATATTTGTATATCAAGTTTAAATCCTCCCC
>NZ_DHDZ01000009.1:6105-18144 GCF_002399615.1 Pedobacter sp. UBA4863 | reverse complement strand
TGTGTCCCCCTTTGGAGGGGGTGGGGGGAGGATAGCTAATTTAAATCAATAATGCACTACGGGTAGCTTAATTTAAACGCTATAAGTTATTGTTTAGTGGAAAAAGCCACCAAAGATCGAGCATACTTTTTGAAAGAGCCTATTAATTTAATGGTCTTGAGCCTTGAATACCTACTGGGCATCTAATTGTGTGGCAAAGATTTGTTTATGCCAGCTGTCTTCCAATTTTACTTCCCATTTTTGTTGAAAATCTGCTAAGGTTGGCACCAGATTGTTAAAAACAGTGGTGTTTAAGTCGATCTTCTTTATGGTAATAAGTGTTTCAAAATCTTCTTTTGTGGCTACATGCACTTCATTACCTATTTTGTAGGCCATGTTAAAACGGTCGAAAAGATCTAAATTGTACTGACGCTCTATTTCCTTGATGGCTCTTACCGACGAATCGATAGAACAGCCCGTAGCATTGGCAACACCTTCATCTACGGTAAGCACAATAAAATAATTGTAGAAAATTTCGGCTTTGGCATTGAGATGATTGCCGTGGGCTGTCCATTGTACAACGAAATCATTTAAAATGCGCTGTATTTCTGTAGCTTCAGTGCCATTAAATTTTCGGTTACTTTGATAAATCCAAACTTTAGATTGTGGAGAAAAAGTCATATCCAAAAATACCAAATTATTTAACTTGCTCTTCTTAAAACTTTGCGCTCATGAAAAAGTTTACATTAACCTTAAAAAAGTCGGTTTTCTTTTTGTTTGCCGCTGCTTTTCTGTTGTTTTCTGGTTTTGCTGCTCCGCTAGACCATCGCGGATTTATTCATGATTTTTTAAATAAATACTACGATAAGGACGAACAGCTAAGTACTTTAAAACAGTACGAAATAAAGGTTACCAACACTGGTTTTTGTAGATACAGGAAGGTTTATGCCAATGGCAAAGAAGAGTTTTTTTCCTTTAGCCTTTCCCGTTTTAAATCGGTAGATTTTTTGGGTAACACCCTGCGTGGCGAACTGGTTTTGCACACCAAAAACGACGATGTTATTGTGCAAACCAGAAACGATAAAGCCGGAGCTATTGATAGTATGGCCACTTATATGGTGGTTCCTCTCAAAAATATTGATGCTGAGCAGTTAAATGAACTGCATTACCATTTAAAAGAAATCACGAATAAGGCGCTAGCCTCGGGCAAATGATTATTTGTTAATGTTAAGGTTTACCCTAATTGGGAGGTGGTCTGAAATATAACCTCCGTTTTTGGTTTTCTCGGCAAGTACTTCGTAGGTGTTCACAGTAACCTTATCGTTCACAAAAATGTAGTCAATTCTAGTATCTAGTGTACGTTCTAAATTAAAACCATTAAAAGTACCTTGTGGGCCTAGTGGCGAAGACAGGCTAGCTTCTCTACTGTCTTTTAGCAAAGTCTTAAGTGTTTTTATGGGGTTGGTAGTGGGTTTGGCATTCAAATCGCCAGTGAGTATTATAGGAGCGTTCCCTGCAATTTCTGCTATCTTTTTGAGCATCAGTTTCGCCGATTGATTGCGAGCAACCACGCCCTTATGATCAAAATGGGTATTGAAAATGTAAAACTCGTTTTTATTCTTTTTATCATAGAATTTTACCCATCTAGCAAACCTAAAACCAGCTGCATCCCAGCCTTTTCCTACCGTATCTGTACTTTCGTTTAAAAAGAAATGCCCTTCTGTAAGTAGCTTAAATTTTTTTTCGTTATAGTATATGCCATTGTAAAAACCAGTTTTACCCCTCGTTCTTTCGTTTAAAGTTCCTTTAAGTTTAGTTCCTTCTTCTAAGAATTTAGCTTGGCTCTCCAAATCTTCCTGAGCGCATAAAATATCTATTTTATATTTTTTTATTTGATCAACCATTTCTTCCCGCCTGTTAGTCCATAAATCATTCTTATCGTCTTTGTTCTCATACCTAATGTTGTAGGTTAATAAGTTGATGGCTTTTTGGGCATTAAGGTTGTAGGTGGCGGTTAAAAATAACACCAATATTAGGAACTGCTTTTTCATTGAATACGAGGTTTTTGGATTTTCTTTTTGTTTAAATATGTTTTGTTGTTGGTGTTTGTGGATAGGTAATGCAAGTTAATTAAATAATTGTTAACCAAAAACTATCGAGATCTATTTGTGAAGGGATATGAATGCATAAAAAAGCCTTTCTGGTAAGTGCAGAAAGGCTTTTAAAATATAATAAGACTGACTTATAGGCCATTGGCTCTTACGGTAATTTCTGCAATATCCAATACTTTAACTTCCTGTTCTTTGTCTTTCAGCTTTACACCATCGTTTAACATGGTCATACAGAACGGGCAACCAGCTGCAATAAAATGAGGTTCAATTAATAAAGCTTCTTCAACACGTTCGATGTTAATGTCTTTATCACCTTTTTCGGGTTCTTTAAACATTTGTGCACCACCAGCACCGCAACATAACCCATTGGCCTTACAACGTTTCATTTCTACTAGTTCGGCATCTAAAACCTCTAAAGCTTTTCTAGGTGCTTCGTAAACGCCATTGGCTCGGCCTAAATAACAAGGGTCGTGATAAGTTATTTTCTTTCCCTTAAAACTTTCTCCGCCTTCGGCTTTTAGCTTGCCTTGATTAATTAAATCTTGTATTAATTGCGAATGATGAATAACCTCGTATGTGCCCCCCAAACCCGGGTATTCGTTTTTTATGGTATTGAAGCAGTGCGGGCAGCCCGTTACAATTTTTTTAATATTGTAGGCATTTAACACTTCTATGTTGGTCATGGCCTGCATCTGGAACAAAAACTCGTTGCCTGCTCTTTTTGCGGGGTCGCCGGTACAACTTTCTTCGGTGCCTAAAACAGCATATTTTAGCCCAACGTGGTGTAAGATTTTACAAATATCACGAGTAATTTTTTGTGCCCGTTCGTCGTAACTACCGGCACAGCCTACCCAAAATAATATTTCTGGTTCTTCTCCAGCGGCCACTAGTTCGGCCATGGTTGGTACTTTAAATTCCATTTCTTTTAGTATTGCGTTTGGCGTAATGTGTATGGTGCTTCTCTCGTTGCCCTGCACAAAATGCTTTAGTTTTTGTTAGTTTAGTGTCTTTACTCTTTGCTCCTTATTCCTTATTCCTTATTCCTTGCTCCTTATTCCTTATTCCTTATTCCTTATTCCTTGCTCCTTATTCCTTGCTCCTTGTTCTTTACTCTTTGCTCCTTAACTTCCTTCGCTCCAGTTAAATCTATCTGCAGGCGAGTATTTCCAGGGTGCACCGTTGTTTTCTATGTTGCCCAACATGGCATTAATGCTGGCAGGTGCAACAGATTCTTCCATTACAGCATAGCGGCGCAGTTCTGTAATAATTTCTAAAGGATCTATGTTTACAGGACAAGCCTCCGTGCAAGCGTTGCAGCTTGTGCAGGCCCAAATTTCTTCTCTGCTAATATAATCGTCTAGCAATGATTTTCCATCTTGGTGGTCGGCACCGTGCTGGTCTATGTTTTTGCCTACTTCTTCCATGCGGTCGCGGGTATCCATCATAATTTTACGCGGAGAAAGTAGTTTTCCAGTAAGGTTAGCTGGGCAAACCGAAGTACACCTACCACACTCGGTACAAGTATAGGCATTTAGTAAATTCACCCAGGTGAGGTCGTTAATATCTTTAGCGCCAAATTTGCCAGACGTAGTTTGGGTAGGTGCAAACGAAGGATCTAGCATGGCCTTAACTTCGTTGGTTACGCTAGCCATATTGCTAAACTCGCCCTTTGGTTGTAGCTTAGAAAAATAGGTGTTAGGGAAGGCTAGCATAATGTGGAAATGCTTAGAGTAAGGCAAATAGTTTAAAAAACCAAAAATACCTATAATGTGGAACCACCAACAAAAACGTTCAATAAAAATTAAACTGCTTACCTGATTGGGCAATAGGCTTTGCAGCCAAGTGCTTACCGGAAAGGCACCAGCAGGTGTGTAATGTGCTACACTTAAAGCTTGCAATTTGGCGTCGGCGGCATTCATCATTAAAAAGGCCGACATTAATAAAATTTCAGTAATTAGGATGAGATTGGCATCAGATTTTGGCCAACTTTTCATTTCTACACCAGAAAAACGTTTAAGTTTAAGTATGTTTCTACGAATTAAGAAAACGGCACAGGCTAGCCAAACTCCTGCGGCAAGCAGTTCGAAACTACCGATAAGGAAATTATAAAAGCCTCCTAAGCCAACAAATACCCTATGGGTGCCAAAAACGCCATCTATAATAATTTCTAGCACTTCGAGATTGATAATAACAAAGCCTAAATAAACCACCAAATGCAATAAAAAAGGCACAGGGCGTACGGCCATTTTTGTTTGGCCAAAAGCCACTTTTAGCATGGTTATTAAACGTTCTTGGGGCTTGTCGCTACGGTTAGTAGCTTTGCCTAGCTTAATATTACGAATAACTTTGCGGACATTGTAGGTAAATAATGCAGTGCCAGTTATAGCTAAAATAATGAATAGGATTTGTGAGATCATGATATTTCTACCCTTATGGTATAACGAAGTTAAAATTTTTCATTTTAAAACATTTATTATGCTTGCATAATTTTCTAAATTTAGAATGTTTATGAATTGTTAAGTGTGTTTTTTTAAAATCTAATTGCTTGAAATTTAGCACGAAAGTTGTTTTTTTTTATGAAGGAAAGGTTTTTTGCTAAAAATAATTTTGTTCTTCAGAAATAATCTCTACATTCGCAATCCCAAATGGGAGGTGCCTTAGCTCAGTAGGTAGAGCAAAGGACTGAAAATCCTTGTGTCCCTGGTTCGATCCCTGGAGGCACCACTTCCACAGCCCCGAAATAACTTCGGGGTTTTTTGTTTTTAAAGATTTTTGTTGGCCTAACGCTATTCTTTGAGCCAACCCTTTGCCAGTGCTAAGCTCATTATTTCTGACGTTCTGTGTAAGCCTAATTTTTTAAGGATATTTCTTCTGTGCGTGCTCACCGTAGCTGTGCTAATAAACAAGCTTTCACTAATTTCAATACTAGATTTGCCTTTGGCCATCAATAATAAAATATCGTACTCTCGTTTAGTAAGCAGGTATTCTTTCATAAAATCGTCCATAAAATAGCTGGTTTCTGTTGCGTTGGTCTTAACAGAAAGTTCAGGAAAAATTAAGTTTCCTTTGTAAATGCTTTCTATGGCTGAAATGAGGGTCGAAATAGCACCATCTTTCAATAGGTATCCATTGGCGCCTTTTTGTTGTACTTCTTTAATAATATGGGCTTCGTTGTAATTAGATAAGATGAGAATTTTTACGTTTGGATAATTGGTCTTTACGTTTTCTATTACTTGTAAGCCATCCATTAGTGGCATGTTTAAGTCTAGTAATAGCATATCAGGTTGCTTTATGCAAAGGTCGCTCATTACCTTTTTACCATTGTTGGCCGTGCCTATCACCTTTAGGTGGGCATAGCTACTTAATGCAGAAACAAGGCCATCAATTAACAATTGATGATCGTCGGCAATGTATAAGTTAATTTTGTTCATTCGATAGGGTGTTTTTTGGGTTAGGCAACTCTATATTTATTAAAGTTCCTTTGCCGGGTGCCTCTATTTCTATGGTTCCCTGCAAATAGGCTATTTTAGACAAAATACTATTCATGCCAGATCCTAAAGGGTTGTTCATGCGTTCGGGCGTTAAGCCTTTTCCATTATCCTCGGCCATAATTGCGATCATATCTTCGTGCTCAATTAACTGGATAATACCATTACTAGCTTCGGCATGCTTAATCATGTTTTGTAACAGTTCTTGAATAATTCTGTAAATGCTATTTAGGTAATTTGGTGGGTAGTCCTCCATTTTTTCGAAACCAAGGCAAATAAATTCTATGTATAGCTTTTCTGCTTGATTAATTGTTTGTACAAGGCTTTCCAATGCTTTAACAAAACCAAGTTTGTCTATAGTTACGGGACTAATTTGATGGCTCATGGAGCGTACCGTAGTGGCAACTTGAGCAAGCATTTCGTCGGCCTGTTGTAAATTGTGTTGTAGGTGGTTTTTAGGAGAGGCTATGCCTTTATTTAAGGTGTGGAGATGTAAGCCAATAACCGATAACATCGAGCCAATTTCATCGTGTAGCCTGTCTGCAAATAGCTTGCGTTCTTTTTCTTGCACAGTTACAATGGTGTTGGTCAGCGTTTTTTGCTGTTCATTTTTCTCAAATAATAAACTTTCTCGTTCTTTGCGGTAACGATTAAATTTCTGCGCTAAACCGTAAATAAGTATGGCAGCTTCTATGGCCAAACCTCCCAATAAGGCGTATTGGGCAACATAATAGTTTAAAATGATGGTGCCATAGATATATAACTGCTCTGCCAAACCGCTTAATGCCAAAACTAATATGGCTGCCAAATAAAATTTAGCTTCTTTTACGCCTTGTATTATCTTTTCTATTACACTGCCCAGAATAACAATTACCTGTAAGGTGGCTATAACGATGATATAGATTTGGACGTTTTTAAAGGTGATTAATGATTTTTCGTAGTCGATAGGCCAGAGTACCACTACTAACGCTACCATACAGAGTGCTTGCAGAAACTTTGCAGGATAATAAAAAAAGCTGTTATTAGTTTGGCCTATAAAAAGCTGCAAAAACTGGATGCTGAAAATGATATTGAGCAATAGGGTGGTAGGCCTGGCCCTACTAGGTAAAAAGCTACTGTTGGGCCACAAGTATTCGAAGCCCAAACCCTTGTTTGCCCAGATCCAAAGTAAGAGAGAGGCAATATAGAGACTATAGTATAAATAAAGTTTTTTGTGGGTGCTTAACCATAAAACCGCACTAAAAAAAATGAGTGCAATAATGGTTCCAGAGAGTAAGCCATTAATTAAGTTGCCGTTCATAGCGGTTGCAGCAAGTTCCTGATAGCTAACAATGCGCATGGGCAGTTGTAGGCTTTCCTTTCGTTTGTCAACTTTAAGGAGGTATATGCCGTCGGTCTTTCTTAATGGAAATACATAGCTTGTATATTCTGGGAATGGACGCTGTTTAAAAGGTAAAAAATCGCCAGTTTTGTATAGTAGTTGAGTGCCCTCGTCATTCGCCCAATAGTATTCTAATAGATTGATGTGTGGGTTGTCTATAGCTAAAAGCCATTCTTGGTTTAAGGGCCAGTTTTTGGGGCTAATGCCTAGCCAAAAAATAGATTCTGTATAACCTGGGTTAAAAGTGGCTTCGCTAAGTTTTTTAAACTGCTGTTGGTGGTATATGCTTTTAACTTCTTTTGCAGTAAGTGTAGCGCTGGTGTCTTCAAATAAACTTACCACTATTTTAGCTTGCGCTTTTATGCTTTCTGTAAAAGAAAGGATATAAATTATTGAAAATAAAATATATTTCCATTTCATAGACAACAACGCTGGTTAATGCTAAAATATAAATATTTGTTAATTTTTAATCACTGCTATAGGTTAATTGGCTGTATTCGTTGCTGGAGTTTGTGTATTGTTTTGATAAACAAGTGGATAGTTTTAACCAGTTTGTTTAAATATTGTTGTGGATGTTGGTTCAAAAAATAAAGGGCAGTAGTTTTACCGCCCCTTTTACTGCCATTAAATTTAAGATGCCTACAAAATCTGTGGCGCATGTTAAACAACTGTTAATGTTCTTCTTCGGTTAATTTTCTTACCGAGATAATTTTAAATTCCTTAATGCCATCGGGCATTTCCCAATTAATTAAATCGCCGGTTTGATAACCCAACAGCGCAATGCTTATTGGTGCAAAAATGGATACCTTTTGTTGTTTTATATTAGCATCTTTTGGTAAAACCAATTTAAAGATAAATTGTTGAGCATTGTCTGTACGCTCAATTTTTGCCTCGCTATAAAGAGATACTACATCTTCGGGCAGTAGTTCGTCCTCAAAAATTTGGGCATTTTTAATTTCAGCTTTTAAGCGAGATTTGTTGTAGTCGCTCATTACGGCTTTCTCTAAGTGCTCGCTTAAAAATTTGTAATCGCTTTTAGATAATAAAATTGATTTTGCTTCCATTTTAAAATAAAATTAGTTGAAAAAATTGCCTTTGTTTAAAAGGCATTAAATAATTAAAATCGGAGAAGGTTATCCCCCGAAATCATTTGGATAAAATGTTGAATTCGGGGTTTATTTAATGAAATCCTTGCTTTTGTTAAGTGCTATAGGATTTAAAACGATGTTAAAAATAGACATCGGGCAGTTTATAAAAGGCATACTATTCTTGGCAACCCTAAAAGGGAAGTAGCTAAGTATTAGATTTATTGCCTTCGTAATCATTAAACAAATATGCTATTGTTATTGACGAAAAGCAAATAAGATTTTTTTTTGTTGCAAAATTAGGATATTCACAGAAAGAGAGCTGCCAAATGACAGCTCTCTAGTTAGTACTAAATTGAGGTATATTGTCTTAGTGGAATAAAAGCTTTTAATTAAAAAAACCAAACTTTTACCAGTGCTTAGCCTGTCTTTATGTACTACGATTTAGCTTGCTACAAGTCGAACCGATCGAGGTTCATTACTTTGTTCCATGCCGCAATAAAATCATTGACGAATTTTTCTTTTGCATCTGCACTGGCATAAACCTCGGCAATTGCTCTCAATTCTGCGTTAGCGCCAAAAACTAAATCGGCACGGGTGGCTGTCCATTTTTTTGCCCCAGTTTTACGGTCGTAGCCTTCGTACAATTCCTTATCTGGGCCAATGGCTTTCCATGCGGTGGCCATATCTAGCAGGTTGATAAAGAAATCATTGGTTAATTGTGTTGGGCGCTTGGTTAAAACACCATGTGCAGCGCCATCATAATTTGCATTTAGGGCACGCATACCGGCCACTAAAACGGTTAGCTCTGGTGCAGACAGACCCAGCAACTGCGCTTTATCTATCAATAACTCTTCGGTGCGTACTGCTGTGTGCCCTTTTTTATAGTTACGGAAACCATCGGCAACAGGTTCTAAATGAGCGAAAGATTCTACATCTGTTTGTTCTTGCGAAGCATCTGTACGGCCGGGAGTAAAAGGTACTTTAACATTTTGTCCGGCATCTTTTGCGGCCTTTTCTATAGCTGCTGCACCTGCAAGTACAATTAAATCGGCAATAGAAACCTTTTTGCCATCGGTTTGTGCTGTGTTAAAGTTGCTTTGTAGGTTGGTAAGTACATCTAATACTTTGCCGAGCTGGGCGGGGTTGTTTGCTTGCCAGTAACGCTGAGGAGCCAAGCGGATGCGGGCACCATTGGCACCACCACGTTTGTCGCCACTGCGAAATGTTGATGCCGAAGCCCAAGCCGTACCTACCAATTCACTTATGTTTAAGCCCAAATTTAAGACTTGCTCTTTTAATTGTGCTATTTCCTTTTCGGTAATTAGCGGATGGTTTACCGCCGGAATAGGGTCTTGCCAAATAAGCACTTCTTTAGGAGCTTCTGGGCCTAAATAACGTGATGCCGGTCCCATATCGCGGTGGGTTAATTTGAACCATGCACGGGCAAAAGCATCGTTAAAAGCTTCAGGGTTTTCAAGGAAGCGTCTGGAAATTTTTTCATAAACGGGGTCAAAACGCAACGAAAGATCGGTGGTTAGCATGCTTGGTTTATGCTTTTTAGTTGCATCAAAGGCATCCGGAATAATCTCTTCGGCATTTTTTGCTACCCATTGGTGTGCGCCAGCCGGGCTTTTGGTTAATTCCCACTCGTATGCAAAAAGGTTTTCGAAGAAATTATTGCTCCATTGTGTAGGGGTGGTGGTCCAAGTTACTTCTAGTCCGCTGGTAATGGTGTCGGCACCTTTGCCACTTCCGAAACTATTGTTCCAACCTAAGCCCTGTTGTGCTAAGTCTGCAGCTTCGGGTTCTTTGCCTACGTGTGTAGAAGGGGCGGCGCCATGTGTTTTGCCTAAGGTATGGCCGCCTGCAATTAATGCAACGGTTTCTTCATCGTCCATTGCCATGCGACCAAAAGTATCTCTAATGTCTTTAGCCGCGGCAATAGGGTCAGGGTTGCCATTTGGGCCTTCTGGGTTTACATAAATTAAGCCCATGTGCGCTGCTGCAAGTGGGTTTTCTAAGTCCCTAGAATGTTTTACGCCATCTGCATCTTCGTCAGAAACTAGAACGCCTTCGGCCGCTAAACCTTCTTGACCTTGCGAATAACGTTCATCGTTACCTAACCAAGTGGTTTCCGAGCCCCAATAAACATCTTCTGATGCTTCCCATACATCTTCACGCCCACCGGCAAAGCCAAAGGTTTTAAAGCCCATCGATTCTAGGGCTACGTTTCCTGCTAAGATTAATAAATCTGCCCAAGATATTTTATTGCCGTATTTTTGTTTGATAGGCCATAACAACCGACGGGCTTTGTCTAAGCTTACATTATCGGGCCAGCTATTTAACGGAGCAAAACGTTGCTGTCCTTGCCCTGCGCCGCCACGGCCGTCGCCAACGCGGTAAGTACCGGCGCTGTGCCATGCCATGCGGATAAATAAGCCGCCATAATGGCCAAAATCTGCAGGCCACCAATCTTGCGAATCGGTCATTAAGTGCTTTAAGTCTTTTTTTAAGCCTTCGTAATCTAGGCTGTTGAAAGCTGCCGCATAATCAAAATCATTGCCCATAGGGTTAGATGAGGAAGAGTGCTGGCGTAGGATGTTTAATTTAAGTTGTTGTGGCCACCAATCGCGGTTTCTGGTGCCGCTGCCGCCAACATTACTTTTCATAGCGCTATTATGAAATGGGCATTTGCTGATGTCTGAACCATTGTTTTCCATACTTAATCATTTTTTGGTTAATGAGGTATATTGGCACTTTTACATCACCATCATAACGGATGGATGAAAAGCTGTTTCGTTTATTTGCGATGCCTGTTATACCTTATGATGATTAAAGGTAAGAAAGGAAAATGAACCTGTCAAAGTGCTTTTATCTATGGGTAGATAGGTAAAAGCTATTTCACTTTAAAAGATTGCTTGCCATTAAGCAAATCCCAGAAAAGTATAAAATCGCTGGCCAAGCTGTAGCCAGGATATTGAAAAGTAGCAGGTTTGTTTTTTTCGAAAAAGAAGTGGCCTACCCATGCAAAGCCATAGCCCAAAAAAGGCACAGCCAACATAAAGCGAAAATCGTGAAACAAGATGCCGCCAATAAGGGATACAATAGCCAATAAGGTGCCAATAAAATGTAATATACGGCTGGTGGTATTTTGGTGCTCGCTAAGGTAAAATGGGTAAAACTCTTTTAATGATCTGTATTTTTTGTTGTTCATACCTTGCCAATTCTTAGTAATACCTCGCTAAAATAGGTATAATTTCTGTAGTGGTCAATCTATTTGCTTTAACTGGTTTGGAATGTACTGGAGGTGTATCTGATAATTTAGTGATGATGATTTGTTTAATTTAAATGTGCTTTATAACAATTGGTGCTGCGTTAAGAAATCTCTCAATTTTTCTGGGTGAACATTCATTAATAAGGTATTTAATCCTGCTTTTTTAGCACCTTCCAGGTGTTGTGGGCTGTCGTCAATAAATAATGTTTCGGCTGGGTTTAGGTTATTTTCTTTCAACACCATTTTAAAAATTGCGGGATTGGGTTTGCGCATGTTGGTGTCTTGAGAAAAGTACGCTCTTTCGAAGAAACCATCATAGTTGTTAAGCCCAAAGTCTTTTTGCAGGTATGCGATAATCCAATCGTAGTGTATTTTGTTGTTGTTACTTAACAAGAAGGTACGATACTTTTGTTTCACTTCTAGTAAAACATCGTGGTTGTTTCCCGATACCCCAATTAACAAACTGTTCCAGGCATCGTCTATTTGTTGGTCGGTAAGCGCTAATTTTGCTGCCGCTTTTCTAATTCCATCCCTAAATTGGGCAGGAGAGAGGCTGCCTGTTTCAAAATCGTCAAACAGCTGGTTGTGGCCTTTATGGGCAAAAAAATCGTTTACGTTGGGGATACCTATTTGAGCCAGTGCATGTTGTGTCCTCAAGAAATCAATGGCGAAGATCACATTGCCATAATCGAAAATAATATTTTTAATTTTTTCCATT
>NZ_DHDZ01000009.1:2900-5922 GCF_002399615.1 Pedobacter sp. UBA4863 | reverse complement strand
CCTATAGCTCAGTTGGTTAGAGTAGAAGACTCATAATCTTTTGGTCGCTGGTTCGAGCCCAGCTGGGCCCACAAGGAAAAAAAGCCATTTCAACTAGTTTGAAATGGCTTTTTTGCTAATTCTGGCGGCTATTTTTCGATAGCCGTTCTGTATTTCGAATTCTGACGAAATACAGGATTTACATAATTTTTTGTTGAACTTAACGCAAAGTGTGTAACGAATATGTAACGAACATTTTGTGTGCCTTAAAAAAAGAAATTATGGCAACTGTTAGTGCAAAGGTGTATGAACACCACAAAAGGTCAGATGGGACCTACAATGTCAAAATCTGTGTATATCACAGAAAACAAAGAAAATTTATTGATACAAACCATTTCGTAGTCAAAAAACAATTGACGTCGAAACTAACCATCAAAGACTCGTTTATTTTGAATTTGGTGGAAGCTCAACTTATCGGTTACCGAAAGACCATAAGTGAACTGGGAGATAAACTCATCTTTTTTACTGCAGAGGACTTAAGAAACTATCTATGTGATAAAGATGAAGAAGTTGATTTTATTAAGTTCTGCGAGCAACATATTGCCAATCTAAGATCAGAAGGTAGGGAGGGCACTGCTAATAATCATCGGGCGATAAGAAATAGCTTGATCGATTATTTTAGGAGAGCTGAAGTCTCTATTAATGAAATTAATTCCAATATGCTGATTTCTTATGAGAAATTTCTTCGGGGTGAAAGAAAAATGGAGCGCTTGGACAGTATCGGAAGACTTAGACCAAAAGTAGAGGCTGGATTATCGGATAGCGGCTTACATAACCACATGAGAGACCTTCGGACCTTATTTAATGCTGCTAGAAACCGTTACAATAATGAGGATCTGGGGCTATATAAGATTAAACATTATCCATTTAAGAAATACAAGATAGGCTCTCCGCCACTAACTAAAAAAAGAAACAATAAAATAGACGAGGTTTTAGCTATTCGTGATTGTAGTGTGATACCGGAAAGTAGGACAGAGCTTGCAAGAGACCTTTATATGTTATCTCTGTATCTGTGTGGTATGAATGCCGTGGATATATATAACCTGACTAGTGATAACATAAAGAATGGAAGGATAGAATATAATCGCTCCAAAACTGAAGCGAGGCGTAGAGACAATGCATTTATCAGTATTAAGATAGTTGCAGAAGCTAAGCCTTTGTTAGATAAATATCTTGAAAAGCTAAAGGAAAGATATGTTTCGAGCAATGGTTTAAATGCCGCCTTGGCAAAAGGGATGAAAGAGGTTTGCAAACTTACGGGGCTGAAAGGTGTTACATTATATTGGGCTAGGCATACATTTGCTAGCACTGCGAGAAACGAATGTCGGGTAAGTAAAGATGATATAGCACTTGCATTGAACCATATAGATAACGGACATCAGACTACAGATATCTATATTGCAAAGGACTGGAGTATTATTGATGATGTCCAGGCTAAAGTTTTAAAATCGATTAGGAACAGAAAAAATGGCAGGTGATGAAAAGAGTAATATTTTATTTTTAATAAAACCTTGTTTCATTACTATGGGATTATCAAATACGTAATAGATGACGACCATAACAGCAAAAATTTTTAGACACCACATCAAGAATGATGGAACATTAAATATTAAGTTCAAGCTTTTTCACAGCAGTGAAATACGTTATATAAGAAGTAGTTTCTATGTGTCTAATTATCAGGTATTGCCTAATCCAGAAAGAAAAACAGAGTTTATTAGCAAAAACATAGAGATAAGATCTAAAATAGAAAGAACTCTCGATGAATATCGATTAGTTATCGGAATGTTAGGTAAGAAACTAGATTATCTATCGTGCAAACAGCTGAAAGATTATTTAGAGGAAATGGAGCAACATTTAGATCTCGTAGCCTTTGGTAAAGAGTTCATAATTTCCTTAGTAGATAAGGGAAAGCTTAAAAGTGCATCAAATTATAAAACAGTTATTTATAGTTTAATCGACTTTTTTGGTAAACCTAAGATTTTGTTTGAGGAAATTAGCACAAATAGATTGATTCTATGGGAGAAATATTTAAGAACCGAAAGAACTATATCTAGATATAGTCAAACTGGACGTATAATTACTAACATAAAGAAGCCACTTCAGAATAGAAGTATTCATAATTATTTGCGTGATCTTCGTGCCCTGTTTAATCATGCTAAACGAAAATATAATAATCCAGACGTTGGCTATACCGAAATAAAGCGTGATCCTTTTAAAGAGTACCCTAAGATTAGAGTGTTTCAAACAAAGAAAAGACATCTCGATGTAGCAACCCTTCGAGTAATTAGAGATACAATTTGTAAGAAAAATAGTAGAGTTGCTTTAGCAAGAGATTTATTTATGCTATCCTTTTATCTGTGTGGAATTAATGCAGTTGACTTATATAAGGTCAATAGATCGAATATCGTTAATGGAAGACTGGAATACAATAGGTCTAAAACGAGAGAAAAAAGACTAGATAATGCATTTAAAAGTGTAAAAATAGTAGAGCCTGCAATTAAACTTACAGATAAGTATATAGGTAGATTAGCCAAAAGGTATGCTAATGTCGATGGGCTTAACAAAGCTCTGGGATTCGGTATGAAAGAGGTTTGCAAAATTAACTTTCTTAACGGGATAACGTTTTATTGGGCTAGGCATACGGTAGGGAATTTGGCTAGAAACAAATGTCGATGTAGTAAAGATGATCTTGCTTTGGCTTTAAATCATGTAGATCTAGGTAGGAAAATCACGGATATTTATATTGATAATGATTGGTCAATAATAGATGAATTGCAAGAAAAAGTTATTAGCTTGCTAAATGATGAAAATAAAGTGCGTATTTAAATTTTGGTTTTAATTAATCTTGAGGTTCTAATATTAGTATGTTTTGCGTCAGAGGCTCTTCAATTAATAAAGTTTGAAAATCATCGTAAAATCATGATTTTTAGTTGTTTGTGATTTTTGTTGACCCTCTGACTGTTAATCAGAGGGTCGCTGGTTC
>NZ_DHDZ01000009.1:0-2823 GCF_002399615.1 Pedobacter sp. UBA4863 | reverse complement strand
GGTTAGAGCATCTGACTGTTAATCAGAGGGTCGCTGGTTCGAGCCCAGCAGAGGGAGCCAAGATTTTCAAGTCCGAAAATCACATAAAAACCCCTTTTCTAGCTATTAGGATGGGGTTTTTTATTTCCATAATAGGAAGTTTCCTACCTCCATTTTGTCTTTTCAATAGCCAAATCATGTTAAGTTTTACAGGAAAAACTGTCGAATTTAACGTATGACTTTTACAAATATTTAACAAAGAAAATCCCGCGATTTAGGACTTCCGGTATCCGTAAACGCAATTTTTTTCAAGTTAAAATGGCAACAGTTGATGCAAAAATCTACGTTCACCATTACAAAAATGATGGTACGTGCAATGTAAAAATCAGAATTTACCACAAAAACCAGCAGAGGTTCATTGAAACGACACACTTTCTCTGCGACAAACAGTTAAAAAGGCACCCCGAAAACAAGCGGGAGTTCTTAATCAAAGATCAGTTTGTTAAAACACTGATCAATTCCGAATTGGATAGCTATAGATTGGCCATTAGCAACCTTGGACCAAAACTTCACCTCTTTAGTGCCGATGAACTCAAAAGATATCTGACCAGGACTGATGAAAGGATTGATTTTATAGCTTTCTGCACCGAGTTTATAGCTTATCTGGAAGAAGTTGGTAGAAGTAAGAGCGCCGCCAATTACCGAACGGTAAAAAACAGCCTCATTGATTTTTTTGGTAAGGAGAAGATATTCATCGAGGAAATCAACTACGACATGCTTGGTGACTGGGAACATTATCTTAGGTCAAAAAGGGTAATAACCAGATTGAACCAGTTCAAAAAACCAATCTCAACTTTTCAGCATCCCTTAAAAGGCGCTAGTGTGCATAATTATATGCGGGACTTAAGGGGGCTTTTCAACCATGCTCGGAAAAAATACAATAGAAAAAGTTTGGGGTTATTAAGAATTGAGCACTATCCTTTTGATGAGTATAAAATCGTTGGAGCACCGCTGACCCGTAAACGTAATACCGACATAGATACATTAAAGCTGATCCGGGACAGCAATCCTTTACCAGAAAGTAGAGCGGAATTGGCCAGAGATTTATTCATGCTGTCTTTTTATATGTGCGGTATTAATGCTGTAGATATTTTTAAAGTTGATAAATCCAATATTGTTGGAGGAAGATTGGAATACAACCGTTCAAAAACTAAAGATAAAAGAAAAGACAACGCTTTCATTAGTATAAAGATTGTACCCCAGGCTAAACCTCTTATAAATAAATACGTTGGATCTCTTTGCCAACGATATAGCAATATTGGGAGTTTGAACAAGGCTTTAAGCGCAGGGATGAGAGAGCTATGTAAACAATTAGATATCAATGGGATTACTTATTATTGGGCCAGACATACTGTTGGTAATTTAGCACGCAATAAATGCAGAATGAGCAAGGACGATGTGGCACTGGCGTTAAACCACGTAGATCGGGAGAGAAGAATTACGGACATCTATGTTGACAAAGATTGGAGCATCATTGACGAACTACAGGAAAAGGTAATTCAACTTTTAATTGAAGAAAAAGAAGATTAACGGATAATAATAAATAAAAATGATTGGATTAATTATTCCATGCGAAGTAAGCACACCATTCATATGAATAACCAATTATTATAATCAACCTGCTGTGTGCACAATAAACTATGGCAACAATAAGTGCGAAAATTTACAAGCATCACAAAAAATCTGATGGAACCTACAATGTAAAAGTCTGTATCTTCCACAAAGGGCAAAGAAGGTACATTAACACTAATCATTATTTGGTTCGCAAACAGCTAACATCAAAGTTCAAGATAAAGGACAGGTTTATTGCCGACCTGGTTGAAAGACAGCTAATAGATTACCGGAGGACAGTTAGCGAGCTTGGCAATAAGCTTAATTCATTTAGTTCTGAAGCATTGCGAGATTATCTTAGAGATAAAGATGCAGACATTGATTTTATTGCATTTTGCGATGAACATGTTCGAAAAACAAAATTGGAAGGTCGAGAAGGTACTGCACATAATCATAATAGGATTAAAAACAGTCTTATAGACTACTTTGGACGGCAAGCTGTTTCTGTAACAGAGATTAATTCAACTATGTTATATTCTTATGAGTGCTACCTGAAATCAGAAAGAAAAATGGAAAGGATAAACCAATTAGGGAAAATAGTTGTAATCAATCGGCCAGCTATGAGTGAAATTGGTCTGCACAATCACATGAGGGATCTACGGACGTTGTTCAATGAGGCCAGAGATTTTTATAATAATGAAGATTTGGAATTCCATCGAATTAAACATTATCCTTTTAAAAAATATAAACTTGGCCGGGCTCCTTTAACAAAGAAACGAAACAACTCGATTGAGGATATCTTGCAAATTAGAGATTGCATAACAGAACCTGGAAGTCGGGCAGAACTTGCAAAAGAGCTTTTTATACTTTCTTTTCTTACCTGTGGAATGAATGCGGTTGATCTTTATAATTGCACAAAGGACAATATTATAGATGGTCGTATAAATTACAATAGAACAAAAACCAAAAGAAAAAGAAGGGATGACGCTTTTATCAGCATAAAAATAGTAGAGGAAGCCAGGCCCTTGTTAATCAAATATACCGGCAAACTTCAAGAACGTTATGCTAACTATGGAACACTTGATTCTGCCTTGAGTAAAGGAATGAGAGAAATCTGTAAAAGAACTGGACTAGATGGAGTAACTTTTTATTGGGCACGTTATACCTTTGCAAATCTTGCTAGGAATTCCTGTAGGATGAGCAAGGATGAGCAGCCTAAAGAGTCCTTCGCAC
>NZ_DHDZ01000059.1:151693-157488 GCF_002399615.1 Pedobacter sp. UBA4863 | reverse complement strand
GATAAATGGCGGTAGTAATTGTCAGAGGGAACTAGTTCTTCCAAACTTAACTGATAGAACAATTGGGGATGAAAACTCTTACGTCCTTGCATATAGGAAGATACGAATTATTTATCTATTTTTAGAGAGTTGTGCAACAAGCACAAGGTATTGCCAAAAGTAGGGCTGAACGGCTTCGATTGAACATTTGTGCAAGGTTCAACGGGAGTAATTCTATTGAACTTTTGTGTTAAAAATCCCCGCCTTCGACAAGCCCCGAAACGTTAGGTGTAAGTGTCCGACGAATGAAAATCATCTATAAATTAATTGTGCAAGACAACAAAACTTAAATTATGGAAAACGAGGAAGATTACCTTGCCAATAAAGCTGAATTAGAATGGCAAAAACAAGAAGAAAGAGACAAAAAATCTGAGGAGTGGGAGCAATATCTCGAAAGTTTATCAGATGATGATATTGATGATTTAGTGAAAGAAGATAAGCTCAGAAGAAATCAAAACCGGATTAAAAGAGAAGTTGAAAAGGACGAAGAAGAGCTGTTGCAGTCTTGGAAAGAATCAAATCCAGAGGAAGCTAAAATATGGCGAGATAAATGGATTTTCGAATTAAATATCCGAGCATATTCAATTGATAATTCAAGAATAACTGAATTTGAGGAATGGAAAAAGTGGCTAAATCAAAGAAAAATAGATGCTAAAGAAAAAATGGAAAACCAGGATATATGGCTTAGTTTTCAAAAAGGCAAATATGAATCAGATATTGTTGAAGAATTTTTAATTTGGTCTAAAATTGATGAAAATAGCGATATTTTTGAAGTTTTTTCTTACTTCACTGAATGGCAAACCGACAATTCGGAAGAATGGAATATTTATAAAATGACATTTACAGAAGAATGGAATGAACAAGATATTCGTAATTTTCTTTCTAAAGGAGCATCTACATATTCCTTAAAGGAAGATGAAGATGTATTTGAAATTTGGGAACAACAAAACTCAATAACATGGGAAAAATGGAAAAGCGAAAATTCTGAAAATTGGAAAATAAAAGTACATGACTTATACATTTGGACGTCATGGGTTCTAAAACATCCTGATTTATGGAATAAATGGGCAGAACTTAAATTGGCGTGGTGGAAAGAATTTAGACAAAGAAATCGAGAATGCGAAATACTTCTCGCTTGGAATGAAGACCATATGGGGGGGAAGGATGAATTTGAATTATGGAAATTAGAAAATTTAAAAGATTGGGATATGTGGAGTAAAGAATTAGAAGACAGGATAGAAACAAGAAATTGGAATGAATAGAAAAAAACGCACCTACACCTAACAACAAATTTGTGCAAAAATGGCTGACGGTGGTTTACGTTGGTTCTTTCGTTATTTACTTAATTTAGTACTGTGCGACAATGGTTCTGCAAGTAATGCCATTTCTGCACAAATTTGCAAACCGTTACCTGCTATTTTAAAATGACGACACGACTAACAAAAATATCAATAATCAGTTTGACACTTGTGCTGTGTTCATTGATTGTTTACGTGTTCTACGACAACACAGACAGACACGAATGGTTTTCAGTTGGAGTTTTGTTTTATTATGCAGTCGGACTGGCTTTTTTATATCTCATTTCATTGACAATTATTGGCTTTACAATAAAGAGGTTTAAGGACAAAAAAAGAGGAAAGGCGATATTAAAGACAACCGGGATTTCATTTCTTTTTCTTTTAGTTACATTTTCTGTGACGTCAATAAAAAGTAACCACGATTTCAAAAATTGGAGACAGGAAACAGACCAAGCACAACAGACAAATAAGGAACTCGAAATTAAGTTACTCAAAAAACAGCTTGACAGTTTAGATAATGAAATAGCGACTAAGCCAGACAATTATCTGGCATTAATTCAAAGAGGGCTATTAAAACGAAAAGACGGACAATATGAAGCTTCAGTTTCAGATTATAAACTTGCATTGACAATTAAGCCAGACGACTTTAATGCAAACTTGGAATTGGGTTACAGCTTAGGACTGCTTAACAAAAAAGAAGAAGCTGAAAAATATTATAGAATAGCAGCCAATATTGACACGAACTCATATTTCTCAAGGACAAATAGACAATACATTGACAACGAAAATAAAAACAACAGGTAACAGGCGTAAGTGTTGCACAACCCTTTAAAAAAGCAAAACCTAACAATATGCAACTTCATTTAAGCCCCTTTAAGCGAGGTTGGTTGTTTTCAACGTTAGTGAAACTTAACTTTTAACGTAGCTCTAATCGGCTTATTTTAACGCTACCAATAGTAATTCCCTCTTGATTTATTGTTCGCATAGCGGCCACTTAAATTCATTTAAAAACCCAAGGTTTACAGGCTGTAATAGTGCATACATACAAGCTTTAGTATAGCAAAAGCTTAGATTTCTCCTCTTTTCGGGTCGTCGAAATGACGGAGAGTTTAAAGGGGGCTGCAATGGGCAATGCTAGAAATCTTAAGCCGGAATGGGGTGGGTTTTTAAGCTCATGGCTATACGCATTTTGTATAGTCGATTTTGTATATATTGCGTATATTTTAATGTTACAGGCCATTTAAAACCTCCGAATAACTATAATGAGTTTCAGAATAGACTTTACAAAAAGCATCCAGAAAGAACGATTAATATTCAAGCCAAATTGGGAATATTCCCTTGAAAAAGCATTTGAAATCTGTATTTATGGAGGTTGGACGATTATGACCACTTTCTTATTGTTAAATCCTAAGAACTCATTCAATCCCGTCGGAATAATTATAATAATTTCTGTAAATATCCTCTTATTAATTTCTTGGTATTACATATATAAATTATTGAAGATTAAAATTTCGAACTCGGAAAAAGATAGATTTGTGTTGTTGCTATTCTTAAAGAAAGATTTCCAGAATTAGCAATAAATGATAATGGCGTGAATATGTTGAGAAGTAAAAAAAGTAATGGTTTATTCAGTTGGGGGAAATCCTTAATTGTTTTCTTCGGAGAAAATCAAATTTTAATAAACTTAACAACCTTGGGGAACTATGAGACCAAGTCACCATTGCATTCAATTTCAAATTATCTGAAGTTAAAAAATATTGAGAAAGAATTTAAAAGAAAAACGAACGGCTTATAACAACAGGTTTAAGTTAAGCCTCAGGCGAAGCAAAACTTTGTTCTTTAGTGATTTATTTTTAAGTTAGTACTTAGGCTCTCATTCTGCTCCTATTTCGGGCGAAACTGAAACCTGCAAACCGTTGTGTGAACTTTTTTCGACCGCTACCCATAAAAATAACCAAGAATAAATTATGAACGTTCAAGTATCTTCAAGCTTTAAAAAAATGACAGGTAAAGCAGTTTTTGCAATTATCCTGTTCATAATTACATATATAATTCTCTTATCCTTAGCTATTGGAATGACAGTTCTTTGTGTCATGGGAGGAATTGCTTTCATCGCAGCAAAACCTATGGCAATAACAATTGGATTAGGGGTTGGTCTGGCAAGTTTAGGTTTTTTCATCCTTGTTTTTTTGTTTAAATTTCTTTTCAAACAGCATAAAGTTGATAGAAGTCATTTAGTTGAGATTTCTGAACTTGAAGAGCCAAAATTGTTTTCTTTTATAAAGGAAGTTGTAAATGAAGTGCAGACCGACTTTCCTAAAAGGGTCTATTTATCAGGTGATGTAAATGCTTGTGTTTTTTACGACTCTAACTTTTGGAGTATGATATTTCCAATTCGTAAAAATTTGCAAATAGGATTAGGCTTGGTGAACACCATATCAGAACAAGAATTTAAGGCAATCTTAGCCCACGAATTTGGTCATTTTTCACAACGAAGCATGAAAGTGGGGAGCTATGTTTATAATGTAAATCAAGTCATTTTCAATATGCTTTACGACAACGAATCGTTTGACAGTATGATTCAGAAGTGGGCAAATATTAGTGGTTATTTTTCAATTTTTGTTTCCATTGCTGTGAAAATAATTCAAGGCATTCAGTGGGTTTTAAAAAAAATGTACGCATTTATAAATATTAGGTATATGGCATTGTCAAGAGAAATGGAATTTCACGCAGACGAAATTGCAGCAAATGTTGCAGGTTATTTGCCTTTAAAAGAATCTTTATTGAGAATGGATTTAGCCGACCATTCCTATAATGCTGTATTAGGCTATTATGATGCAAAAATACCAGACAATATCAAAAGTGAAAATATATATAAAGAGCAGGGATTTGTGATGAATTTTTTAGCAGCTCAAAACAATCTTTCGTTCAAGAATAATTTACCGATTGTTTCTGAACTTGATTTAAGTAAGTATAACAAATCAAAATTAACCTTTAAAAATCAGTGGGCTTCTCATCCAACTATTGAAGAAAGAATAAGGGCTTTAGAATTGACCAATATCCATAAGACAGAAGTTGAAAAGCCTGCAATTCTACTGTTTGAAAACGAAGAAAAAATACAAGAAGAAATTACAGAAAAAATGTTTTCAACAGTTACCTATGCCGAAAACACCACATCATTAGATTTTGAGAAATTTAAAGCAGATTATTCGCAGACATTCAATAAGAATAGCTTTCCTACAGAATATAATAGCTATTACGATAATAAAAATCCAATTGAATTTGATGTAAATAATATTGTTGATTTCAATGTTTCAGAAACAATGGATATGCTTTTCTGTAAAGAGAAAATAGACACGGTATATGATTTTATTGCTTTTGAAAATGACAAAAATTTATTGATCAACATAGCGAATAAGGAATACGATATAAAATCTTTTGACTACGATGGACAAAAGTATAAATCAACCGAAGCCCAGAATTTAATTCCAAAAATAGAAACAGAGCAAAACAGTATTAGAGAAAGAATAAAGGAACACGATTTGAAAATTTATAAGTTCTTTTATAATGAAGCCCTAAAAAAGGGTAATGCTACTATTCTGAAAGAAAAGTATATCAACTTCTTTAAACAAGATTCAGAATATGATAATAAAGTAGCATTGTACAATAATATTAGTGAGGTAACAGGCTTTATAAGTGTAGTAACTCCATTTGAACAAATAAGAGAAAATCTTAAAGTCCTTCTACCTTTAGAACTTAAATTAAAAATGGAAATAAAAAGGCTGCTAAAAGATGAAACATTAAGAAACGAAATATCCCAACAGACAATAGGGAATTTTGAGAACTACCTATCTAAGGAATGGGAATATTTTAATGGCGAGGAATACTGTAACGACAACCTTCAAATACTTTTCTCTGCAACAAATGATTATAACTACCTTTCGTCAAGGAAATATTTTATAACAAAATTAGACTTGTTAAACTATCAAATAGGACAACTTGAAAAATAAAACTTCACACAACATCGGTAACTGTTGCACAACCCTTTAAAAAAGCAAAAACCTAACAATATGCAACTTCATTTAAGCCTTTTTAAGAGAGGTTGGTTGTTTTTAACGTTAGTAAGACTTAACTTTTAACTTAGCTCTAATTGGCTTATTTTAACGTCCCCAATATCCCCTTGGTTTATTGTTCGCATAGCGGCCACTTAAATTCATTTTAAAAACCCAAGATTTACAGGCAGCAATAGCGCATACATATAAGCTTTATTATAGCAAAAGCTTAAATTGCTCCTCCTTACAGCTTTCCGAATACTCGGAACAAGCAGTCGAAAAGACGTAACTATTAAAGCAACTATAAACGAATAACCAATCCTTGCTCTTTGCTCCTTGTTCTTTGCTCCAACCACCGCCAACCGTTCCCAAGTACGCCCTAACGGCCTTCGAGATTTTGGCAGGA
>NZ_DHDZ01000059.1:151029-151399 GCF_002399615.1 Pedobacter sp. UBA4863 | reverse complement strand
TTTACATTTTTAATAGGTAGGCATGCTTTCGCTAAAGCTCAGGTTGTTTCTTTTCATCAATGCAAAAGAAATATGCCTCCACCGCTAACCTTCACCGATTTATAGGTATGAAGCTAAAAAATGAGATTGCTACGTAAACTCTCAAAGACGATTTGATGAACGTAACCAATCCTTACTCCTTGTTCTTTGCTCCAACCAACCACCAAAAGCTAGATTTCTCCTCCTTACAGCTTTCCGAATACTCGGAACAAGCAGTCGAAAAGACGCAACTATTAAAGCAACCACAAACGAAAAAACCAACCAACCAACCAACCAACCACCCCCAACCGTTCCAAAGCACACCCTATCGGCCTTCGAGATTTTGGCAGGA
>NZ_DHDZ01000059.1:149384-150710 GCF_002399615.1 Pedobacter sp. UBA4863 | reverse complement strand
TTTACATTTTTAATAGGTAGGCAAGCTTTCGCTAAAGCTCAGGTTGTTTCTTTTCATCAATGGAAAAGAAATATGCCTCCACCGCTAACCTTCACCGATTTGTAGGTATGAAGCTAAAAAATGAGATTGCTTCGTAAACTCGCAAAGACGATTTGATGAACGCAACCAATCCTTACTCTTTACTCCTTGTTCTTTACTCCAACCAAACAACCAACCAACAACTAGTAACCACTCATCCCCCTTTCATTACAAACACAAACAGCCCAACAAAATATTGCTAGGCTGTTTACATCATGCATGAACCAATCTCTACTTCAACACTATAACGCTAAAAGACTAGTTCTTATGAGCGCTAAGCGTAAAGCCAATTTCTACATCCTTAGAAATCATCCAGTTCTCTGCGCTACCCTCAGTTTTGTAGTTAATTCCCCAGGCACTTCTATCAATTACAAACTTAGCAGTAGCCGTCACCGAAGTTGCGCTAACCGCCACTTTAGCTGGGAAAGTTACATTTAAGGTCTTGTCTTTAAGAGTTAAGTTTCCGCTAATTAAATAATTTGGATCAGCGATTAAACTTGCACCAGCAGCAGTAGTATAAGGCTCAACCTTCGTGATTACAAATTTTGCGTTAGGAGCTTTCTCAACATCAAAGAAATCGGCACTTTTCAAGTGGCCTTCCAAATCAGTAGCTTTTTTACCCTCTTCAGTCACCGATGCCGGATCAACAGAAAGCGAAGCCATATCAATTAAGAACTCGCCACCACTAATAGAGTCATTTTCTACGGCGATAGTACCTAAAGCAACCTTAATTTTCCCCCATCTCGGAGCTAAGCCTCCCTTGTGAGCACCCTTCCAATCTACCACAGTAGTTACAGAATCAACAATGTAGCTTTCACCTTTTTGTTCGGCAACAGTTTGCTCGGTAGTAGTTGCAGTGTTGTTAGAAGAACCGCCACACGAGGCTAATAAAAAAAGTGCAGGAAGTGCAAAAATTAATTTTCTCATTTTTTCGTTTTTAATTATTAAGATTCTAATTCTGAATAAGAATAGCAACAAAGCTAAGGCAACTATAGTTTGAAATAATTGATGTATGATAATAAAATGCAAAAAATATTGCTTACCTAGGCATTTCAGTTCCAATAAACACAAAACCCAAAGCCGCAACTAACATCTGTCAGATAGCCGATAGCCGATACCCAAAGACCAAAGTAGAAAGAGTACGATTAAGCCAACCAATCCTTGCTCTTTGCTCCTTGTTCTTTGCTCCAACCACCCCAACCGTTCCCAAGTACGCCCTAACGGCCTCCGAGATTTTGGCAGGAAAGA
>NZ_DHDZ01000059.1:148606-149036 GCF_002399615.1 Pedobacter sp. UBA4863 | reverse complement strand
TTTTCATCAATGGAAAAGAAAAAGTTCCACCACCGCTAACCCTCACCGATTTATAGGTATGAAGCTAAAAAATGAGATTGCTTCGTAAACTCGCAAAGACGATTTAATGAACGCAACCAATCCTTACTCCTTGTTCTTTGCTCCCACCAACCACCAAAAGCTAGATTTCTCCTCCTTGCAGGTTGTCGAAATGACGCAACTATTAAAGCAACTATAAACGAACAACAACCCCCAAGCATTACCAAGAACGCCCTATCGGCCTTCGAGATTTTGGCAGGAAAGACCAAACTAGACATTGCAAAAACGAACCCCTAGCAACAACAAGCAAGAAAACAGAGCGTTAAACCAGCCCCAATAAAAGCACCAACAATAACGCTCATCCTTTCTTGCGCAATAAAAGTCAAGTTTGAGGATTTACAACAAAATATCG
>NZ_DHDZ01000059.1:146559-148409 GCF_002399615.1 Pedobacter sp. UBA4863 | reverse complement strand
TTTTCATCAATGGAAAAGAAAAAAGAAAAAGTTCCACCACCGCTAACCTTCACCGATTTATAGGTATGAAGCTAAAAAATGAGATTGCTTCGTAAACTCGCAAAGACGGGTACAATGAAAGCAACCCACTCTGGCGCCAGCATTTGCTTGGGCCTCATTCAAAAAACCTCCTCTAATTAGTTACAATAAAACTATTTCTCTTAATCTCTAAGAACAGAAAAGCACAAGCACCCCTATGGCGTCCGCTTGGGCTAATTGTTATGTTAGGCCGCCAAAGATCCTTCGACTACTTGTTCCGGTAAGTCGGTAAGCTCTGGATGACAAGATGTTTAAGATGACGGCGATGTTATTAAAAAGTACTAAAGCAAAATTATTAACCAAGGTATGTGGCTCACAGACCCTTTATAATTAATTCTAAAAGTCTCTACAATTTTCTTTCAATTACCTACATTTGATAAAAAACCCAAATCAACATGTTCAAGAAAAGCAGCCTTTCCATCTCTCTATTATTAGTCAGTTTAACCTATACTGTTAATGCCCAAAAAACCATCAGCTTATTTAACGGCAAAGATTTAACAGGCTGGCATGCCGATGTGCCCGGGAAAGACAAAAACCCCGATACTGCGGCTTCTTTTATAGTGAGAGATGGCAAATTGGTAAGCATGGGCGATCCCCGTGGGCATTTAATTACTGATGAAAGCTATGCAGATTACCGCTTAGATGTAGAATATCGCTTTGCGGGAAAGCCCGGAAATTGCGGTGTACTGGTGCACGCTTCAACCCCAAGAGTACTGTACAAGATGTTCCCAAAATCGTTAGAGGTACAAATGCAGCATAAAGATGCTGGCGACTTTTGGTGCATAGAAGAAGACATTACCGTGCCCAACATGGAAGAAAGACGTGGGCCAAAGGCAGAGTGGAGCGTTAATAAAAAAAATGGCAGACGCATTAAAAACCTAACCGACGATTCGGAAAAAGCCTTAGGCGAATGGAATAGCATGCGCATTGAGTGCCTGAAAGATAAAGTAAGGGTTTGGGTAAACGGCACATTAGTAAACGACGGTTACAATTGTACCGCTACCAAAGGCCAAATTGCCTTGCAAGCCGAAGGCAGTGAAGTAGAATTTAGGAAACTAGCACTTACACCTATAAAAAAGCTCAGTAAATAAGCCCTAAGGGCGTTTCCTAACCTTTGCTCATAAATTGATATTTGCTTTAATTTTTCGTATCTTTGTAAATCTTAAAACAACCACCCATAATTTCGCTCGGCTACTGTATCCCGATTAGTTTCCAGATACTTTCATTTACTACCCTGGCAATAATGCCAAATACACTTGCATTTAAACGATGCACAAAATAGTTAATTAAAAAATATGGCTAAATCTCAAGCAACTTTTAACAAAAAAGAAAACGAGAAAAAACGATTAAAGAAGAGAAACGACAAGCTAGAAAAAAGAGAAGAACGACAAGCCAACAAGAAAAGCATGTCATTAGAAGACATGATGGCTTACGTTGACGAGAATGGCAACATTACCTCTACACCACCAGATCCGAAAAAGAAAAAAGTAATCAATACTGATGACATTCAGATTGGTGTTGCACGCCAAGAAGACATTATTGATGAAGATCCTATTAAAAAAGGCACCGTTACTTTTTTTAACGAAAGCAAAGGTTATGGCTTTATTAGAAACAGCGAAACACAAGAAAGCGTTTTTGTACACGTAAATGGCTTAAAAACTCAAATAAAAGAAGGCGACAAAGTAACTTTTGAAGTAGAAAAAGGTCAAAAAGGGCCAACTGCCGTTAGAGTTTCTGTAACTAAATAAGGTGAGTTTTGGGTGTTATTTTTA
>NZ_DHDZ01000059.1:60793-146266 GCF_002399615.1 Pedobacter sp. UBA4863 | reverse complement strand
ACACTGATTATCAGAGCATAACACCCAAAACTCACGTTAAATAAGGTCATATCAAGGAAATAAATCCGAGAGTTATAAGACTAACATATTGGATTTATTTCATCACTTTGATAGCAGAACTATTTCTCTTTCTATAATAGCAGTAACGCCTTTATTTACACAAACCCGATTGGCGTGAAAATCCTTTTTGTCGGTGCCATCCTGAGCTTGTCGAAGGATTGCGACATAATAGATGCTTCGATAAACTCAGCATGACGAAACGCCAAATTTACCGTCACCTCCGATACTCAGAGCAAGCGCTGAATTTATTTTGCTTCGCAGCTACTTCGTGGTCAGGGTCTGCTTAGCTAAATTAAGACCCAAAACTCACGTTAAATAAGTTTTTTAAATAAATAGGAAGTTCATAAACTCAAAATAAAGCCTGCCTAATGTATTCAGGCAGGCCAAAAATTGCTAACATTGCGATAGCGTTTCAAAATAAGACTTCAGCCGAGTTTAAAACTTATTTTTTCACGAACTTATTTGTTGCAGATTGAGTATCTCCTAGAAACACAACATTATATAGTCCCTTAGGTAAAGAACTTACATCTAAACTAATTTCATTTTGTGTTTTAGCTAGTGTTACCGACAATACTGTTTTTCCAACTAAATCTATTATATTTATTTCTCTATAAAGCCCCGGAGTAACGTCTATACTTATTTTGTGCGCACTTGGGTTAGGAAACAATTTTATCTCATTATCTTGGTAATTGTATACCAGCACCTTTGTTCCGTAATCATTTACATTCATGTTTTTATCATACTGTAGTAGCTTGTAATAATTACGCCCATTATTGGCATTTCTATCTAAATAGCTATAATTAGCTCCTAAGCCTATATTCCCCTTGGCTGCTAAACGTGTTAATGGCTTAAAAGAGACACCATCATTACTTTGTTGTACTTCAAAGTAATCGGCATTTTGCTCACTTAAGGTTTTCCATGATAATGCTATACCTGTAGCGGTTGCCTTAACAGTAAAAGCATCTAACAAAACAGGTAAGGTGCCGCTAAAAGCAGGCAATTGATTTAGAGAAGCGTTATTTCTCGTTCCAGTAAGTGTACCTGATTGTTTACTATCGATAACGGTTGTACCGCTGGTCTCATTTAATTTCCAATAGCCCAATAAACCACTTTCATTGCCCACCAACTCCATGCTACGGGCGTTCTGTATCTGTGCTTGGGTACGGGCAGTGCTCCATAAACGAATATCATCTATACCGCCAACAAAATCGTTTACTACTCCGTGATTCTGCGCACCAAACACCAAATTCCCTACATTAAACGCAGCATAATTAGTTACACCGTTCAATGGGGCTCCAAGACCATCATAATTTGTTATGTCAGGAACGTTACTCCCTTTAGCCACACCATCAACATAGAAGTCAACAGTCCTATTCTCATATACCAAGGCAATATGATACCAGGTATTGGTGCTTAATGATAGCGCACTACTTTCGGTTAAATTGCCAAAGTCATTAGCAAAATCTACATTAAATTTACCATTGTTTAAGATAAGGCCACCTGCCTCCGCCCCACCAGTAAAGTCTATCAAGTTAATTATCCCAGAAACACTATTAAATTTGGCCCAAAATTCTATCGTAAAAGATGTTCTTTGGGAAAGCGCTGCACATGCTCCAGTTAATGTAACACTATTGCCTACAGCAAAAGAATAAGAGCGATTTTGCGCTTTCGAAAAAGTAAACTGGAAAATACAGCTTATCACTAATAAGTAAAATTTATTCATACAAAAGTTTTTTATATAAAAATAAACAATAATTACAACTTAAAGCGCTAAAATTTTATAGCCCCGCCTAAGTACTTCATAATAGGTGTTCTTAAATCGTTAACTTTTCCTATAGATTGTTTAATACAATAGATTTAACGCAGATTATTTTTATTATCAATAATCACAAAAAATAAAAGTAATTTGCTCATTATTTATGTTTTGGCTCAATTTTAGCTAATTGCATAAAAATTGTTTATGGATTTGTAAGGATGTTTACATCTCATTTATAAACACACAAAAAATAGAAAATTATGAACCGTTTATTTGCAATAGCTTTAATAGCGCTATTTAGTTTAAATGCCTCAGCACAACAAGCTGATTTAAGAAAGAAAATTACCGTTAGCGGTACGGCCGAAATGGAGGTTACTCCAGACATTATTTACCTCAATATTTCTTTGAAAGAATATTTGAAAGACGGTAACAGCAAGAAAAAGGTAGATATTACTACATTAGAAACCCAATTGTACAATGCCGTACAAAAAGCCGGAATTGCTAAAGAGAACTTAATGATTAATAACTTGAGTAGCTGGAACTACCAAACTACTAAAAAGAAAGACCCAGACTTTTTAGCTAGCAAACAATACCGCTTAAAAGTAACCGACCTGAACAAGTTTAATCTTATTTTAGAGAGTATTGATGCTAAGGGCATTGCCAGTACCAATATTGAAAGCTACGATTACAGCAAGATAGAAAGTTTAAAAAAAGAACTAAAAATAAAAGCGCTTTTAGCAGCCAAAGAAAAAGCCACTTACATGGTTGAAGCTTTGGGAGATAAACTAGGCAATGTGTTGGATATACAAGACCACGGCGATAACGTTATACAACCGGTAATGTACAGAAACTATGCGATGAAAAGTATGGCAATGAGCGATGGTGCAGAAAGTGCTCCAGAAATTGACTTTAAAAAAATAAAATTGAGCTTTACCGTAAACACGGTTTTCGAGATTAAATAATTATTTTGATAATTTTGTAGAGGCTGTCTCAAAAGCAAATTAACATCGTCATTTCGACGATCGAAGGAGGAGAAATCTGTTTTAGAAGTGCTTCTGAAGCAGATCTCTCTCTAACGTTCGAGATGACGGGAGACTTTTGAGACAACCTCTTTTATTTTAATTAGCCCACACATGAAGAAATTACTTTACGCTTTTAGCTTAGTTTTTACGCTTTCTACTACCGTTAATGCTACACCAAGCGACAACACCAACCCAAAAACAGCGCTTACCGCAGCACAAAAAGCCGAGCTAGAGCACATTACCAACCGTGTGGAAGCAATTAAAGCTACAGACAAATCTTCGCTTACAAAAGCAGAAAGAAAGGCACTAAGAAAAGAAGTAAAAGAACTGAAAAAACGTGCCGATTTCCTAAATCAAAACGTAACACTTTCTTTAGGAGCAATCATTATTATCTTATTATTACTGATTATCATTTTATAGTTCTTTGCTTGAAGCAGAACAATATTTCATGTGCATTGTTATAGCAGTTAAACTAACATTAAATCACATGAAAAAAATCAGCTATTCGTTAATGTTATTAATGGCATTAACATTCAACTTAAACTTGGCCCATGCCACCACGAAAGATAAGCCTAAAACAGAACTTACTGCCGAACAACGTGCAGAGTTAAATAGAATAATTTCTAGAGTTGATGAAATTAAGGCGATGGACAAATCGAATTTAAGTAAAGAAGAACGTAAAGAACTACGTAAGGAACTTAAAGAGATGAAGAAAAAGGCCAATGCCCTTGGCGGTGGCGTTTATTTATCTGTAGGTGCCATTATCATTATCATATTATTACTGATCCTTATTTTATAACGTAAAATTGCATTATAGAGAAGCCGGGAACACAGCCTGGCTTTTTTTATGACCTTAATCATTGTCTTTATAAGCAGCATCATTTTATGAGATGAGCCTTATCATCACGCCCAAGTTTATTTAGTAAGACCTTTATGGTATAAATATTAAATGCTATGAAGACTTTTAAATCACGCTGGATTGTCTTAGCCATCCTTCCATTTTTTGCCTTAATTGGCCATGCACAAACTGCAAAAATAAGCTTAAAAGAGAGTGCTATTCTTGTAAAAGGCACCTCATCACTACACGACTGGCGCTGCAAAACCGAACAATTTAGTGGCGATATTTCTTACTCGGCAAATGCCCTTACTTTAAAAGACATTACTGCTGTTGATTTGCAATTGGTAGTAAAATCTATGAAAAGCATTAAAGAAAATGGCAATTACTACGAAGCAGGCATGGACAAAAATACTTACAAAGCCTTAAATGCAGATAAATTTCCAAAAATCACTTTTGTACTTACAGACATTAGCAATTTAAAAGCGGGCCCAGGCAAAGCCGATTTTGTAGCCAAAGGAAATTTAACCATTGCAGGCAGCCAAAAACCCATTAGTTTTCCGGCCACTGCAACCCTTACTGCTAACGGAATTGTAGTTAAAGGAAGCACCTCTTTTAAAATGACCTCTTTCGGTGTAACACCACCAAAGGCGTTACTCGGCACCATTAAAACTGGCGATGAAATAACTATTGTATTCAACGCATCCTTTAAAAACGACTAATTAGTTTACCATAAAAATCTTAATTAAAATGAAACCACTTTTACTTGCCGCAGTTTTTGTTACAGTAGCGGGAACGGCGTTTGCTCAACAAGCCAAAATACAAAATTTAAGACCTTACGATAAAGCAGGAATTAATGTTTTTGAAACCCCTAAAACCGACACCATACCTTTTGATGATGTGAAAGTGAGAATTGGCGCTGGCTTTACACAACAGTTCCAGGCATTGAAACACAGCAATAATTCTACAGGCACTACACCTCTTTATAACTTGCGCAGTGGCTTTAACTTGGCTACCGCTAACTTAAATATCGATGCGCAATTGGCCAAAGGCATTAGATTGAACCTCATTTCTTACTTATCTGCCCGCCACCACCAAGAAACTTGGGTAAAAGGCGGCTTTGCCCAAATTGATGCTTCGCCAATAAACTCTCCGGTACTTGATGAAGTATTTAAATATGTAACCGTTAAAATTGGACACTATGAAGTGAACTATGGTGATGCGCATTTCCGCAGAACAGACAATGGCCACTCTTTGTACAACCCTTTTATAGGAAACTATATTTTAGATGGCTTTACCACGGAGATTGGTGCCGAGATTGATTTCCAAAAAGATGGCTTTTTAGCAGTTGCCGCGATCCATAATGGCGAAATTAAAGGAGAAATTTCTGATGCGCCTACCCGTAACCCGTCATTTATTGGAAAATTAGGGTACGACAAACAGTTAAACAACGATTTAAGGGTACGTTTAACAGGCTCGGTATATCACAATAATGGTGCTGCTAGCAACACTTTATACACTGGCGATAGAGGCGGCTCTAGGTATTACATGGTGTTAGAACCAAAAGCTGCCGGGGTTACCGCCATTACCAACGCTTGGTCTGGCAATGTACGCCCGGGGTTTAGCCGTCAGGTAACTGCGTTTATGATTAACCCTTTCATCAAATACCAAGGTTTAGAACTGTTCGGAACCTATGAGGTTGCCAAAGGTAAAGCAATTACCGAAACTGTAAAAAGAGATGTTAGCCAAATGGCGGTAGAAGCCGTTTACCGTTTCTGCAAAAACGAAGACCTATTTGTTGGTTTACGCTACAACACCGTTACCGCAGCGCTTCCGGGTATTGCAAACGATGTGAAAGTAAACCGCGTACAAGCAAGTGCCGGGTGGTTTGTAACCAAAAACATGGTGCTAAAAGCAGAATATGTAAACCAAAAATATAACGACTACCCAGCGGCGAACTTATTGTCTGAAGGTAAATTCAAAGGCATGATGTTCGAAGCAAGTGTAGGTTTCTAAAAGAGAATTTTAGTTAATAGTTGAATAGTGATGGCTTAAGCCGCTCTTTATCTCGTTTAAGGAGCGGCTTTTTAGCCAATTTTCTTCCCCCATTCTTTCAATTCAACAAAAATGAGCGCATTTATCCCTCAGTTATTAGGTGTTTTTTTCTTGCTGTTCCTCAAAATAGTCGATGAACAAGAATATCAGTTAATTATTCTTCCCGAAAGCAGCATCTTACTTAAAGGCAACTCTAACGTAAACAAATTCACTTTTACTTACGAGAAAGCACTAAAATTGGGCAGCAATTCGGTAAAAGCAAGCTCAGCGAAGAATATGCTCCAGCTTAAAAACGCGAAACTAGATGCAGCAGTTACCGCATTTAGTTCGGGCAATAATTTGATGGACAGGGATTACCGGAACATGATGAACTACCGTGTTTATCCAAACATCAGCATTGCATTAAATAAGATTAACTTCGTTAAAAACTACAATAACGACAATGGAACGGCTTTAGCCACCGTAGATATTACTATTGCCGGTGAGAAACGTACCGATACGCTACAATTCAATTACAACAAATTGAAAGGCATTTATCGCTGTAGCAGCTCGCACCCAATTTCGCTGAGGGATTACAAAATAAAGCCTCTCAAAAAAATGATGGGGCTTATTTCGTTGAAAGACCAATTAATGGTAGATATGATTCTCTACCTCAAGGTCGATTAATCCTCTTCTAAATCGTCATGCTGAATTTATTTCAGCATCAGCTTTTAAGAATCTATCTAATCATTTTTCAATCAACACAGCTCTAAATACTTGAATTATAATACAAACATCCAAAACTCACGTTATTTTAATCGATAATATCGAAACCAGTGTATTTTACTAAAGCTTCCGGAATTTTAATTCCCTGAGCTGTTTGATAGTTTTCTAAAATTGAAGCCACAATACGAGGCAAAGCCAAGGCACTTCCGTTTAACGTATGCGCCAATTGCGTTTTTCCTTCCTTGCCTTTAAACCTCAACTTTAAACGGTTACTTTGGTAAGTTTCAAAGTTTGATACAGAAGAAACCTCTAACCAGCGTTGTTGCGCCCCACTCCAAACCTCCATATCGTAAGTCATGGCCGAGGTAAAGCCCATATCGCCACCGCATAAACGCAACACACGGTAATGCAAGCCAAGCTCTTTTAGCAACGATTGTACGTACTGGCTCATGTCTTCCAAAGTTTCGTAAGATTTCTCAGGATGAGTAATTTGAACCACTTCCACTTTATCAAATTGGTGCAAGCGGTTTAAGCCACGTACATGAGCGCCATAAGAACCCGCCTCTCTACGAAAACAAGGGGTATAGCCTGTATTTTTAATTGGCAGGTCTTCTTCCTTCAAAATCACATCGCGGTACAAATTCGTTACAGGCACCTCTGCCGTAGGAATTAGGTATAAATCATCTACACCAACATGGTACATTTGCCCCTCTTTATCTGGCAATTGCCCAGTACCAAAGCCCGAAGCAGCATTTACCAAATGTGGCACTTGCATTTCTTTGTAACCCGCAGCAGTAGCGTGGTCTAAAAAGAAATTGATCAAAGCACGTTGCAACCTCGCTCCTTTTCCTTTGTAAACCGGGAAACCAGCACCAGTAATTTTCACGCCCAATTCAAAATCAATAATATCATATTTGGCAGCTAGCTCCCAATGTGGCAAAGCATTTTCTGGCAAAGCCGATGGCTCGCCATGCGTATAAACCACCTCATTATCATCGGCTGTGCTGCCTGCTTTAACCAAATGGTAAGGCAAGTTTGGCAACTGTACAATTAAGGCCTGTTGGTTTTCTTCTAAAATTGTTAACTGCTCGTTCTGTTCTTTAATTTTCTCTTTATGAGCTGCGGTATTGGCTTTAATGGCTTCGGCTTCTTCTTTTTTGCCATTGCGCATCAACTCGCCAATTTGTTTAGCCGCGGCATTGGCTTCTGCCTGCAAATTATCCAAAGAGGACTGCGTAGAGCGGCGTTCCTCATCTACAGCGATGATCTGATCTACCAATTCTACTTGTTTAAAGTTACGAACGCTCAATCGCTCTAAAACTTTCTCTCTATTTTCGCGGATATAGTTAACTTGCAGCATTATTTATAATTTTTGACAAAGATAGTTTTTAAAGGCGAAAGGTAAAAGGCAGAAAGGTTGAAGGTATGACAAGCCTAGATTTTTACTTTTCATCTCATAGCTCATATCTAAAATCTCACATCTATGAATGGTAAACTTTACCTTGTACCTACACCTATTGGCAACCTAGAAGACATGACTTTTAGGGCTATTCGTATTTTAAAAGAGGTGGATTTGATTTTGGCGGAAGACACGCGTACCAGTGCACCTTTGTTAAAACATTTCGGTATCGATAAACGAGTTTTCGCACACCATCAACATAACGAGCACAAGGCAACTGCCGAAATTATCAAGTTCCTAAAAGAAGGACAAAACATTGCCGTAATTTCTGATGCAGGTACACCTGCTATTTCCGACCCGGGCTTTTTCCTAGTTAGAGAAGCAATTAAGCATGAAATTGAAATTACTTGCTTGCCTGGAGCTACAGCTTTTGTTCCTGCCTTGGTTAACTCAGGTTTACCTAACGACCAATTTGTGTTCGAAGGATTTCTGCCAGTAAAGAAAGGCAGACAAACAAGATTAAAGCAATTAGCGGAAGAAGAAAGAACCATGATTTTTTACGAAAGTCCACACCGCTTGCTAAAAACATTAACCGAGTTTGCCGAGTTTTTTGGGGAGGACAGACAAGTTTGCGTTAGCCGAGAGTTAAGTAAATTGTACGAAGAAAACGTTCGTGGCACAGTTATAGAAGTAAAATCACATTTTGAAAACAATATTTTAAAAGGAGAATTCGTAATTTGTGTTGGTGGAAATGAGAATAAGGATAAAAGAGCAAAGAACAAAGATAAATACGGAGTAAAAGAAAACCATGATTAACATCGATAGATTTTTGGCCGACGAACAAGACCCGAAAGCCGTAGAAAAAGTAGCTGGAAAATTAAACGATTTATTAACCAGCGGAGAAGAAATTTTATACCTAGCCGTACAGAAAAAACCAGCGGTAAACTTGTTGCCAGACTGCATTGCCATCAGCAATAAAAGAATTTTTTACTGCTCGCCTACTAACTTGGGCCTAACCATGAACTTTAAGGATATTTCTTGGAAAAACATTAAAGAAGTTTCCTTTAAAGAAGGTTTATTAGGCTCCAAATTTATTTGCGTACCACAGTCGGGAGAAAATATTGTAACCGATTTTATTCCGAAAGTGCAAGTACGCAAGTTGCACCAAGCGGCAAACCAACAATTAGAAGAATACAAAGAATTACTTAGACAGCAAAAGCTAGAAGAAAACAGAGCAACCGCATCTTCATTTAACATTCCAGCCACGCCACAAGTAATTGATTTACCCATTGAAGACGCCATTGTAATTCCAGAAACCACCGGTGTTGAGTTAGGTAATAAAGAAGATGAAATTGAGCAAAAACTCATCAAGTTAAAAACATTGTACGATAAGCAACTGATTACTCGCGAAGAGTACGAACACAAAAAAGCGGCAATTTTAGATAGCATGTAATATACTTACCGTCATTTCGATACGGAACAAAGTGCAGTGAGAAATCTAGCAACTTGCGATCTTGTTAGCTTTCTCCTCACTCTTCGTCGAAATAACGTGCTATGAAATGCACTGTGATAAATACGAATGAAACTCAAACAAAATTACCTTTTAGCACTTCTTAGTGCATTTATCATGTGGTTGGCTTGGCCGCCACATAATTGGCTTGCACCGCTACTTTTTGTAGGCTTAGTGCCTCTGCTAATTGCTTTAAAGCAAATCACAAACACTTCTGATAAAAAGACTGGCAAGAAAGTATTCCTTACCGCAGGTTTAACCTTTTTAATTTGGAACACAGCCTCTATTTACTGGGTTTTTAATTCCATTAATGCTGTAAATACAGGATTTGTTGGCACCATTGTATCTCTGTTGGTTTCCCTTATCCCTTACGGACTGGGAGCTTTATTAATGACCTTTGCCTTTTGGATGTATTACAGATTAAGCACCTACACCAATAAAAAATGGATTGGCTATAGCTCATTAATTGCTTTTTACATTAGCATGGAGTATTTGCACCAAACTTGGGATTTAGCTTTCCCCTGGATGACTTTAGGCAATGGCTTTGCAGGCATGCACCAAGTTGTGCAGTGGTATGAATTTACGGGAGTTTATGGCGGCTCCTTATGGATTCTACTGAGTAACATCTTAGCTTTCGAAGCCTACCAACAAATCAAATCTCAAAAGCAGTACAAACTAGCAGGCATTTGGGCATTACTATTGCTTTTACCTATCGGATATTCCATTTATCGCTATAAAAACTACGAAGAAAAAAGTGTACCTGTAAACGTAGTTACAGTACAACCAAATATCGACCCATACGAGAAATACGGCACTACTTCTTCCACCGAGCAGCTTAGTATCTTAACCAAACTTTCAGATTCGATTGCACAAACCAACACCGAATATTTCATTTGGCCAGAAACGGCTATCCCGAATTATGCCGATGAAGAAAGGATAAGAAGTAATCCCGAATACTTACAAGCGCAACAATTTTTATCAAAATACAAAAACGGAACATTAATTACAGGTATAGAAAGTGTTCGGTTTTACCACGACAAGAGAACAATATCGGCAAAAGAAAATCCAAATGGCGGATTTTATGACCACTTCAATGCTGCCATACAAATAGAAAACTCTGCTAGTGTAGCTTTTTACCACAAATCTAAATTGGTACCAGGTGTAGAGAAAATGCCTTTCCCAAAAGCTTTTTCTTTTCTTGCACCGGTATTTAGCAAATTGGGCGGAAGTGTTTCTAGCTGGGGCTGGCAAGAAGAACCAGGTGTTTTTTATGCTTACAGCGGCATTGGCGTTGCACCTGTAATTTGCTACGAGTCTATTTGGGGCCATTGGGTGGCAGGCTCGGTTAAACAAGGTGCGCAGTTTATTGCCGTAATTACCAACGATGGTTGGTGGGGCAATACTTCAGGTAAAGATCAACATTTGTTATACGCAAAACTTCGTTCAATCGAAACCAGAAGATATGTAGTACGTTCGGCAAATACCGGTATTTCGGGCTTTATTAACCAACGTGGCGATGTAGTACAGCAAAGTAAATGGTGGACACGCACCGCATTAAAAGCAGACATCAACCTAAACGATGAAATAACTTTCTACGTAAATTATGGCGATTTGATAGCCAAATTATGTATTGGTTTTGCAGCAATAGCAGCTTTGTTCATCCTAGTAAAAAAATGGATTTTGAAATAATAGTCTGCCACAGATGCGAAGATATTTTCTAATTTGATATTTCATCTGTGCATTTGTGGCTACACTTATAAAACTAAATAAATGATCAAAAGTAAAACCTCCTTAAAATTCGCTTTCCTCCTACTTATCGTAGCCTTAAATTTAGGTTGCGACCAATTTTCTAAAGTAATTGCCAGAAAAAACATTGAGCCTTACGAACAAATTGAAGTTATAAAAGATCGTTTTACTTTAACCTTGGTAGAAAATACTGGTGCATTTTTAAGTGCAGGAAGTAATTTGCCCGAAATTATTAGAATTATAGTACTTACCGTTTTACCCACTTTGGTACTGGCCTATGGCTTATGGTTCTTGTATTCTAACAAACATTTGCCACGTTTAATGCAAATTGGTATTTGCTTTTTAATTGGCGGTGGCATTGGCAACATCTACGATAGGATTGTTTATGGCTCGGTAACCGATTTCCTACACATGGATTTCGTACTGTTTAGAACAGGTATTTTTAACATGGCCGATGTTTCGATCATGATCGGTATTGGTTTATTGTTGTTGCAGAATTTAACTGCAGCGAGAATTAAAAAACCCGAGGCCGACCAGGAAGAGGCACCTGTTTAAGTATTTACCAGATTGCTTAGTAAACTCGTAATGACGGGTTACTAAACCTTAATTACAGCCCTAATTATAGTGGTGGAGCCCAATGTTAAATCGGAAAATGAAAGCCCCGAAGTAAATTTGGGACAGGCAGGAATACAGTTCAACTGCAGCACTACCATTACGCTGCTATTATAGAACTCAATCGTAATTCGTCAGTCTAAAATCGTACACCTCCCTAGTCCATATACTTGCCAACAATTGGCATACGCCTGCCCATGCCAAAAGCTTTAGGCGATACCCTTAAAATTGGCGGGGTTTGATAACGTTTAAACTCTGCCAAATTTACCATGCGCAAAATGCGTTTCACTAAAGTTTCCTCAAAACCTTGGGCAATAATCTCTTTCGAGCCTTTCTTAAGTTCTATGTGTTGATATAGGATTTGATCTAAAATATCGTATTCGGGCAACGAATCAGAGTCTTTTTGATCTGGCCTTAACTCTGCCGATGGTGGTTTAACGATCGTATTAACTGGAATAATCTCTCTATCCTTATTAATGTATCTGGCCAAATTAAAAACCTGTGTTTTATAAACATCGCCAATAACGCTAATGGCGCCACACATATCACCGTACAAAGTTCCGTAACCAACAGCACACTCACTTTTGTTCGAAGTATTGAGCAAAATATAGCCAAACTTATTAGACATAGCCATTACTACAATTCCGCGGCAACGAGCTTGGATATTCTCTTCCGTCAAGTTAAACGCCAACCCTTCGAAAGGTTTTGCCAACATGAGATCAAAAGCATCGGCAGCTGCTGCAATTGGAATAATTTCGTGCTTGCAGCCAATGTTATTTACCAGATCCAAAGCATCTTGTACCGAGTGGTCTGTAGAATATTTAGAAGGCATTAAAACAGCCATCACATTTTCGGCACCTAAAGCCCTACATGCCAAAGCACAAACCACAGCCGAATCTATACCACCAGAAAGTCCCAAAACGGCTTTTTGAAAACCTGATTTTGCAAAATAATCTTTGATACCCAAAACTAATGCGTCGTGTATTTGTTCAATATCTGAAGTTCTTTCTGCCGCTGGATATTTGTTCTTTACATGCGCTATTTCTTCCAAATCGAAAACCTGTAGATCTTCCTCAAAGTACTTCATTTCTGCTTTTAGCGAACCTTCTTCATCAAATACCAAAGAGCCCCCATCAAAAATAATTTCTGTTTGTGCACCAACCTGGTTTACATAAAATAAAGGCAACTGATATTTTTTGGCATTATCAGAAAGTACTTTTATGCGGTCTTCATCGTGCCCGTAATCAAATGGCGAAGCCGCAATGTTAATCATCAAGTCGGGCTGCTGCTTAATCAGCTCATCCATTGGGCAAGAAACGTATAGTGGATCATCATTGATGTTCCAAAGGTCTTCGCAAATGGTCAACGCAATTTTTTTGCCTTCATAATCCACACAATCAAAAACTGTATTAGGCTCAAAATAGCGATATTCATCAAACACATCGTACGTAGGCAACAAAGCTTTCTTTACAATTTGCTTCACTTCGCCATTGGCAATAAAATAAGCGGCATTAAACAAGTCTTTACCTGCTAGTACCGGATTTTTAGCAGGCAAGCCCACAATACAAGCTATACCTGTACAATGTTTTGCAATCTCTTGCGCAGCTTTTTCGCAGAGCGATATAAAATCTTCGAACTCCAGAAAATCGCGTGGCGGGTAACCACAAATTGCCAACTCTGCAAACACGACAACATCTGCCCCTTTTAGCTTTGCCAAAGCAATATTGGAAATAATTTTTTGTGTATTATTTTCGAAATTACCGATATGGTAGTTAAGTTGTGCCAATGCAATTTTCATAGTACAAAAATAAAAAAACAAGCCTTAATTAAGGCTTGTTTCATCAATCAAATATTTTAATCGGCTACTAAAAAAATACGCCAATATTTAATGCTACATAATGATTTTTAACCGTATGCGGTTTTTTAGCAATATTGGTTAAACCATTATTATAGGTAATTCCGCCCAACAAACTCGTTTTTCCACTTAAGCGATACTCTACGCCACCACCAATAAGCATTCCTGCTCTTAAAAACTTGGTATTATTGGTAGCCTTAAGATCTTCTGCCAAAGGAGTATTTGCTTGTTCTACATCTTGGCGGGCACCAATCCTAAAATCGGTAGTTAGGCCAAACTGGCCGTACCATTTCATATCGTCCTTTTCGTCGGTTTTTAATTTAATAGAAAGTGGTATCTGCAAATATTGCATTTTATACTTTACATCATAGGCTGTTTGCCCTGCCGAAGCATTATGATAAGGCTGATAATTAATGATTTTACCCGCTCCGTTAACGCTGGTTACCGTTAACCCTGTTGCAAAGCAATAATTTTCGGCAAATTCAAAATCGCTCATTAAACCATAAGTAAAGCCCGTGCTTAAACCACTTCCCTCGCCGTTCTCCACTTTTAAAAAACCAAAATTTGGATGTGCCGTAAGCCCTAATCTAACCTGCGATGCCTCTTGCGCAAATAAACTTGCAGAGGTGATTGAAAATAATAACGCTAATAATGTTCTTTTCATAAGTAAAATATTTATGTTTTCAATATTATGCAATAATCTGATAACTACAGTTCATATTCGTTTTATATATTTGTTAGCAATGATACATAAAACCAAACTTTGCCAAAGTTATTTATTTTTTCTATGTGCTATGCTTTTTTTTTCGTGCAGTGAAAACAAAAAGCCCAATGTAGGCCATATAAATCTCGATATAAAGATAGAGCGATTTGACAAAGACCTTTACAACCTAAGAGGAAAGCCAATTCAACTAACCGATAGCCTATTACACAAGAAATACGGAGCGTTTTACGAAGATTTCATCTTCAAAATGGTGGGCAACGAAAGTTATACTCGCCAACAAATATTGCAAGGGCTCTATGAAGACAAAAATAAAGCCTACACCCATCTTAACCACGAGGTAGATAGCGTTTTTCCGAACCTTGACAAAACAGAAAAAGCACTTACCGAAACTTTTAAGTACATGAAGTACTATTACCCCAAGGCTCCAATTCCACGCTTTATCGGTTTTCTATCTGGTTTTGCATACCAAACGCCAATTGGCGACAACTATGTGGGCATTGGTTTAGATATGTTTTTGGGCAAAGACAGTAAATTTTATGGTGCCTTGGTACACAGCATTCCGCTATATGTGTCTAGAAGATTTACCCCCGAATATATTGTGCCCCGTGTAAGCGAATACTACGCTAGAGAGACCTTATTTAAAGAACAAGATGAAGACCGCAGCCTGTTGGCAAAAATGATCTACAATGGAAAAGTGCTCTACTTTATGGAACAAGTGCTGCCAAATCATTTGCCCGACAGTGTAAAAATTGGCTATACAGCAAAGCAATTAACTTGGTGTAAAGAGTTTGAGAGTGAAATTTGGGCTTTTTACTTAGAAAACAACCTCCTTTACGAAACTGATTACACTAAAATACAAGTTTATTTAAGCGAGGGCCCATTTACGCCAGGCTTGGGAGAAAACAATGCATCGGCACCAAAATTAGGAGTTTGGACAGGCTGGCAAATTGTACGCAAATACATGAAAGAAAACCCAGAAATTACTTTGCAACAATTAATGGCCGATACCGATGCGCAGAAGATATTGACCAAATCGAAGTATAAACCTAAACTAATGAAGTAATTGGCCGATACCATAATTAGCTAATTATCGCATTTTCAAACTATCAATTATCACATTATCGAATTAACAAATCATCACATTAACTAAACATGAAAGTTGGTATTGTATTAAGCGGAGGCGGGGTAAGAGGCATTGCCCATCTAGGTGTACTTAGTGCACTCAAAAAAACAGGCATTCAGTTTAGCCATATTACAGGCACAAGCGCAGGTGCTATTGCTGGGGCTTTTTATGCCGCCGGAATTGACCCCGAAGAAACTTTTAATATCTTCATGAAAACGAAGCTAATTAAATTTATACGCCCAGCCTTTGGATCATTAGGCTTAATAAATATTGAAAGAACCGGAGATATTTTCAAAACGTACTTGCCTGCGCACATCGAAGATTTAAAAACTCCACTTACCATTTGCACCACCAATTTTAGCGAGGGCAATGTAGCCTACTTTACCAAAGGCCCTTTAATTAGAGCCATACATGCCTCGTGCTGTATTCCTGGGGTATTTAAGCCCATTATGATGGATGGGCAAATGTACGTAGATGGTGGCGTGCTAAACAACTTCCCTGTAGAACCCTTGTTAAACAAAGTTGATTACATTATTGGTTCTACCTGCAACCATTTAAGGTCTGTAAATAAAATTGTAGGTATTACCCGGTTAATGCAACGAACGGGCATTATGTCAATCAATCACGACATGGAAAGAAAATCTAAATGCTGCAATTTGATGATTGAACCAAAGGGAATGGGCGAGATCAGTACTTTTGACACTAAAAAAGCCGAAACCATTTATTGGTTGGCCCACGAAGAAGCATTAAAAACAATTAAAAGTAGCGAGAGTTTTAGGCAGTTAATGAACTCCCAAATCACCTAAAGGAAACTTTGTTTTCTAGCGCACTATTAATTTATAATTTGCTAACTCCCTCTTTAGGTTGCTAGGGAGATCAGTTTTTCACCCTCCAAAACCGGAATAGTTTTACACACATCTGTTTTTAAACAAAACTGTACATCTTCTTCGATGTTCAATTTTATCAAACGGTGACTGTGCGAAGATTTCTTCAAATACGCTCGTAAGTCACCTTTAGCCAATTGATACATATCTAACGCAGCCACACTAGAATCATCGCCTACGGTAAAATCATTTTGCAACTGTTCTACCACAGCACCAGCAAATAAAGTATCTTCCAAATTAAAATTATCTTTCCAACCTGCACAAAGGAGCAACACATCTTTATTCTCTTTTTTAAGATAATTACAAACCGAAGTTAGGTTAAGAAACGAACCTACAATTACTTGGTGTGCCCTTTCTTGGGCCATGCGCATGGCCTTGGTACCATTGGTGGTAGTTAACACAATGGTTTTTCCAGCTACTTTATCGGCAGTGTAAGAAAAAGGCGAATTCCCAAAATCGTAGCCCTTAACTACTTCGCCATTACGCTCGGCTGCCAACAAACAACCCTTATCAGCATAGTTTAAACAATCTTCCACATTCATCACCGGAATAATTGCTGCTGCCCCATTTTCTATACCGTAAGTAATGGAAGAAGTTGCCCTCAAAATATCGATAACAACCACAATACTATGCTCGATAGCATATAAATTTAGCAGAGCGGGCGTTAAACAAACTTCTATTTTTGGCATTTTTAAGTGATACGTTTTAAGTGATACGTTTTAAGTTGTAAGCCCAGAACGTAGAACTTACAACTTAAAACGTATAACCTATTTCTTAAGAAAAGGAAACTTTACAATTTTAGCTTTTACTTTGTTATTTCTAATGTCGATAAAAATCTCTGTACCTTCTTTGGCAAAATCTTTAGTTACATAAGCAATACCAATAGCTTTTTGCAGCGATGGCGATTGCGTTCCTGAAGTTACCTTACCAATTTGATTGCCCTCTGCATCAACTACGATATAATCATGACGAGGGATACCTCTGTCAATCATCTCGAAACCTACCAACTTACGGGCCACCCCTGCTTCTTTTTGTGCCAACAAAGCCGCCGAGTTAGTAAATTCTTTGGTAAACTTAGTTACCCAACCTAAACCAGCTTCAAGGGGCGATGTAGTCTCATCAATATCATTTCCGTACAAACAGAAACCCATTTCTAAACGTAAGGTATCACGAGCACCCAAACCAATTGGTTTAATCCCAAACTCAGCACCCGCTTCAAAAACAGCTTCCCAAATTTGATCGGCGTATTGGTTCTCAAAATAAATCTCGAAACCACCCGCACCCGTATAACCAGTAGCTGAAACCAGCACATTATCTACACCTGCAAACTTACCTTTTTTGAAGGTATAATATTCCATCGAGGCCAAATCCATATCAGTTAACGACTGTAAGGCATCTGCCGCTTTTGGACCTTGGATCGCCAATAAAGAAGTCTGATCAGAAATGTTGTGCATTTCTACCCCTTTATTGTTGAATTTCTGGATCCAATTCCAATCTTTATCAATATTAGAAGCATTTACCACCAACATATAAGTTTTCTCATCTATACGATAAACCAATAAATCATCTACAATACCTCCATCTTCGTTTGGCAGGTACGAATATTGAATTTTACCATCATAAAGTTTCGATGCGTCGTTACTGGTTACACGCTGAATTAAATCTAAAGCATGCTCTCCCTTAAGGATAAACTCGCCCATGTGGCTTACATCAAAAACACCAACGGTATTACGAACAGTAGCGTGTTCTACATTAATACCTTCATATTGCACAGGCATATTATAGCCAGCAAAAGGAACCATTTTAGCACCAAGGGCAATATGTTTTTCGGTTAAAGCAGTGTTTTTCATCATTTTTATTTTTAATAAATCGTTATCAGGAATATCTTGGTTTAATATGCGGGCAAAAGTACTAAGAAAAAGCCAATTTATCGATAATCAAACCCTTTTAAAGCTATCTTGGAGTTACAAGCTTAACTCATCACTTTTTCCATTAAAAGAACTACCTCTCCCAATCCAGGTTTCACTGAATTAGTTCCTTAACTTCGATTAATAATGCACTAGAAATGATCTTAAAAGCTGATGCTGAACTGCAACAGAACTTGTGCCTATTGTATTGCTAGCAAATAACCTACCCTCTTAAACAACAAAAAATGGCATAGCTGTGGCTAGATAGATACGGGTATATTAGGGCAACACACCTGCAAGGCTACGGTATAGGTGAACCTGAGGTGCACTCAACGTGGACTTAAGGTGGAGTTGAGGTGGACTTGTAAAATATTTGGAGATTTGTTTTTAGGATAGATTATCCTAAAATTGAGAGTAAAGCTAAATTACGAAAAAATGACGACCCAAGGAAGAATATAGCTAACAGCCTATGTTTTGAGAAGGCGTTGTAAACACGAGCAACAACATTGAAATATTTTCAATTTTAAACCACCAAAACAACCAACTTTGCAAAACATGCAATAAATTTTTAAAAAATTAACACAAACACTTGCTTTTATAAAAAATAATATCCTTCTTTGTAATATAAAAAATACACTATACCCAAAACGATGATTTTAAACTCTTCAATTATTACCACAATTATTATTACCGGCAGCCAAGCTATCGGGAGCAACCTTGTGTAAAATTGAAAAAATATAAAAAACACAAAAAGCGTCCCGATAAAAATCGGGGCGCTTTTTTTTTAACCATAAACAAACAATGAAACCGGCTTGATTGGCACAATCAAAAATAAAATACAATCAAAAACAGCTTCATTACATTAAAAACAAATAACGAAATCAATGAAAGTCCTCAAATTTGGTGGTACATCCGTAGGTACGACCGAAAACATTAAAACCCTTCTAAAGCTCGTAAAAGAAGAAAGAAAAAATGCTAACCCGATAGTTGTATTATCGGCCATGAGCGGCGTAACCAACCTTCTTCTAGAAATGGCGGAACTAGCCGAAAAAGGTGAAAACTATCAAGAGCAGTTAAAAGGCATCGAGCAAAAACATTTCGATGTAGTAAAAGCATTATTGCCAGCAGCCGCTCAAAACCCAATCTTAACTAAATTAAAAATTCATTTTAACGAGTTAGAAGATGCCCTACAAGCAGTTTCGAGCTTAAAAGAGTTGAGCTTACGCACCAAAGATTTCATTGTAAGTTTTGGCGAAAGATGCGCTAACAGTATGGTGGCACATATTGCTACACAATATTTCGATAATTCGTTATACGTTGATGGTTCTAAACTAATTAAAACTGATAGCGATTTTGGCAGTGCCCGTGTAGATTTTAAGCTTACCGACGCGCTAATTAAAGAATTTTACGAAGAAAACAACGACAAGGTTTTGTTCGTTACTGGTTTTATCGCTAGCAACGCAGCAAACCAGATTACCACATTAGGGCGTGGTGGTTCTGATTATACCGCAGCCATTTGGGGCGCTGCTTTAGATGCAGAAGAAATAGAAATTTGGACCGATGTAAACGGCATGATGACTGCAGACCCTCGTATTGTTAAAAAAGCTTTCTCATTAGATGAACTGAGCTATATCGAAGCAATGGAGTTAAGTTATTTCGGTGCTAAAGTAATTTACCCGCCAACCATGGTGCCTGCATTTGCAAAGAAAATTCCATTGGTAATTAGAAATACTTTCGAGCCAGAGTTTCCTGGAACTTTCATCCGTAGCAATATCAAATCTTCTGAGCTGCCTATCAAAGGCATTTCCTCAATCAACCAGATTAGTATTATAAATTTGAGCGGAAGCGGCATGGTGGGCAAAACAGGTTTCAGTGGCCGCTTGTTTTCGCTACTTTCAAGAGAGCAAATCAACATTGTTTTAATTACCCAATCGTCTTCAGAGCACAGTATCACTTTTGCGGTTAATCCGGCAGATGCGGCAAGAGCGGTAACCATCATCAATAAAGAATTTGAACTAGAATTAGCAGCCGGAAAATTAGCTTACCCAGAAGTAGAAGGCGATTTAGCAGTACTCGCCATTGTTGGCGAAAACATGAAGCGCACCCCGGGCATGAGCGGCCGTTTGTTCCACGCATTGGGACGTAACGGCATCAATGTTCGTGCTATTGCACAAGGTTCTTCAGAATACAACATCTCGGTAATTATTGGTAAAGACGATTTACCAAAAGCGTTAAATGCCGTTCACGATGCGTTCTACACCGACTTGAAACGCACCCTAAACGTGTATTGCCTGGGTACCGGAAACATCGGCAAAACAATGTTCAAACAAATTAAAGAGCAAACGCAATTCTTGGCCGAGAAAAACGACTTGCAAGTAAAAGTTGTGGGCATTGCCAATACCCGTAAAATGCTTTTTGATGCCAATGGAATTGATTTAGATTCTTGGGAGTCTAAACTAGAAAAGAATGGCGAGCAAGCCAACTTATCAGAGTTTGTAGCTAAAATGCAGTCGTTAAATTTGGCCAACAGCGTTTTTGTTGACAATACTGCTAGCGAAGCGCCAATTCCATTTTACAAGCAGGTATTTGAAAGCAGCGTTTCCATAGTTGCCTGCAATAAAAAAGGCAATTCCGCAGAATTTGCCCAATACAAATTATTTAAAGATACCGCTAAAAAACATGGGGTAGATTTCTATTACGAAACCAACGTGGGCGCAGGCTTGCCCATTATCGGCACCTTGAAAAACCTGATGATGAGCGGCGATAGAATCGATAAAATTGAGGCAATCTTATCAGGAACAATATCGTTCATATTTAACAGTTTTAAAGGCGACAAAGCCTTTTACGATATTGTGAAAGAAGCGCAAGATTTGGGTTACACCGAACCAGACCCTCGCGACGATTTGAACGGCAAAGATTTTATGCGTAAAATGCTAATTTTAGCCAGAGACGCTGGTTATCCGTTAGAAGCTGAAGATGTAAAAATCGATAACATTTTACCTGAAGCCTGCTTGAAAGCAGATACAGTAGAATCGTTTTATGAGGAGCTGAAGAAGAACGCGGCGTATTTCGAGAATTTAAAAAACACTGCCGAGAGCGAGAAAAAAGTACTGCGTTACATTGGTAAACTAGAAAATGAAAAAGTAGAAATTAGCTTGCAAATGGTTGGTGAAGACCATCCTTTTTATGCCCTATCTGGTGCCGACAATATCATTTCTTTCGTAACCGATAGGTATAAATTCCGCCCAATGGTAGTGAAAGGCCCAGGTGCTGGTGCCGAAGTTACCGCAGCAGGTGTATTTGCAGATATCATTAACGTAGCTACCAAAACCCCCTAGCCCCCTGAAGGGGGAACTCAAAACATAATGGAAATACAAAATTTAGAAAAAGAGAGTTTACAATATATGAGCGATAAACAGTCAAAGTCCCCTTTAGGGGATTTAGGGGTTGAAATTCGTGTCTTCGCCCCAGCAACTGTGGCCAACGTAGTGTGTGGTTTCGATGTACTTGGCTTTGCAGTAAATGCTCCTGGAGATGAAGTAGTGATGCGCTTGGTTGAAGAGCCCGGTGTGCGCCTGCTAAAAATTACTGGCGATGAGGGCAAACTTCCGCTAAATAGCGATAAAAATACCGTAAGCGCTTCGGTAAAGCACTACCTAAGCCATATAAAGCGTGAAGATGTTGGCGTAGAAATAGAACTGCACAAGAAAATGCCAATTGGCAGTGGTTTGGGCTCTAGCTCGGCAAGTACCGTTGCAGGTTTATATGCCATTAACCAACTAATGGGAAATTTACTAACCGCTAAAGAACTAGTTCCTTTTGCCATGAAAGGCGAAGAAATTGCCTGCGGCTATGGCCATGCCGATAACGTTGCTCCGGCAATTATGGGCGGCTTTGTGCTGGTACGCAGTTACGAACCTTTGGATGTGATCTCACTCCCGGTTCCTGATGGTATGTTTGCGGCAATTGTTTATCCAGAGGTTGATGTTCCTACAAAAGATGCCCGCCAAATGATCCGCGCTAAAGTAGCTTTAAAAGATGCCGTTACCCAATGGGGAAATGTAGCTGGCTTGGTAAGTGGTTTGTTCTTAAACGACATGGATTTGGTAGGCCGAAGCATGAAAGATGTTTTGGTAGAGCCCACTCGTTCTATTTTAATTCCAGATTTTGAGGTACTGCGCCAATTGGCCATGGAAAACGGCGCCGTTGGCTTCGGAATTTCTGGTTCTGGCCCATCGGTTTTTGCCTTAACCAAGGATGAAGAAAGTGCTAAGAAGATCACTAAAGCACAACAAATGCACCTACATCAAATTAATATTAAAAGCAACGCTTACGTTTCTAAAGTAAATACTGAAGGACCGAAGACGTTGTAAGTGACACGTTGTACGTTTTGTATGTCGGCTATTTATGACGTAAAACCTATAACGTAAAACCTAATACTCCCAAGATGAAATTCTACTCAACTAATAATAAAGACTTACGCGTTTCCTTTAAAGAAGCCGTTTTTAATAGCATGCCTTTAGATAAAGGATTGTACATGCCCGAGGTTATCCCTCAACTACCTACCGATTTTATCGATCATATTGAAAAGTATTCGCTAACAGAAATCGCTTACGAAGTAGCATCAGCTCTGCTGAAAGACGAAATACGTGCCGAAGATTTGAAAGCTTTGGTAGCAGAAGCGGCTAATTTTAACGCTCCTGCCGTTGCTTTAGACGATCATACTTTTGTATTAGAGCTTTTCCACGGGCCCTCTTTAGCATTTAAAGATTTTGGCGCTCGTTTTATGAGCCGTGTAATGGGCTATTTCCTAAAAGATGGCGAACAATTACTAGATGTTTTGGTAGCTACATCGGGCGATACAGGTGGTGCCGTAGCACTAGGGTTTTTGGGCGTTCCGAACACCAGAGTTACCATCCTTTATCCGAAAGGGAAAGTAAGCCCAATACAAGAACAACAGTTAACTACTTTAGGGCAAAACATTAGGGCCATTGAAATTGATGGCACTTTTGACGATTGCCAAGCTTTGGTGAAAGCAGCATTCGCTGATGAAGAATTGAACAAAAAGTTCCGTTTAACTTCGGCAAATTCCATCAACATTTCACGTTTAATTCCGCAAACGTTCTACTACTTTAATGCTTATGCACAGTTAAAACGTAAAGGCATTAAAGACGTAGTTTTTTCTGTACCTAGCGGAAATTTTGGCAACATTGGCGCTGGTTTACTAGCTTATAAAATGGGCCTGCCAGTAAAACAGTTTATTGCTGCTACCAATGTAAATGATACCGTTCCGCGTTTCTTAGAAACTGGCGTTTACGAAACAAAACCATCGGTACAAACTTACGCTAACGCAATGGATGTTGGTGCACCAAGCAATTGGGTACGTATCATGGATTTATTTGGTGGCGATACTGAAACATTAAAAAAAGTAGTAACCGCATATCGTTACAATGACGAAGAAACTTTAGCGGGCATTAAAACTATTGATGAAAAATACAACTACATTACCTGCCCGCATACTGCCATTGCTTATTTGGCGGCAGATAAATACAGAAACGAAACTGATTTTGAAGGCGGCATAGTATTCTTATCAACTGCCCACAGTTGTAAGTTCCCCGATATTTTTCCTGCAGAATTGGCTGCCAAAATAGAAATCCCGACTTCGGTAAAAGAGCTAGAAGGTAGGACTAAACAAGCCGATGAACTGGGAGTAGATTTTGAAGGATTTAAAAAGTGGCTGGAGAGTAAAAATTAACGGGGTAACCTTTCATACTTTACTATTTGCTGAAAGTATATTAACCCGTTGTGCAGGTAGGAAATTTAGCCACAGATATTAAAGGGATTAAAGTCTAGGGAAATTTAGTTTTTGGCCTAAAATCCATTATTGATCCGTAATATTTCGCTTCAATTTTGTTTAAAAACTACAAAAATTTATGTATCTGTGGCTAGCTTATATTACTCGTTTTCTCGCTGCGCTATGTATCGAAATAACGACAGCAGTACAAACTTATACTTCTCCGTCATTTCAACCAAAGGGAGAAATCTAGCAACTTGATATAACCAATAGCAAACTCGCTAGATTTCTCCTTATCGAAAGGGATCGCAAGGTGTTAAAGAGAGATCACCTCTCCTTCACTTTCGTTACCCGTTCTATCTACAGCAGTAACTTTAATGGCTTTTAACTTTGCTTTAGCTTTGGTTTTTGCATTCACCTCTGCCTCGTTAGCTACTTGCAAAAAAGTACTTTTTGCATTTACGGTTCTGTAGGTCCATACATTGCCGTATTGCGTGTAAATTACATATTTAAACACATCTTTCGCATCTTTAGGTATCCAAGCAATATAAGTATCTTCTCCTCTTGCTTCGGTATTTACAGCTGGTGCAACCGGTGCTTTTTTATCCAACCATGGCGATACTGGCACCAACGCCTCCTCTTGATATGGTCCAGTTAACAAATCGCTCTGCAACATTTCGTTTTTTGTTAAGGCACCAATGCTCCAATGCGAAACACCCGGCGATTTTGGTGTCATTCCCCTGGTAATCATAATTTGATTGATGACCTCATCGCTATTTTTCTCGCCGCCACCCAAACCACTATTAATACCTGGCCACAAATGTTTATGCTTCGTATTCTCTTGCTGCCACCAGCCCAACAATACCGGAAAGCTCTGTTGAATGGCATTAACTCTCCAATATAACTGCGGCATATAATAATCTATCCATCCTTTATTTAGCCAAAGTTTCGCATCGGCGTATAACTTATCGTATTGATCCATGCTACGAATAGATTCTGGATAGCCCGGGCGCCAAACCCCAAAGGGGCTAATGCCGAATTTAACATGTTTTTTCGCTGCTTTAATCTGCTTGTACAGTTTCTCTACAAACTTGTTTACATGGTCGCGTCGCCAATCGCCTCTCGATAACTTGCCACCCTTCTTTTGATATTCGGCATAGCTTTCATTGTCTGGAAAATCGGCACCGCCATTATATTCTTCATAAGGATAGAAATAATCATCGAAATGCACCCCATCAATATCGTAGCGCTTCACAATATCATTCACTACTTTAAAGGCCAAATCTTGTGTCCCTTTTTTAGATGGATCGAACCACCAATAACCTTGTTTTAGCTTCACCACTAAATCTGGGTGTTTGGTTACCACAGAATGTTCGCTTACGGGGCCACCGGAAATATGGTGTGCTCTATATGGATTTAACCAAACATGCAGCTCTAAGCCTCTCTCATGCGCCGCATTTACCCAAAACTCTAGAGGGTCGTAATACGGATTTGGGGCTTGCCCTTGTACACCAGTTAAGTAATAAGACCAAGGCTCTAAGTCGCTGTTATAAAAGGCATCTGCTTGAGGTCTAACTTGAAAAATAACCGCATTAAAGTTATTTTTCTTCAACATATCTAACAAAGCAATAGCTTCGTCTTGTTGTTGTTGGGTAGTTAAACCAGGTTTGCTAGGCCAGTTAATATTGGCTACACTGGCCACCCAAGCAGCCCTAAATTCGCGTTGTATTTTTGGGGCAGTATTAATTTGAGCATTGGTATGCGAGGCAACGCAAACCAACAAAACAAAAAATAGTTTTCTTAACATAACTTGATGAATTTACCTCAATGATAAAGATAAATTATCATAATAACGCAAAAACAGCGCAAACACCGCAAATAGTTGCAGAAAAACCTTCGGCTTTATTATAACTAAAACACTGCTTTTGCAATCTCTTTAGTTTGATCTGGCTTGCCCATGGTATAAAAGTGTAATACAGGCGCCCCAAATTTGATGAGTTCTTTACACTGCTTAATCATAGCTTGTGTGCCAATCTCCTTAGCCTCTGCATTGTTTTTAGCAGTCGATAAAGCTTCTGTTAATTCATCGGGCAAATCAATATGGAAAATTTTAGGCAAAGCATTGATTTGCCCTAAAGTACTTATTGGTTTTAAGCCCGGAATAATTGGCACGTTAATTCCGTTATCTCTACATTTCTGCACAAACTCGAAATACTTCTGATTATCGAAAAACATTTGTGTAACAATAAACTCGGCCCCAAGATCTACTTTTTGTTTCAAATATTTGAAATCGGTATTCAGGTTTGGTGCCTCAAAATGTTTTTCGGGATATCCGGCAACACCAATACAAAAATCGCTCTTGAAAGTCTCTACATCTTCGTGCAAAAATTTGCCTTCGTTATGGTTTTTAATATGGGAAATCAAGTCTGTAGCATACGCATGACCGCCAGGTGTAGGCACAAACGAGGCATCGGCTTTTCGAGCGTCGCCCCTTAAAGCCAATACATTATCGATACCTAAAAACTGTAAATCAATCAGTGCATTCTCGGTTTCTTCCTTAGTAAAACCACCACAAATTAAATGTGGTACGGCATCTATTTTATATTTATGGATAATGGCCGCACAAATAGCTATAGTTCCCGGACGTTTACGGTAAGAAACTTTCTGTAACAACCCATTTGGTTGCTCTTTATAAATGTAATCTTCCCTTAAAGAGGTTACATCTATAAATGGCGGTTCAAATTCTAATAATGGCTCAATCCCATTGTAAATCCAGTCGATACCCTGCCCTTTTATTGGCGGTAAAAGCTCAAATGAGAATAAGGTTTTACCCTTGGCGTTTTTGATGTGTTCTGTAATTTTCATTGGTTGTTTGGTTGTTGTTTGGTTGTTTGGTTGTTTGGTTGTTTAGCTTAAAAGCCGATCAACTTCTTTCCAATCATTTCCAAAAACTAATCTCTTGTTACTATCCTTTAGTTAGATATCTTATATATCCGTTAATTAACTTTCCCAATATTTCAATCTGATAGATACTTTCGTTTAATTCAGTATCTGAAATAAAACCAATATCAAATGAAACATATATTTGAGTTTCTAATTCATACAACGAGCCCCTAGCAATTGCTAAAAATTGAATCGTTTCCTTTGGATGTTGCCTTCCTGAACCTTCCGCAATATTTGATGGCACCGAAACTGCACATCGTCTAATTTGAGAAGTTAATCCGTATGTTTCTTCTTTTGGAAATGTAGCAGTAAGTTTATAAATATAGGCTGCAAAAATTCTTGCTGTCTTCCAAACTTCTAGTTCTGTATATTTTTGATATGCCATATTAATACGATACTATGCTATCCCAAACATCTAAAAAACCAACCAAACAACTAATAGGCAAGATTAGGCGCCAACCATCTTTCCGCTTCTTCTAGCATCAGGTCTTTTCTCGAAGCGTATTCCTCTACTTGGTCTTTTTCTATTTTCCCTAAACCAAAATAACGCGATTCTGGATGTGAAAAATAAAAACCACTTACCGCAGCAGTAGGATACATGGCATAGCTTTCGGTAATGCGCAAGCCTATTTTTTCTTCGGCTTCTAGCAGGGCAAACAACGTGCCTTTTTCGGTATGTTCCGGACAAGCTGGATAACCTGGCGCTGGACGAATACCTACGTATTGCTCTTTAATCAAATCTTCATTAGAAAAATTCTCGTCTTTTGCGTAACCCCAATAATCTTTACGCACCAGCTCATGCAGTTTTTCGGCAAAGGCTTCTGCTAAACGATCGGCCAAAGCTTTTACCATGATACTATTGTAATCATCAAAGTTTTTCTCGTATTCGGCTACCAACTCATCACAACCAATACCCGTAGTTAAAGCAAATCCACCAAAATAATCCTGTTTACCGCTACCTTCTGGCGCAATAAAATCAGATAAAGCATAATAAGGCTGACCATCTACTTTCTCGGCCTGTTGGCGCAACGTATGGATCCGTACTTTCTCGGCTTTGCCATTTTTTAACGCTGGCGTAACTTTTAAAGTACTGCTTGGTAAATCCAATTCAATATCATCGCCTATGGCTTGTGCCGGCCAAAAACCAAACACCGCCTTTGCTCTCAATAACTTTTCATCTACAATGCGCTTTAGTAAAGCCTGTGCATCATCAAATAGCTTCTTAGCCTCGTCGCCTACATTTTTATCTTCAAAAATTCGAGGATAGCTGCCACGTAGCTCCCAAGTATGGAAAAAAGGTGTCCAATCGATATAAGGAAGTAGCTCTTCTAATGGGTAATCTTCCAATAATTTTGTACCTGTAAAGGTTGGTGCAGGTGAAATTTTTGCTAGATCTATCTGGAATTTATTTGCTCTTGCTTCTTCAATTGTTTTATAGCGTTTATCCGAGCGTTTGTTCAAATGTGCTTCACGAGCTTTATCATATTCGGCTTTAATTTGGGCCACATAAGTATCTTTCAGCTCGCCGTTCATTAAAGTGCTACAAACGGTTACACTTCTCGATGCATCTAACACGTGTATGGTTGGCCCAGAATAGCCAGGCGCTACTTTAACGGCTGCGTGTATTCTCGAAGTGGTAGCGCCGCCTATAATTAACGGAATGGTAAAACCTTCGCGTTCCATTTCTTTAGCAAAATGAACCATTTCATCTAAAGAAGGGGTAATTAAGCCACTTAAACCAATAATATCTGCATTAATTTCTTTGGCTTTTTTAATGATTTCTTGCGCTGGCACCATTACGCCCATATCCACAATTTCGAAGTTATTACAGGCCAATACTACACCCACAATATTTTTACCGATATCATGTACATCGCCTTTTACAGTTGCTAACAATACTTTTCCGGCTGATGAGCTTTGATTTTGATCGGGATTATCTAGTTTTTCTTGTTCTATAAACGGAAGGAGATAGGCTACTGCTTTTTTCATTACTCTGGCCGATTTTACTACTTGCGGCAAAAACATTTTTCCAGCGCCAAATAGATCCCCAACAATGTTCATCCCGTCCATTAATGGCCCTTCAATTACTTGAATTGGTCTTTCGTATTTCTGTCGAGCTTCTTCTACGTCATCATCTAAAAACTCAATTATGCCTTTTACCAAAGCATGCGATAAGCGTTCTTCAACCGTTCCTTGTCGCCAAGCTTCGTCCTTTACAACGGCCTTACCTTTATTTTTTACAGTTTCAGCAAATTCAACTAAACGTTCAGTGGCGTCATCTCTACGGTTTAAAAGCACATCTTCTACACGTTCTAAAAGTTCGGGCTGTATTTCCTGATAAACCTCTAACATACCCGCATTTACAATGCCCATATCTAAACCGGCATGAATGGCATGGTACAAAAATGCAGAGTGCATGGCTTCACGCACTACGTTGTTTCCTCTAAAAGAGAATGAAATATTGGAAACCCCACCACTAACTTTAGCATGAGGCAAGTTTTGTTTAATCCAACGGGTAGCTTCAATAAAATCTACCGCATAATTATTATGTTCTTCTAAGCCTGTAGCTACTGTTAAAATATTCGGGTCGAAGATGATATCCTCTGGGGGAAATCCAACTTTGTTCACTAAAATATCGTAACTACGTTTGCAAATTTCTATTCTGCGATGATAATTATCTGCTTGTCCTTTCTCATCAAAAGCCATTACTACCACTGCAGCGCCATAAGTTAACACAGTTTTCGCATGTTTTTCAAAAACTTCTTCTCCTTCTTTTAAAGAGATAGAGTTAACGATACCTTTACCCTGCAAACATTTCAACCCAGCTTCAATTACGCTCCACTTAGAAGAATCTACCATGATGGGCAACTTGGCAATATCAGGCTCTGAGGCGATTAAATTCAAGAATTTAGTCATGGCCGCTTCCGAGTCGATCATACCCTCGTCCATGTTTACATCAATAATTTGCGCACCACCTTCTACTTGCTGTAGTGCAATAGCCAATGCTGCTTCGTAATCGCCACCTAAAATTAGTTTAGAAAATTTTGGAGAACCTGTGATGTTGGTACGTTCGCCCACGTTCACGAAAATACTTTCGGGTGTGATGGTTACAGGTTCTAATCCGCTTAAACGCAAATAAGGTGCTATAGCTGGTATTTTTCTTGGTTGGGCTGTTGCCGCTTTTTTAGCAATACAACCAATATGTTCTGGTGTAGTACCGCAGCAACCACCCACAATATTCACAAATCCGGAAGTGATGAAATCATCTACCAAATGAGCAGTTTCATGTGGCAGCTCATCATAAGCGCCAAACTCGTTAGGCAAACCTGCATTTGGATAGGCAGACACGTAACATTTCGCTTTCGCAGCCAATTCCTCAATATGTGGGCGCATTTCTTTGGCTCCCAAAGCACAGTTAAAACCAATACTTAATGGATTGGCATGTGCTACAGAATTTAAAAATGCTTCTGCCGTTTGGCCAGACAAAGTTCTGCCCGAAGCATCGGTAATGGTACCAGAAATCATGATTTCCAATTTCTTACCTACTACTTCTTCGTATTGTTTAATGGCCGCAATAGCCACTTTTGCATTTAAAGTATCAAAAATGGTTTCGATTAAAAGTACATCTGCGCCGCCATCTACCAAACCTCTAATTTGCTCATAATAGGCCTCAAAAAGTTCATCGTATGAAATAGCCCTGAAACCTGGATCATTTACATCTGGCGATAGCGATAAGGTACGGTTGGTTGGCCCAATGGCTCCGGCTACAAAGCATTTCCTATCGGGATTTTTAGCCATAAACGCTGTAACCGCTTCTTTCGCAATCTTAGCACCTTCGTAGCTCAGTTCGTAGCTCAACTCTTCCATCTGGTAGTCGGCCATAGAAATACGTTGTGTACTAAAGGTATTGGTCTCGATGATATCGGCCCCTGCTGCTAAATATTCGGTATGGATAGCCTTAATAATATCCGGCCGGGTGATATTTAACAAATCGTTATTTCCCTTTACATCACAGGGATGTGTTGCAAACCGCTCACCTCTAAAATCTTCTTCGGTTAGGGTGTAACGCTGTATCATGGTACCCATGGCACCATCTATAATTAAAATACGTTTTTCTAGTTCTTGTCTAATGCTCATGCTCTTACAGATATGAGATGCGAGAAATGAGATATGAGAATAACCTTGACAACAAATGTGTCAAATCTCAAATCTAATGTCTCAAATCTATTAGCTTACTCTAAAAGTATGGAATTGGTTTCCCTTTAAACTTATCTTCTCTCGCCACTGCTGAGATTAGAAATTAGCACCTTGTTGGCACAGGTTGCTAAGACTTCGTTGGGTCTAGTCCCTCCGTCTTTCTTAATAAGCAGTACAAAGGTGCAACATCCGCTTATCATTTCCAAACATATCAGTAACACAACCAAATAAAATTACAAAGGCCAAGCAAAAATGCTCGGCCTTCGATATAATATTTTGTAAAAAATGAACTAGCGTCTATCTCCAAAAACCCTCAATAAAGAAAGAAACAGGTTAATAAAAGTAATATAAAGCGACAAAGCCCCCATTAATGCTAATTTTTTGCTATCAGCTAATGCAATTTCATTTCCATGCTCATCTAATCCTTCGCCTATTCTTTTAATTTCTTGAACTTTATAAGCGGTTAAAGCTGTAAAAATAGCAATACCCACAAAGCCTAAAACATAACCTAAGGTATCACTACCGATAAACATATTGATGATACTTACCACCACTAAACCAATTACACCAGCCATTAATATAGGACCAAATTTACTTAAATCTACATCGGTAGTATAACCCATAACCGCCATCACAGCGAAAATGATAGCTGCAGCAGCAAAACATATTGCGATAGAAGCAGAAGTATAGATTAATAAAACAAAACCTAACATTACGCCAGTTAAAATAGAGTACAATAAGAAAATACCTACCAAAGCTGGGTAAGATAACCTTTGCATTGCTGCTCCCATTAGCATTACTAAACCAAGTGGTGCAAATATGGCAATGTAGCCAAGCACTGTAAATCCTCTATCGCCTATCAAGTAAGACATTATTCCTGGAGAGGTAGCCAACATAAATGCCGACACGGCAGATACGGCTAATGCTACAAACATCCACAAGAAAACATTAGCAAAGAATTTTTTAGAAACCGATTTTTCCTGTACAAAAACCGAGTGATCTTGATATTGATAATTTTGTTGTTCCATCATTAATTTAAATTGGTTAACGGCTAAAAATACACTTTTAGTTTAATCTTTTGGTCAAAATTTCCTCAACTTTTTTGAAAAACTGTAATGGCTTAAGTGTTCTCCAGTGTAAATCATCTAGTTCGCCACCAAAATTGATATAGTAATCGAGACTATTTTCACGAAACTCTGTAATGACATGTGCATTGAAATTAACACCCGCTATCCACCCCTCTTCATCATCCACTTCCTGAAACCATTCTTCGTAGTAGTTATCGTCTGAGGCATGAAAATTTAAGATATTCTCTCCTATCAGGATAAATTTACTGATTCCTTCATCCATCATTAATTCGAGAATTTCCCTTTTTAAAATCATGATATCATTGGTAATGGCATCATTCCACTCTCCAATAAATTCAATGATGGCATACCTTCTGTCATAATCGGCGTAAAGCACCTTGAGATAAAGCGTGTTAGAGCCAAAGATATCCCACTGGGGGTGAATAAGATAGTTATAGAGCTGTTTGTCGTAATAAAACTCCGAATATTCGGTATCGTAGAAAGGAGACCGCTCATCTTCAGCGGCAATATAATCGTCTCTCCACTGATAATATGGTTCAATCTCGTGCATGAAGCGAAATTACGATTTTAGATTTACGAAAGAGCTAAAAAAACAAGCCACAGATGCACAGATATTTCATTTATAAAAGAAAAATCTGTGTATCTGTGGCCAAAAAATCTATTGTGCGCTTATTTGCTTGCTTCTACAGCTTTACGCACACTACCGTACTTAATTAAAAGTTCTGCAGCTTTTTCTTCGTCTATATTTAATTCTTCCATCACCATGTGGGTGCCTCTATCTACCAATTTATGATTGGTAAGCTGCATATCCACCATTCTATTTCCTTTTACACGACCAAGCTGTATCATCACCGTGGTACTTAGCATATTTAACACTAATTTTTGTGCTGTGCCCGATTTCATTCTTGTAGAGCCTGTTAAAAACTCCGGACCAACCACCACCTCTACAGGAAAATCGGATTCGGCAACTATTGGACCGCCTTGGTTACAAACAACACAACCTGTAAGCACACCATGCTGGCGGGCCGTGTTTAAACCTCCAATTACATAGGGCGTAGTGCCCGAAGCAGCTAAGCCAATTAAACAATCTTTTGCACTAATATTATACTCCTGTAGATCTTTCCAGGCCTGTGCCACATCATCTTCGGCAAACTCTACCGCTTTGCGAATAGCAGAATCGCCACCGGCAATAATACCTACTACCCAATCAAAAGGCACTCCAAATGTTGGTGGGCACTCCGAGGCATCTACCACGCCCAAACGACCGCTGGTACCCGCCCCAATGTAAAACAACCTGCCTCCTGCACGCATACGCTCGGCTACGGCAGTAGCTAGTTTCTCAATTTGAGGCAAAGCTGCTTCTACAGCCAATGGCACCAATTTATCTTCGTTATTGATTCCTTTTAAAACCTCCATAACCGACATTTTATCGATGTCTTTATAGTTTGATTCTTGTTCGGTAATTCTTTTCATTTAATTATTTTTCCTGCTGGTTTTTCATACAAATATTAAAAATACCCGCAATATCACGCAATAGTTTTCAAATATCGGCATTTATTATTTAAAAACTAAATAGTAATTTTTACGTTTCTTCTGAGAACGCACTTATTTTCTTACCTTTGCCTATCTCAAAATAATGAAAAAAAACACCCGTCTCAATCTATTGATAGCGTTGGCCTACTGCGTAACGTTAATTGGAGGTATGTATTTGGGATATAGATTTTTAAAAGACCAAGGCTTTAACGTACAAAAAGACATTAGGCTTGCCAATACCGAAGAAGAAAAGGTAGAAGACATTATCCATATCATTAAAAAAAAATATGTTGATGAAGTTAATGCAGACAGCCTAAAAAACCTACCTATAGATAGCCTTCTGCATCAACTTGATCCGCATAGTGCTTATTTACCGCCAAAAGAAGCTTTTGAACTCGCCGAAACCCTTGAAGGAAATTTTGAAGGCGTAGGTGTAGAATATTATATCCTTAATGATACTTTATTAGTTACCCATGTAGTAAAAGATGGGCCGGCTTTTGCAAGCGGAATTAAGCAGGGCGATAAAATACTAAAGGTAGATACCACCACAGTTAGTGGGCGCTCGCTACCCCGCTCGGCCATGATGGGAAAAATTAAAGGTAAAAAAGGCACTACAGTACAACTTACCGTTTTGCAGCAAGGTGCCACAACACCTACCTTGTTTAATATAAAACGAGGCAAGGTAGAAGTAAGCAGCATTGATGCAGCTTACATGATTAACCAAGAAACGGCCTACATTAGAATTGGCAAGTTTGGCGCCACTACAGATACAGATTTTGCCAACACCCTTAAAAACCTAAAAACCAAAGGCATGAAAAAAATGGTGCTTGATTTAAGGGATAATGGTGGTGGTTACCTTACCGCGGCTACTGCTTTGGCAAATCAGTTTTTACCAGAAAACAAACTAATTGTTTATACCCAAGGCAAACACGAGCCGCGTACAAATTATTTCACCACTGGTGGGGGCGAATTTGAACAAGGAAAATTGGCTGTTCTAATTAACGAAAATTCGGCATCGGCTAGCGAGATTTTTGCAGGTGCCATACAAGACTTAAATAGGGGCATTATTATTGGCCGCCGCTCGTTTGGAAAAGGCTTGGTACAAGAACAATTTGCTTTTGAAGATGGCTCGGCACTTAACCTAACCATTGCTCGTTATTATACGCCATTGGGCAGAAGCATACAAAAATCTTATAAAAGAGGCTACAAAGCCTATCAGCAAGAAATAAAAGATCGACTAGATAACGGAGAGCTTACCGCAGAATCGGCCAAAGCCGATAGCTTAATGAACAATATGCCCTACATTACAAAAGACGGTAAGAAAATTTTTGCTGGAGGAGGCATACAGCCCGACATTTATGTAAAGCTAGATACTTTGGGCTATAATAATTTTTATGCTACCTTACTGCAAAAGAAAATATTTGTAGATTTTGTTTTCGAAACTCTTGCAGACAGATATACTTCTGAATATTTAAATAAAGCAGTATCGGTTTTTAACATCTCCGACCGTGATTATGTAGATTTCTTGAAGTACGCGGAAAGCAAAAAAATAACAATCGACACCAAACAATTAATTCCGGCGAAGCCTTTAATTTATAAAAACCTAAAGTTAATGCTCTACAAGTATTATTTGGGAGATGTGGGTTATTACAAGGCGCACAACCAGAGTGATGCCATGGTTAAACAAGCTTTGGGCTATTTGGCCTCTAATTAAATTTTATTCGCCTGCAACCAGTTCTTTAGGCGCTCAAACCAGTCGTCGTTAGTAGTTTTATTGAAAAGCCCAAAGCCATGGCCCCCAGCTTGGTAAATGTGCAGCTCGGCAGGCACACCGTTTTTTACCAAAGCCTCGTTATACCTCAAGCTATTTTGTACTGGCACCGCTTTATCATTGTTAGCATGCACCATAAAGGTAGGCGGTGTTTCTGCCGTAACTTGACGCTCTGACGAGAAATATTTTCTCTGCTCATCCGTAGGTTTTTCTCCTAACAGCCTTAGTACCGAACCTGCGTGGGTATATTGCCCAAAAGTAATTACTGGATAAATTAATATAGAAAAACTAGGCCTTAAACTAATATTATCTTCATTGTCAATTTTCATATCGGCATAGTGCGTACTTGCGCTAGAGGCGAGGTGCCCGCCTGCAGAAAAGCCCATGATGCCTACTTTAGCAGGATTTACGCCAAATGAAGCAGCATTTTTCCTTACCAAGTAAATGGCCTGTAAAGCATCTTGCAATGGGCCAATTGTTTTATCTTTCATAATTAAATCGCTCGGCAAGCGATATTTCAACACAAAAGCAGTAATACCAATTTCCTGAAAACGTTTAGCTACTTTTAACCCTTCCTTATCCAAAGCCAACAAGGTATATCCACCTCCGGGACAAATAATAACGGCAGCACCTGTTGGATTTTTCGGTTTAAAAATATACAATTCAGGCTTTGATACCTTCGTTATTCGAGCCGTACCATCTTTCACTAAATCATTTTCTTCTACATAACTTGCCGGAGTAGGTTTTGCACCCGGAATAGCGCCTCCGTATAACGAAATTACCTCTTGCGCATTTGCATTTATCATTGTAACTAAAAGGGCGGTTAGCAGTCCGAAAAATCTAAAATTAGTCATTGTTATCTTGCTTAATGGTTAGAGCAAATCGTAAGTCGAAAATCTAATATCGTAAATCCAATTAAAATTCCATCAAATACGCTTTTAAAAACTCATTGATATCTCCATTCAGCACCGCATCGGGATTTGAAGTTTGATAATTGGTCCTATGGTCTTTCACACGTCTATCATCCAACACGTAACTTCTAATTTGCGATCCCCATTCAATTTTTTTCTTGCTTCCCTCTATCGCTGCCGTGGCTTCCATACGTTTACGCATTTCAATTTCGTACAATTGCGATTTTAATAAACGGATAGCATTTTCTTTATTCTGTAATTGCGAACGTGATTCTTGGTTTTTAATGATAATACCCGATGGTTTGTGGTATAAACGCACTGCAGTTTCCACCTTATTTACGTTCTGTCCTCCAGCACCACCAGCCCTAAATGTCTCAAATTCTATATCCGCAGGGTTAACCTCAATATTTATGGTATCATCTACCAAAGGATAAACATATACCGAGGCAAAAGAAGTATGGCGCCGGGCATTAGAATCGAACGGTGAAATACGTACCAGACGATGCACACCATTTTCGCCTTTCAAATAACCATAAGCAAACTCGCCGCTAATTTCTAAAGTTACCGTTTTTACACCAGCTACCTCTCCTTCCTGATAGTCTTGCTCACTTACTTTGTAGCCATTTTTCTCGGCCCACATAAGGTACATGCGCATTAGCATGCTTGCCCAATCGCAGCTTTCGGTACCACCAGCACCAGCAGTAATTTGCAAAACAGCATTTAATTGGTCTTCTTTACTGTTCAGCATATTTTTCAGCTCCAATTCTTCTACTGCCTTCAAGGCCCGTTTAAACTGTTCTTCCACCTCTTCTTCGGTAGCATCGCCAGTTTGCTGAAAATCATAAAGCACCGCCGTATCTTCGTAAGCTGTATTAGCTTGTGAGAAACCATCTGTCCATTTCTTTTTAGTGCTTATTTCGGCCAATATTTGCTCGGCTCGTTTAGGGTTATCCCAGAAATTTGGATCGAGGGTAATTTTTTCTTGTTCACTTATTTGGTATAAAAGCTCATCAACGTCAAAGATACCCCCTCAGAGAAGCTAATCTATCTCTTAAATCCTGCAACTGTTCTTTAGTCATAAGGGCAAATATAGCAAAGTTGCTTATTAAATTATTGGAAGTTTGTAACGTTGAAATGTTTTTGAAAAGCAGTTGTAGCGGTTCTTTGGCTCCGTCAGTTCTGCTATTCACCTTACTTTTTCCGTAAGTTTACCATCAAAGCAAGGTTCGGCAAGTTTCTTTTTGCTTAGTTTAAGAAAAACCTAGAGCTATGTATTATAAACTTTGTTGACAACACAAAACCATTGCCAACAAAGCATTGAAAATATTAAAACAAACCCTTCAATTTGTCGAGCAAACCGCCACCAACACCATTTTTACCTTTTCCACCGCCTAGCATATCTGTAATATCGTTCAAATCAAATTTACCGTCGGCGCCACCTGCTAGTTTCCCAAGAATATCTTGCAGGTCAAACGAACTGTCTTTCGGGTCGGCGGCTTTGTTAAAGAACTTTGCCATAATCATAGGAATTAACGAAGCGCCTATGCTTTTGGCCGTATCCATGTTTATGCCCAATGCGCCTAACTTGCCCGCAAAATTATCAGAAACTTCGTTTACTACTCCGCCAGCATTGCCTTGACTTAGTGAGCCAATTAAGTCTGTAATATTGCCACCACCTATTTGGTTTTTCAGTGCATCTACAATAGAACCAGATGCAGCCTGAATTACCTGTTCATTCTGTTCGTTAGGAATGTCGGGGTTATTAATTACCAGTTCCTGAGCATTATCTCTAATTAATTTTTCTAAATTTTCTAGCATAATCAGTCTTTAATTGAACAACAAGATAAGGAAAACTTTATTGCTAATTTTGAGTAGGTAAAATAATTTTCTCCACTTAGTTGCTCAGCGCTACTTTAAGCCGCTTATTTATTAGCATTTAACCTACAGATTTGTATTTTTACCAAATACTAAAAATACCATTCTATGTTGCCAAAAATTAATTTCACGACTACCAAAGCCTATCAATACTTAGCCGATCACTATATCAACATTAACCAGACCGACATTAAATCGCTGTTTGCAGCAGATCCAGAGCGCTTTAGCAAATTTTCAATCTTATTGGAAGCTATTCTTTTCGATTATTCGAAGAACAGAATTAACGATGAGACGATGGCTTTACTTATTCAACTAGCCAAAGAATGTAAATTAGACGAAGCCATTAAGGCAATGTTTAATGGCGAAAAAATAAACGAAACCGAAGGTAGAGAAGTATTGCACATTGCGCTGCGCAACCAAAGCAATACGCCAATTTTTGCAGATGGCAAAGATGTAATGCCCGAGGTAAATGCCGTTTTGGCCAAGATGGAAAAATTTAGCCATGCAATTATTTCTGGAACATGGAGAGGCTATACAGGCAAAGAAATTACCGATGTAGTTAATATTGGCATTGGGGGTTCTGATTTAGGGCCAGTAATGGTTACCGAAGCTTTAAAGCATTACAAAACAAGGTTAAATCTACATTTTGTATCTAACGTAGATGGCACGCACATTGCCGAAATTTTAAAAACCGTAAACCCAGAAACCACGTTATTTTTGGTTGCTTCTAAAACCTTTACTACACAAGAAACCATGAGCAATGCCAATACGGCAAGGAACTGGTTTTTAGCGCAAGGCGCTAAAGAGTCAGATATTGCGAAGCATTTCGCGGCTTTATCTACCAATGCGAAAGATGTTGCTGCCTTTGGTATCGATACCGAAAATATGTTCGAGTTTTGGGATTGGGTTGGCGGCCGTTACTCTTTGTGGAGCGCCATTGGCTTATCTATCTCATTAGGCATAGGTTTCGATAATTTTAAACAGTTATTGGCGGGTGCCCATGCCACCGACAAACATTTTGCAGAGACTCCTTTTGAACAAAATGTTCCGGTAATTTTAGCGATGTTAGGTGTGTGGTACATTAATTTCTTTGGTGCCGAGACGCAGGCTATTTTGCCTTACGACCAATACTTGCATCGTTTTGCAGCTTATTTCCAACAGGGAGATATGGAAAGCAATGGAAAATACGTTGACCGCAACGGCGATATTGTGATGTACGAAACCGGACCGGTAATTTGGGGCGAACCAGGAACTAATGGCCAACATGCTTTTTACCAATTAATTCACCAGGGCACAAAATTAATTCCTTCAGATTTTATTGCTCCGGCACAAAGCTTAAACCCCATTGGCGAGCATCATCCTATTTTATTATCGAACTTTTTTGCGCAAACCGAAGCTTTAATGAACGGCAAAGACGAAGAAGAAGTAGTTGCCGAATTAACCAAAGCAGGAAAAACACGCGAACAAATTGAAAAATTAGCACCGTTTAAAGTGTTCGAAGGAAATCGTCCAACCAACTCTATTTTATTAAAGAAAGTTACACCTTACAGTTTAGGCAGCCTAATTGCCGTGTACGAACACAAAATTTTTGTGCAAGGTATTATCTGGAATATCTTTAGTTTCGATCAATGGGGCGTTGAACTTGGAAAGCAATTGGCCCAAAAGATACAGCCAGAGCTGAAAGACAATTCATCAATAACATCGCATGATTCATCTACCAACGGATTGATTAACCAGTATAAGAGTTGGAGGTAAAATTAATCCGTCATGGACTGGATCGTACGAAATGGGAAAATCTAACTCAATTGACAGCATTGTGCTAGATTTAACTCCGTTGATTTTCAATTCTCCTATCGTTGAAAACGACGGATAACTTTTAAACTTTTATGGATTTTGGATGTTTTTATCATCATAGCTATAAATTGATAAATAGTAACATTATGAATAAGTTAAAAACATTATATGTAATGGCATTTGCCTTAATTTCTATTAGTGCAACTGCCCAAACCGATAAAGCTACTACCACCAAAATTGTAGCAGCAAAAACATACACTTTTGTGGCCAGAAGTGCGAGCCCATTAAACAGCTCCGACATTAGTAAGGTAATGAGTAAAATGCCAGGCGGTACGGGTAGCGGCACCATTAACCTTAACGAAACCTATTATGAGGTAAAAGTAAGTCCAGATAGTGTAGTTGCTTACCTTCCTTACTTTGGCAGATCATTTTCGGCGCCAATTGGTCAAAATGAAGGAGGTGTAAAATTCAACTCTAAAAAATTTGAATACAAAAGCACCAAAGGGAAAAAACGTGGATGGGATGTTATAATAGAACCGAAAGACGTTAATGAAAACTATCGTTTGGTGCTTAACATTGGCGATGGAGGCTATGCCACTTTGTCTTTAAATAGCAATGTTAAACAAAGCATTACCTATCAAGGTTATTTAAAGGAAAACGAATAGCGCTTTCTGTCTTTTACATCTCTCCCTTTGGGGGAGAGAATATTACGGCATTGGCTGGTGATAACACCAGCCAAACCTACTACCTAATTCGTTGTTGGTGAAAGCACCTACAAGAGGCAAAGTGTGCTTCTAGTTCTCGCCCAACTTAATCTCAAAAAGATTTGGCCACTTCTTGCCGGTTACGAATAAACGTTTGCCCACTGCATCATAAGCGATACCATTTAACACGTTATTGCCAATCTCGTATTCATCTTTAAAAAAATTTTTGGGAACCAGCTTAGTAAGATCTACTTGAGCCTCTACAATTCCTGTTTTGAGATCAATAATTACAATCTTATTTGTGCCATAAACATTGGCGTATAGCTTACCGCCAATATACTCTAATTCATTCAATTGATTAACTGGCCCCTGGTTATCATAAACTTCCACAAAACCTTCTTCTTGATATGTTTTGGCATTCATAAACCAAATGCGGTTACTGCCATCGCTACGTAGCAATTGCTTACCATCATAAGTTAAGCCCCAACCCTCTCTACTGCTTTGGTAAGGGAATGTCGCAATTTCTTCCAATGTGTTAGCATCGTACACTAAACCTACATTTTCTTGCCAAGTAAGTACAATTATCTTGTTGCCAATTTTCACCGAACCTTCGCCAAAATATTCGGGTTTTAGTGGTACACCTTGTGTAGCTTTACCCGTTTGCAACTGCACATACTTTAAGTACGACAATCCTTTTCTGCCGGTACTTTCTAGTAATTTTCCGTCAACAAAACTTAAACCTTGGGTATAGGAAGAAGTATCGTGCGGAAAAGTATTTACCAAGCTATATTTTAGCTTTAGCGGTTTTTTATCGGTAGTGAGAATAATGTTATTGGTAACCGTATCAATTTTATCGCCACTTTTTACAATTGCGGTAAGCATTCTATACCCCAAAGGGAGGTTTTGCGTGTCTAAGGTTACAAACTCTTTATTCGTTTTTTCTGCAAACTGTTTTCCGTCTATTAAATAACTGATATTTTGTATTTCGGTTTTCTCCGGAATGTCCAGTTCTATTCTCACAGGTTTTCCGTTATGAAAGCTCTCGCCCTGTAAAGGGCTTTTAAAGGCGATATAACTAGCTACTTTATTATTACAAGCAAATTGAAATAGGGCAACTAGTACAATTAATAACGAAAATATTTTACGCATAGGGCCAAAAAGCATCTTCTATATGATTAATTTTAAATTGATTATCTTTAGTTATTAGCACTGCCACAATATCAAACCTTATTTCTCCTTTATGTTCCATAATTTCGATATAAGCTTGTGCCGCCAATTCTAGCTGGCGTTGTTTGGCTTCGCTTACAAAGTCTTCGGGCATACCAAAAGCCACTGAACTACGTGTTTTAACTTCGATAAAGATAATAGTATTTGATTTAAGCGCAACAATATCTACCTCGGCTTTGCCGAAAAACCAGTTTTCTTCCAAAATCTCGTAGCCTTTTTGTACCAGAAATTGTACTGCTGCTTTCTCGCCAGCCTTGCCTATATCGTTGTGAACCGCCATAACAAGTTAAATTAGAAAGTTAAAAAGCGCTTAACAGAAAAAGCGGCCACTTAAATTTAGGGCATTATTCGTTAATTACTATACCAAAATGCGAAGAAATGGTCATTTCTACTCTTTTCATTAAAGAAAATTGATTTAAAAGAATCTCCAGATTGGACTCGTCTTTTTCCGTTTTCAACTGCTCCTGAACCTCTTTCTTCATTCGATTTATCTTTTTCCTTTTAAGATGAAAAATACTATCTAAAACTGTTTTCTTTAAGTGCTGCGCTTCTTGCTTTACATAGATACCGTGTTTTTTTTCCCAGTTTGGACTTAACTCGTACTGAGAAGACGATAGGCTTATGGCCAAATCGGCTATTTCTTTATCATCGTTATGAAAAAAGCTGTTTGCGGTAGGCAAATATCCCTTTTCTATACTATTCCAATATAGTTTTACTACCCTATCAAACAAACCGTTCTTAAACACTACATCGGCCAAATTTTGTATAATAAAAGTGCCAACGTACATATTTTCAATACCTTCCCAATAAACCAGCTCATTCCCATAAGTGATGAGCACCCTTAAAACTTCTAACTCTTGCTCCCGATCTTCTTCTGCTATGGGAATTTCTCTAATGGGTTCATCATCGGCGAACAAGTCATCGGGCGGCATATCCATAGATGCCTGGCTAACCAGCTTAGCTGTAGATGTTTTTTTATGCTTAGCTACTTTAATAGCATTAAGTTCGATAAGCAGTACACGCTCTTCTATCTCGAGCAAGTGGCTACATTCTTTAATAAATACCGAAGCCTTAATATTATCTGGAATTTTAGCGATACTCTCTACAATATCTCTAATAATCCCCGCTTTCTTAATGGGGTCTTTTCCGGCTTCGGCCAGTAAAATATTGGCTTTATAAAGGATAAAATCTTGTCGCTGCTCTTCAATATAGGTTTTAAAAGCTCCTGCACCTACTTTGTGCATGTAAGAATCGGGATCATCGCCATTTGGAAAAGAAACCACTTTTACGTTTAGTCCCTCTTCCAAAATCATATCTAAGCCACGCAACGAGGCCTTTATGCCCGCAGCATCGCCATCGTATAAAATGGTAACGTTTTGGGTAAAGCGAGCAATTAGCCTTATTTGCTCTATGGTTAATGATGTTCCCGAAGAGGCCACCACGTTTTCGATATAAGCTTGTTGTACCGCCAATACATCGGCGTAGCCTTCTACCAAATAACAGTTATCATTATCTCTAATGGCTTTTTTGGCCTGAAACAAACCATATAGCACGTTAGATTTGTGGTAAATATCGCTCTCTGGCGAATTAACGTATTTGGGTACATTTTTATCTGTCTTTAATGTACGCCCCCCAAAACCAATTACCCTGCCCGTAAAGTTATGAATGGGGAACATTACCCGTCCGCGAAACCTATCGTACAATTTCCCCTTCTCATTGCGAATGGAGAGCCCTGTTTTTTCCAAATACTCTTCGGTATGCTGGTTTTTAAGGGCTTCTTGTGTGAGCGCATCCCAAACATCGGGCGAATAGCCTAAGTTAAATTTCTTGATAATGTCTTCCCTAAAACCGCGTTCCTTAAAATAGCTTAGGCCAATTGCTTTACCATCATCGCTATTCCACAATTGGTCTTCGAAAAAATTAGCCGCAAATTGCGAAACGATGTAAAGACTTTCTCTGGCACTATTAAGCTCAATATTCTCTTTACTTTCTACCGTTTCCTCAACCTCAATATTGTATTTATTGGCCAAAAATTTCAGTGCTTCTGGGTAGCTGTACTTTTCGTGGTCCATTACAAAGCGAACCGAATCGCCTGCTACGCCACAACCAAAGCACTTATAAATACCCTTACTTACCGAAACGTGAAATGAAGGTGTTTTTTCGCCGTGAAAGGGGCAGTTACCAATTAAGCTAGAACCACGTTTTTTAAGGTGCACAAAATCTCCAACAACTTCCTCAATTCGGGCCGTTTCCTTAATTTTCTCTATGGTTTCCGCTGTAATCATACCCCTAAATCCCGCAAAATGGGACTTCAAATTTAGCAATAAATAATTCGATTAAGCCATTTCCCTCTTTAGCGGCCAGCGGTTTATTTGATAAAAGGCAACATTTGCTCGGCAACAAACTGATTCCCTTTATCATTTAAGTGAACCCTGTCTCTCGTTAAAATATCTTTTTCTAAATCTTGGGGATTATTCTTCTCTTCGTAAGCTTGAAATGCTTTTCTTAAATCGCATAGCGGAAGGTTATTTTTTGCAGCCAACGCTCTAATTCCTTCGGCATATTTATCCAATTCGGTATCCAGCTCGTTACCTCCTGCTTTTTTCTCGCCAATTACCGATGGGGTACAAAGCACTACTTTACTTCCGGCAGCCTGTATTTTGTTAATCAAGGCTTGATAAAACTTTAGATATTTCGGATAATCTGTACCTGTTTTAGCGGTTTGTTTGTGCCAAACATCATTAATACCCACATAAATAAATACTAAGTCTGGTTTTTTTGCCAACACATCATCCTCTAACCTTAAATAAAGATCATAAACTTTATTACCGCCAATGCCCGCTCCTATTAATTCAAATCTATTACTGTCAACCTGCTTTTTAAGCACACTGATGTAACCATTTTTACTTACACCGCCCTGTGTAATAGAGTCTCCAAAAAATACCACACGCTTACGATTTGATTTCATAGCCGTTAACAAAAAAACAACACCAATAACAATACACAGTTTTAAAGTAGTTTTCATTTTCTTCTAAATTTTAAGGGCTAATTTAATTGTTTAAGCTTAAATATCAACATCGTTAATTATTTTCTATCTTTGATTGATAATACTTAATATACTGATGAAATTACTGGTTAAACCTTCATTTACCATCTTCCTATTATTTTTTCTTGTTGGCACAGGCTATGCTCAAAGCAAAAAACAAACAAGTTATAATACGATTGTTATTGCCGAAGGGCAGCGCTTTAGTGGAAAAATTACGGCTATTAACGAGACCGAGTTAATAGTAGAGGACAAAAAAGCGGTTTCGAAACGTATAGGTTATGAAAAAATAAGCAGTATTAAAGTTTTTAAACGCCACTCTGATGTTGGTTATGCCATAATTACGGGCGCTTTAGCTGCGGGAACCATTGTAGCCGGACAGGCTGGCAATGATGGCAATATGGCTATGCTAGTAGGAGTTGGCGGAACGATTGCCGTAGTTAGTTTAAGTATGATTTTGCATAATGTGATACATGGCCCAGAAGTTAAAATGAAGGCCAGCAAAGAAAAAATTAATTATAAAACCGTATCAGAGAAACTGAATAAATACGCTGCCGATCCTACCGAAACGAAGCTTTAAACTACTTCCCTTTCCCCAAGCGGTAATCTTTGTGTAGCACCAAAAAGCTAGCTCTTTCTTCTTTTTTAAACGGATAGTCCCAATTGCCTTGATAGGTAATTTTTGTAGGCAGCTTTACCTCGTCAAAATAGCTCATCTCTATGTTCATCTGCACATCAAAATCGAAAAGCATATTGCTGTATTTCATATCCACATAACGCCCTAAAATTTCGAAGTTGCGTTTATCAAAAATAGTGACCAGTTCTTTTATCATGATTCCATCTTTGGTCCATTTAGATAAATCTGGCTTAACCGAAACCTTAAACCTATACACAGGAATAGAATCTAAATAAGTACCACTATGGAAAGCGTAATCGTAGTACTGGCGCATATTTGCTGTAAATATTTCGGTTTTACTGCCAATAAAAGGTACTCCTTTTATTGGTCGCCCCGGGTTAAATATTAAGGTTTTTAATTTATCCTTGTAACCTTCATTCCCTGTTTTTTTACCCTTGCCGGTAGTTGGAGCAGCGTGGGGTATAAAATCGGTATTATAGGCATTCATAAAAATGTAATCGAACATTTCTACCGTATAGAGCTGGTATTTTCCATTCTTTTTGTAAACCTTGCCATTATCCTCTTTCACTAGATATTCCATTTTATACGGGCCATCATTATTATGGCGTATTTTACGGTAAATCTTTCCATCAACCTGATTTTTTTTATCGTAAGTAAACACACGGTTTTCGGCAATGAAGGTGTATTTTTTCATATTCCTAAATGCCTGATAAAAACTGGTGTCGTTAATGATGGCATCGATAAACGTTTCGATACTTAACCGCTTAGCTTTAATGTTTACCACAGAATCGAGTGTAATTGTCTTAATCGTATCGGGATTAAAACGAGGTATTTGTTGTGCTTTTGCCGCAACAAAAAATAACATACAAGCTATAAAGCAATAAATTCTTTTCATATATAATTAACCACAAAGGCACGAAGAACCCTAAGACAAATTTTTGGGTGCTTACTTAATTCTGAGCAATGACCACGCCAAACTTAAATTTTAAAAGCCTTCCCTTTGGAAGATTTAGGGTGACTTAATTACCTAATTGTTTCAATGCAATGTAAGCCATTAATCCTGTCGAGTTTTTTAACGCATCTTCATCTATATCAAAATTAGGGGTATGCACAGAATGTTTGGTATCTTTCTCTGTATTGCCTGTACCTAAACGATAAAAACAAGCGTTAGTTACTTGCGAATAGTAAGCAAAATCTTCGGCTGCCATCCAAATATCTAAATCAACAACATTTTCCTTCCCTAAATAGTCTTCGGCAAAAGTACGTGCATTGGCCGTCAGCTTTTCTTCGTTAATTAAGAAAGGATAGCCCCTATGAATATCAAAATGGCAGCTTCCGCCCATGCTATCGGCAATACCTTCGGCCATTTTTTTCATTAAACGATGAGCTTCGTTTCTCCAATCTTCATCCAATGTCCTAAAAGTTCCTGCTAACTTTACTTCGTTAGGGATAATGTTGGTTGCCCCATTGGCCATTACTTTTCCAAACGAAAGCACCGATGGTAAACGCGGATCGGCTTTGCGGCTAACAATTTGCTGCAAGGCTACAATAATGTGTGCAGTAATTACTACCGGATCAATGTTTTGATGTGGCTGCGCTCCGTGGCCACCTTTACCGGTAACCGTTACGTACAGCTCATCGGTAGAGGCCATATAAATTCCCGAACGGAAACCTACTTTACCCGCATCCATCATGGGTAAAACATGTTGGCCAACCATTGCCTGTGGTTTCGGGTTTTCCAACACCCCTTCCTTGATCATGATACTGGCACCGCCGGGCAATAACTCTTCTGCAGGTTGAAACACCAACTTTATCGTTCCGGCGAAATCATCCTTTAATTGGTTAAGGATATAGGCCGTACCCAACAATGAAGAAGTATGCACATCATGTCCGCAAGCATGCATTACACCTTCGTTTTTAGATTTGTAAGGCTTATCATTAGCTTCAGTAATTGGCAAAGCATCCATATCGGCACGCAAGGCGATAACTTGGTCTGAAGGTTTACTGCCTGTAATTAAACCTACCACGCCCGTATTGGCCATTTCTGTAAATGGAATGCCCCAAGCTTTTAGTTTATCTTTAACGTATTTTGACGTTTCGTACTCGTGAAAAGACAGTTCTGGATTAGCATGTATATGTTGGCGAAAACCTACTACTTCATTAAATATTTGAGCAGATAGTTCTTGTATTTTTTGTTTCATCGTTTTTTAGTTTTTTGGATGGTTAGTTGGTTTGTTTTTTGGTTTAGCGTGCTTCTCGGTTAACCGATTAAACAGCTTCAACAATTAACCAACTAATTTTATTGCTCTAAAATTGGTGCATTTATCTTCTCTCTAAAAATAAACAGCGTTGGATAGCTTGGCCGTAATTCGTTAAGAAACTTCTGAGCTTCTAGCCTTGTCCTATAATCACCAACTCGCAGATAGTAATTGGGCTCTTTATAAGTGATATAGGTATTTAATTTAGGATAACTTGATTTAAATTGTGCTTGCTGCGAAAAAACCTCTCGCCTATCAGAACCGTAATAAATTTGCACCCTGTAGCCCATTGAAGACACCATAGCATTACTTGTAGGATTAGTGGTGGTTGGTCTTGCCTTATTCAATTCAATTCGTTTTGCAATAAGGCTGTCTATCAACGGGTCTTTTACTACAACAACATCGCCTTTGGTTTGGGCAAAAACTTGACTGCAAAACAAAAAGGAAACTAAGACCAATGGTATTTTCATTTCGTATTAAAATTGTTTCCCCTAAAAATGAATGGGATAAATACAAAAATCGACATTATTGATGGGCAATACAAATGTTTTATAACACAAAAAAAGTCTTCAGTAGCAAAACTGAAGACTTTCTAGTTGATTAAGTTTTAAAAAGTGCCCGCTTAGAAATCGTAATACAAGTTCCTAAAACTGGTCTTTAACCCAAAAGTAACCATGGCCGTTTTATGGCTCACCAAACTATTTTTTTCTTGTCTAAGCACCCCGCCTAGCTCTAACCTTAAATTATATTTTGGATTTAGCAAATAAGCCACTTTTCCTTGCAACATATAAAGCTCTGTTAAAATACCTTGGCCAACATGGCTGCCATATTGTACAGAACGCGTATTATAGCTCTTAAAAATATCTTTACCGTAATTTGCCCCTGCGGGATCTAAGCCGTAAGCCGAGTATAAAGCTTGCCCTTGAAAATCGAATTTCTTAACGCTATAATTTAACAAGCCTAAAAACTCTCTAAAGTTGGCCCCATACGGGTGCGCTAGTGGCTCACTGTAATTGGAATAGTTAGAAAGCCGGTCAAAGTGCGCATAAGTATAAGGTCGGGCAGTATTAAACTCGGCCAAATAGTTCAATTTAGCTATGCTGAACAAATCGGCTCCTCTAAGTCCTAGCTGAATGGCCCATTTATTTGCCCAATAGCCATCGCCTTTAAAAAACTCTTTGGCAGTAAATTCGTCGAACATAAACTGTCCGTACAACGCTGTTTTTTTCAATAGCTCGTATTTTACATTTAGTCCTAGGCGCATTTTATCTGGCGAGGTGGTATTTGTATTTTCTACTGGCCTAGTAAAAATAAAAGGATGGATGTAATTAAAATCGAAACCCCGTTTCCCTTCTACCTCGGCATCGGCCCAAGTTACCGCTTGGAAGAAACCTACCGATAGTCTATTCGTTGCATTCCAATCTAAATAATGTGCAGCCATCCATTTCCCTCTATCGCCTAGTCTTCTATCATTGGTTAATTTAGGTGCGCCAGGATCTAACATATAAGCATAAATGGTTTGGTATTGTAAGCTCCCTAAACTTGCCCTCATTCTAAAAAACGAGTAATTAGATGATACATCTGATAGGAGTACCGAACGATAACCATCGCCTACAAAGTTTTTATCGTAACCCAAGGCAAAGTTCAAATATTTATTAGGCGTATAAGAAAGCAAGGCGGTTACATAGGCCCAATCTTGTTGCTCAGTACTTAGCTTACCATAACCTTGCCCAGGCACAACTTGGTTAGCCACTATATAATCATTCACATAAGTTGCAAATTTGCCCTGATTTTCTAAACCATTTAAATAGAATGAAAATTGCTCCCCAACATTGCCTCCTACCTGAAAACCACGAGTATTTAACCACGTACTTCTATCAGATTTAAAATCTTTACCAATCTGAAAATCAGCAAGAAAGTCAGCAAAGATATTATATTCATCAGTTTTAAACTGAATTAAATGTTCTTGAAACAACTTGCGATGAACCCAGCTTCTCCTATTCAGTGTGTCGGTACCATAATTCATTAAAGAATCATAAGCAGATTTCAACTTCATATCATCTGCATAAAATCCCCTAATTGAAGAATGGAATTTAGTTTTGGTATCGTAAACTGATCTATTTAGCTTTTGATAGAGTTGATAATCGTGTAAGATATTTTGATTTGCAGTGTTATTTTCCTGCGCTTTTGCACTAAAAACAAAAAAGGCCATTAAACTGGCCATTATAGTATACTTCTTCATTAATTTTTTAGTCATTAATTGCTCCGTCTAACTCTTCGAAAACGGAATTTTTACTTTTGAACTCGACTACTAACTTCTTCATTCCTATCACTACCTGCCTGTCATCATTTATGTTTGCATAATTGATCAAGGAGTAAATTTGGCGCTCCACATCATCAAAAACATACTCTCTCACTCTGCCTATCATAATTTGTTCATGATGGGTAGGTAAAGTATTTTCATTATCATTCAAAAGCTCTTCGAACAGTTTTTCGCCAGGTCGCAAGCCAGAATATTGAATTTTAATATCTTGATTTGGGATTAATCCTGCCAAGCGGATCATTTTTTTAGCCAACTCTACAATTTTTACCGATTTCCCCATATCAAATACGAAAATCTCTCCGCCTTTGCCCATACAGCCAGCTTCTAAAACTAAACGGCATGCTTCTGGGATAGTCATGAAATATCTGGTAATTTCGGGGTGTGTTACCGTAACAGGGCCACCTTTTTCTATCTGCTGTTTAAAGCGAGGGATAACCGAACCGTTTGAGCCCAATACATTTCCAAATCTAGTCGTAATAAATTTAGTAATGGGCTTAACATCCAAATCATTGATATAGCTTAATCCATTGCTAAACACAAAGTCTTTTTGTGTTAACGAATTACTAAGTGATTGTACATAAATCTCCGCAATTCGTTTAGAAGCCCCCATAATATTGGTCGGGTTTACGGCCTTATCGGTAGAAACCATTACAAATTTTTGTACCCCGTACCTCACCGAAAGATCTGCGATCATTTTAGTGCCCTGCACATTATTCTTGATGGCCTCGCAAGGGTTATCCTCCATTAATGGCACATGCTTATAAGCTGCGGCATGGTAAACGTAATGCGGTTTATACATCTCGAACAAATGCACCATACGCTTTTCATCTTTTACATCGCCAATAAACGCATGAAAATTATTGTTTTTGTGGTTTTCTTCCAGCTCAAGATAGATGTCATGTAATGCTGTTTCAGATTGATCGCAAAGGATAATCAACCCTACCTCAAAATTCATTAGCTGACGCACAATTTCGCTACCAATAGAGCCAGCAGCACCCGTGATTAATATTCTCTTGTCTTTCAACTGGTTCTGCAAGCCCTGCACATCAATCTCTATAGGTTTGCGGTTCAACAGATCTTCAATGTTTATGGTCTGGATTTGCGACTTGTTGAGCTTACCGCCTTCCCAAGCATCTGCAGGTGGTATATTTAACACCATTACATCATGCTCCAAGCATACATCTACAATTCTATTTTTACGCTCTAAGGGAATGGTGTATGAGGCAAAAATCACCTCGTCAACCTCATGATCCATAATTAATTTTTCTAAGTGCTGCGCACTCAAAATTTTAACCCCATCAATGGCTTTACCTACCTTACGTTCATCATCATCTACAAAAGCCATAATGGTTTTATTTACCTTTCCATCATGGTCAAAAGTTCTTTTGGTAGCCAAACCAGCTTCGCCTGCCCCATATACAATTACTTTACGCTTGTCTAGGTTTAGGTTTTTAATGTACATGAAAAAATATTTGATCAATACCCTATAGGAAATTAATAGAAGGAAAGAAGTAAGTAGGTTGACAATTAAAACGGTATTAGAGATATAGGGAGCATGCCCAAAAGCGGTAATCGCAAAATTCAGCAATGCAAACAGACCATTACTAATGATTACGGAAAAGAGTATCCTGAATGTATCTTGTGCACTGGTATAACGGATGATACCTGCATAGGTTTTTACATTAAAAAAAACAATGGTATTTATGGTGGCAGCAATAAGAATATTCCTACTAAACTCTACCAGATCTATTGCCGATAACTCTAAATTTAGTTTTACGGTATAGGCTATAGTTAGCGATATGGCACAAATGCCTAAATCGAGAAGGAAGATGATCCAACGAGGGACGATATTTATTTTACCAAACAAAGCAGCTAATTTTAACTAAGGTACAATAATATTTATATTCCATCAAAATTATTACATTAGTACTTGTAGGACATTAATAGCTGCTGCTTTCCCTCGAGTTTAAAACGTAAGAGGAGATAAATGGAAATGAACGCTAAAAATAAATACATAGAATAATTCATCATATCATGATTTAGTGATATCAATGCAACGTTCAGCAATAGTTGTGCCGCTATATATAAAGAAGACACCAGAAGATGGGAATATCCTAGCTGGTTACACAAATATTGATAGAAATGACTACGATGGGCGACAAAAATATTCTCTCCTCTTATTTTTCTAAATAATACAGTAAATGCAGTATCTGTTCCATAAACCAAAAGCAATAAAATATAAGACAAATTTTGTGTGGTTATAATCAGTTGTCCTATAAGAAATAGTATAATAAAGGCCATGCCAACACTTCCAACATCTCCGGCAAAACATTTAGCTTTTTTTCTAAAGTTGAAAAAATTGAATACTACTAAAGATAAGCCAACTACAATTAAAAGCTCTGGAGAAGTGAAAGCTACCAGTTTTTCATTAATATAATATAAAGTACCTATAGTAAGCAAACTATAGCCGCCAGTAATGCCGTTAATACCATCCATAAAATTATAGGCATTGATAGTAGCGATGGCAAAGATCAAAGCGATGAGTATGCAATACCAATTTAAACTGAACAAATTCCATTGAAAAAAAAGCAACAATACTGAACTTAAATGTATGCCTAAGCGCACTTTATTGTTTAGCGTTAAGATATCGTCTAAGAAGCTAACGATTGATATGGAAAACAAACCAATTACGAAATAAGGATAAGGAAAGTTGTTTATCATCGCATATACCAAAACTGATATTGGGAATATAATACCGCCGCCTCGAATGGTGATACTTGTATGTGAACTACGATGGTTGGGCTTATCGATGATATTGAATCGGTCGGCCAGTTTGAAATAGATGAGTTCTAAAATTACAAAAAGAACAAAATATAGAAGTAGAATTGAATTTTGCATTAAGTCCTGAAAATAAAATTGTTATGGAAGCATAGATTAGTACTCCCGTAGTACTCTATCCCTACTTAAACTTTACTTGTGACCTAGGGATAAGGTAGCAATAGCTATAGCTTAAAAGAGTCCAAAACTGAACGAGGCGACCAAGCCAATATAGACCTCGCTTTATCATCATTAAATGTTAAATCAGAAGTGATTTTTTCAAGCTTTTTCGAGTTTAATGGAAATTGCGGAACCAAATCCCCTATTTTCGCCAAAGTCTTAGCAAAACCGACTGGCATATTGAGTATGGGTTTTTTATTTAACTGGTTTGAAATATGTGCCGATAATTCGTTGAAACTAGGATGGGTACCATCAGTAAGGTTATATATACCGCCCACTTGGGCTACCTTCGTAATGATAGCGGCAACATCATCAGCCATCACCATACTTTTCCTCGCCTTTCCACCTCCTACGTTAAAATAATAGCCATTTCTGATTCCTTTAATCATAGCTCCCAAATTGCCTGGTGGATTAGGACCGACTAAAAGCGGTAATCTTAAAATACCACAAATGACATTGTTTTCAAGACACCAATCTTCAACAATTTTTTCCGCTTGAATTTTACTATGCCCATAAGCATCTATTGCAGCCAAAGCTTGGTTTTCATCTATACCTATGCCGCTTTCGGCACCATACACTGACACTGAACTAATAAAAATAAAGGCTTTTGGCAAAGAATAAGCTTGTTCTATTCCCTTTAGAAGATTTTCTGTACCTTTTACATTTACATCGTAGAATTCCTGTTTCTCGGCGTCTGTATTTGGAACGGAATGAGCTTTTCCTGCAGCATGTACAACTAAATCTACTGGCAAAACGTTTGGAATCTGAGTAGATAAATCACAAATTATATCTGAATTACTTCGACCCATCGAGATTATATCGCCATTTTTAAAATATTTAGTAATTTCTTTACCTAGGAAGCCGCTTCCACCTGTTAAAAGCATTTTCATAGACCTAGTCTCTTTTTTATCGCATTAACTTCGTGAACAGTAAAATAGTATGCGCTTTTTAACCAGTTAAACTTTAGTTTATTTCTATAAATACGCCAAGTATAACCAACGGCGGTAAACTTTTTAGAAGACAATGATGAGGAATGCACCCGATAGAACATCAACTTATGATTTAAACCTTTTGCAAGTGCATTTGTTTTAAGCATTTTTAGCCAAAACAGATAATCTTCATGCCCAATTTTATCGAAATAAACTATGTCTACTAACCTAGCATCAAACATTGAGGTCGACATTGCAATCACATTACCGTTCAACAGCTTCTGATAAGTAACATGGTCAGGCACTCTGTTTACTGATCCGATTATAGAACCATTAGCATTTATCCTATAATATTGAGTGAAAGATATAGCCGAATTATTGTCTTGCATAAAAGCACATTGCAGTTCTAACTTCTTTTCATGCCAAACATCATCAGAATCGAGAAACGAGATATAATCAAAACGAGCATTTTTCATTCCTAGATTTCTAGATTCTGCAACGCCCATATTTTGACTGTTTATAATTAATTTAATACGAGTATCTATTTTACAAAACTCTTCTATTATACTTCTTGAATAATCTGTTGAATAATCATCAATAATTATCAATTCCCATTCTTTATAGGTTTGCTTTAACACAGATTCGATAGCCTTTCTTATAAACCTTTCTGAATTATAAGATGGCATAATTACAGAAACCTCTCTCTTATGCACTGTTAACAGTCTTACAAAGTTCTAAATATAGATTATAATAATTTCTAGCCATAACTTCGTCGGTGTATCTATTGGTGTACTTTATGTATGCCTTTTCAATTCTTTCTTGTATAAGAAATTTGTCTTTATATTTCAAAATTTGCTTACAAAAATCATCCACATCATCTAGCTTGAACTTTGGCACCTCATCATCTTCAAAAAGTTCGATAAAAGTAGGTATATCACTAGTGAGACAGAAAGTTCTAGAAGATACAGCTTCTATAAGAGCTAGAGGTAGTCCCTCGCTCCTAGATGGCATTACATACATATCATAAAATCTAAAAAAAGAGCCTATATTCTTTCTGAAGCCTATAAACAAAATTCTGTTTTGCACATTTAATTCTTGTGCTAATCTTTTCAAACTTTCAACTTCCGGCCCATCCCCTACAATAACAAAACAATAATCTTTAAGGGTCACTAGACCTTTTACTACTGTATCTAACCCTTTTATTTTGGACACAACTGCATGTGTGCCTATCACATAGGAAAATTTACTAACAAAGGCTTCCATTAGTTTGACATCCTCTTCAGACATTAAATCGTTCTGCAAGGGGCCTTTTCCATTATTGACAACTTCTATTCTCGATTTAATTTTATCAAGATAATAAGTCTTAGCTACCTCGGTGAGTACTACTACAGCGTGTTGAGAATTTAGAAGCGAAAGCCACATCTTGGTATATAAAAAAGCTAAAAATGAAGAAAATTGATTTTTGAAATCTTCATAAATAAAGCTATGAATGGTGGTAACAAATCTGGAATTAGAACCGAAACGCCATTTGTTTAACCAAACATACACATTCGGTCTTATACCACTGGAATGAACAATATCGTAATTATTTAAAGCAATTGACCCTGAAAAAAAATCTATTTTATGTGTCTTATGAGGGAAATGCAACGACACTTCGTTATCAAAAAAATAAATATCGATCTCGATATTACTATTTAATTGCTTTAGCTTAGGAATTAAATCCTTAAATAGAGTTATAGAACTTTTATTATCAAGTCTGGGCAACAAATACGCGATTTTCATTCAGGGCTATGATTTAATTTTAACTATTAGTTACCAGCTCCTTGCTTACCTTGTTAGTGTGTAGGAGATAGAAAAAACCAAATATTACATAATAACTCCACGCAGTCCATATGATAGAGTTATTTACTAGGCTAACAATAAAAATTGTCAGCAAAAACAGATTTAAATTAAAAGCATTACGATAATAATTACGGACAATAATAGCCATATAAGAGAAAAATATTAATGAAAATACAAAGCCAAAGTTTACAGGCAAAAGAGTAAAAACGTTATCGCTTACATCGTTTCCTCCTTGGGTTAATGCTGAACCTGGAGCTCCTATAAAATACCTAACTAAATTTTCATTAATAATAGACCAAAAGTAATCTAGCCTCTCCCACCTCCCCGACGATATGTCGTCGGCTTCCAATCTATTAGAAAAAGCAGTGTATAACAGTCCTAAATTTGAAAGATAACTCTCATACATAAAAAATAATACAACAATAGATAATATTGTTACCAAACTTATTTTCCTCACTACACTTCCTGAGCTTATATTTTTAAAAACATAATAAGATAGTCCGAATAAAAGTATTAAAGCCCCTCCTTTTGAAACTGTTGGCATAACGGCAACAATAGCGACGATTGAAATTATTATAAATCTCGACAATGACATCCTCCAGTTAGACAAAACTAGGATTAGATAAATAGTAGATGTAAAGACTGCTTGCACATTAGCGCCTCCCATTATTCCACCAAATCTGCCAAATGCTACATAGTCATCTGCCAATACATCCACATGTTCTATAAATGGAAGTCCAGAAATATAAAAAACTGAATTTACAGCATGAATGGCTAGTATAATAAATAAAAAAAAGGAAACTTTAACATTTCTTAGGTTATCAAAATTTATTCTTTCAAATAGCATTAGCACTAACGGCACAAAAAAAACATATCTATTCGTACCAATTAAGTTTATCAGATTCTCATTATAATATAATGAGCGTAATAGCACAATGATTAAAAACAACCCAACTAATATTACATATAGGAACTTATGCAGCGCATTTATTTTTCTTAAATTTTTAAAGAAAACAAATGCTAGAAGCGAATAAGGAAGTATTGTAACAAAAAAAGAAAGACCTAAAAACTTAATTTTTAAAAAAAAATCTAAAATAGCCGCAATACCAAAATAAAAACAGAGATAAATAACAACTTTTTGTCCAAATATTATTTCCTTATTGCCTTTATCTTGTTTTTCAAGCATTACTTCTAAACTTTGCTATTAGATTTTTCAAATAGAACTTAAAGAGTTCTCTATAAATCACATAAATATAGCTTGAGACTTTAACGTCCCGAAACCCAAATTTTAAGGTGTATTTAACCAAAGCATGAATTGTCTTGATGTGAGACAAATGAGCATCCTTGTTGTACGCAGAATTACTGTTAACTCGATATTTTATTAAAGGATCTTCAATATATACTAATGAGTATCCATTTTTGACTAAAGTTAACCAAAGGTAAAAATCTTCACATGCAGTTAGCGTAGGGTCTTCATCAAAACTAATAACATCTGAATAAGAAATCAAGGTACTCGAAAGTGCGATTTGGTTTCTTTTAATGAGTTGATTAATATTCCGGATTGACTTACGATTTGATATTTGTTGTTTCGTGTCACTACCAAACAAGATTACTTCTGTATAGATTATTTGTTTAGCCTTTTCATTTGCTTTAAATACCTCAATCTGTTTCTCTAATTTATTAGGTAGCCAAATATCGTCATCATCGCAAAAGGCAATAAAATCTCCACTTCGTTTTGTAAGCCCATAATTTCTATTAGCAGCAATTATACCTTCATTATTATTCTGGTAGGCTTTAATTTTTGAACTGTTAAAGCTCTCTATATGGCTAAAAAAATCGTAGTCTGAAAAATTGTCGACGACTATTAGTTCAAAGTCTTGAAAAGTTTGATTTAGAATAGAACTTAAAGTTTCGGCTAAAAGTTCTCTACGATTATAAGTTGTTACAATTACACTTATTAGTGGCATTATTCATCTTTTTAAGCATTATTTTTCTCTAGAAAACTGAATAGATCATGTATTCCTTGCTCCAAATCCCATTTTGGTTTAAATCCTATACTACGAATCAAACTATTATCGATCGAGTAATTATGGACAACAGTATTCATTTTTTTCTCAGCTTTTATGATGTCTAATTCAATATGATAACGACTTTTAAATATCTTTTTTATTGTCTTAGCTATGTCTAAAATTGAAATAGTTATTCCTGAGCTGAGATTATAAGTTAGACTATCATCTGAGGTTTCAATTATTTTCTGAATTCCTTGGCAAACATCCCATCCATGTATGAAATCGCGTAAAGGAGAGCCATCAGATTGCAGAACTATTTTTTTTTCAAGATATGCCATCTGACACAAGTTATTAACGGCCAACCACCAGCAATTATTCTCTTCAAAAACAGGTGAACCATAGCTATTTGAAAGGCGTACATTATGGCAACGAAGAGCTGTTGTGTTATTGAAATAATTACAAATTATTTCCCCTATCTGGTGTGTTAAGCCATAAGGGCTTTGTGTATCTGGTTTTTGGCTTTCATTAATTTTTCCATTTAGCTTAGCGCCGTATACTTGTGCCGTAGAAAGATAAATGAATTTTTTTAGTCCTTGTTTTGAAAAAACATCTAGCAAAGTCCATACTGGGGTTATATTTACAGCGCTAACTAAAGTAGGTGAATTATTGGATTGATTATGATCTAAAGAAACCAGATGAATTACAATTTCATATTTATCTTCTGCTAGCTCTTCCAAAAAGCTTTCATCTCTTACATCTCCAACTACGATGCGTTCCATTTTGGAAACCCAATCTTGGTCTGACGGTATTTTAGAGTGACAAAGCGACGTCACCGCATATCCTTCTGCTGCTAAGTGAAGACAGAGCCGACCACCTATATAGCCGCTACCGCCCGTAACAAGAACTCTTTTCTTCACCATTTATATGCAATCTCTGTCAAGTCACTCTTTCTTTCAACCTCATTTGGATCATGTTCTAAATCGGCTAAGTTTAACAACAAATTAAATTCTTCGCCAATTCCTTTAAAAGCAACCCATAGACCTGGAGGAATAGTAATTCTCTGGTAATTATTTTCGCCTAAAACAACATCAAAAAAGCATTCTTTCGTAACGCTGTTTTCCCGACGATCATAAATTACAAAGCGAATTTCTCCAACTGGAACTACAAAATTTAAGGTCATCTTCAGATGTCTTTTCCATGGTTTTGCGTCTCCGAAATTTATTGTAGAAAAATAAGCTTCTCCAAAATCTACATATCCAGGATCTGATTTTTTCATGCCATGTAACACATCACCCATAGGATGATATATTCTTTTTAATGGACTTAATAGAACCCCTTCTATTGTTGTTACTTTGTCCATTGTATCTCATCCATTGTGGCCAAATCTTCATATCTCTTTATCTGAGATGTTGTATAAGAGAACATTTCGCCTTTTTTCTTATAGAACTCGAAGTACCAATCACTCGTAAACTGGATTAAATTTTTGTAATCAAGCGTCGGTTTCCACTGAAAATAAAACAAAGCTTTATCACAATTTAACTTCAATAATCCAGCTTCATAGAACTTGATGTCTCCAGTTACAGTGTAAGCGTCTTTCGAATTTTCGAAATTCCAACGTGTACTCATATCCTCTAACAACTCTTGAACTGTATGATTATATTCGGGTTTTGGTCCAAAATTAAAGCTTTCTCCATTCAAGGAGTGATCTTTAAATAGTCTTTCTCCTAATTGCAGATATCCGCTAAGTGGCTCTAAAACATGTTGCCAAGGTCGGGTCGCTCTTGGACTTCTAATCTCTACTATTTTACCTTCACTCCACGAACGCATACAATCTGGAACAATTCTATCTAAAGCCCAATCTCCTCCCCCAATAACATTTCCGGCTCTCGCCGATGCTATTTGAACTGTTCCTTTTTCATTTTTAAAAAATGAGTGAAAGTAGGATTTAAAAATCAGCTCGGCGGCTCCTTTACTTCCGCTATAAACATCTTTTCCTCCTAAAGCATCTGTCTCCTTGTAACCATAAATCCATTCAACATTATCATAACATTTATCACTTGTAATAATAATTGCAGTACAGGGTTTTTGGTAGTTACGTAAACATTCCAAAATATTGGTTGTTCCCATCACATTGGTGGAAATTGTATCAACAGGTTCTTTATATGAAAGAGAAACAATTGGCTGGGCCGCTAAATGAAAAACAAAATGGGGCTCTATTTTTTCGATTATATTTTTTACGGCACTTAGATCTCTAACATCAGCAAAATAATGAATCATCTTTTCCTCGAGCTTTAACTCTTCAAACATTGATGGCTGAGTTACTATTTCATTCGATATCCCGTAAACATCTGCTCCTAATGATATTAGCCACGTACTCAACCAGGCACCTTTAAACCCTGTATTTCCTGTAACTAAAACTCTTTTATTACGATATATATCTCCAAACACTATCTTTTCTACCATTTTACCCAAGGTGCTTCATTATTATTATACAATTCATTTAATAGGGAGTATTCTCTAGATGTATCCATTGGTTGCCAAAAGCCATCGTGTTCAAAGACTTTTAGTTCACCTAATTCCACTAATTTTTTCATAGGTTCTTGCTCTAAAACCAAGTCCTCAGCATCACTTAAGATGTCTAAAAATTCTCTGTTACAAACAAAATATCCTCCATTAATTCGCCCGCCGCTTGCTTGGGGTTTTTCGTTAAAACCAATTATGGTCGAACCATCGTCTGAGATGCCTAATTCGCCGAAACGGCCTGGTGGGCGCACTCCTGTAAGAGTTACCATCTTCCCATGTGATTTATGAAAGGTTACCAAAGCGTCAATGTCGATATCGCCAACGCCATCGCCATATGTAAGCAGAAAGTAAGGATCGTTACCTATGTATTTTTTGATACGGCGTACTCTAGCTCCTGTCATCGCTTTAATTCCTGTTTCGGCAAGAGTAATTTCCCAACCATCTTCGTCATGGCTTGTCTCTGAAATTACCTGTTCAGATTTCTTACCTAATTTTATGGTAACATCTGCACTCCTAAGCTCGTAATTAATAAAAAAATCTTTAATAACTTCGCTTTTATATCCCATACATAAGATAAAATCTGTATACCCATAAACTGCATAAGTTTTCATAATATGCCAAATTATCGGCTTGCCTCCAATTGGTATCATTGGTTTAGGAATATCATCCGCAACATCGCGAATTCTTGTACCATATCCTCCACATAATATTACTGCCTTCATAGTTTTTTATAATTGTAAATCAGAAAATCTTATACTAATTAAATTAAAGATTCGTCATTTCCCAAGCAATTGTTTTTTGAATCGTGTCTTTAAAGTCTAAAACTTCAAAATCGACAAATGATTTTAAAAGTGAGATGTTTAGGCAAAAATCCTTAACATCTGTTATCTTAGAATCAAGGTACTTAACTCTTAAGTCTGGCAAATATAATTTAATTACATCTAAAATACTGTTCAAGCTATGAGTTTCCCCAGAACCAACATTTAGTGTTTTATTGATGCAATTGCTTTCAACTACTTGAAAAATAAATTTAACCAGGATATCAACATAAATATAGTCTTTTGACTGGCTACCATTACCCCAAACTTCTACTAGCTCTCCTCTTAGGGCTCTTCTTATAGCTATATTAATAACTCCTTGCTTTTCGGAGGTGTGAAATTTTCCGAAAGGATTGGAAATCCTTAGTATCAAATAATTAATACCATATTGCTTTTGGTAGAGCCGTAAGTAATTTTCAATGGTAAGTTTTACAACCCCATAAGAACTCATTGGATAACAAATTTCATTTTCAGAAATCAAACTTACTTTCTTTTCTCCATAAACTGCACCTCCAGATGACAAATACAAGATATGTTTACAATCGAAATGTTTCATTACATCCAGCAGGCCAATTGTTGCGATTAAATTACCATTAATATCTCCTAATATATTATTGCCAGATGATAAAGGTGTAGTTGATGTGGCACAATGAAAAACTTTTGTAAACTTCCATCTTGTAAAAAGTTCCATCAGCAAATTTACATTCGAGTAATCACCAACTACATATTCAACGGAATTGCATCTCTCTGTATGAAGATGTCTTGATAAAACAATAAACTTATATACTGAATTTGTCTTATTATTTAAAACATAATCAATTATATTCTTGCCTATAAAGCCAGTTCCGCCAATTAGCAATACTGTTTCCTTAGTTTGCAAGAACTTTTTCATATGTTTCTTTAAGCTTCATTCCATAACTTTTTGGGCTATAATCCTTATAAACTTTTCGAGCATTATCACCCATTTTCTTCCTTAAAACTTCGTCGTCATATAAGTGCTTAATTTCATAAGCGATGCTTGTAGTAAATGTTTCCAAATCATTTTTCAATAATATCCCATTAACGCCATTTTCTATTACTTGGGAAATACCTGCAAAATCAGTCGCAACGATAGCTTTCCCATAGCCTAAAGCCGACAAAATTACCAAGGGCATATCCTCATCCTTTATCGAAGGTAATAGAAACAAATCACATGCTGAGATAAAGTCCTCGCTATTCTTTCTATACCCTAGCAAAAAAACATTTGAAGATAAGTCTAGTTCGGATATATGATTTCTCAAGAGCCCTTCATCTATACCATTTCCAATAAAAGCACAATACACCTTGTTTTTAGAAATACTTCCGTTTTCAAATAATTTATACAATGCATCTATCAAATATCTCTGTCCTTTTCTTTCAGATAAAAATGCTACTTCCACAATCAAAAAGCTATCTTTTGGTATATTCAATTCTTCACAAATATCAGTTTTGTTTATTCTAATTTCTGGTAATGGGACACAATTGTTTATTACTAGTATTTTATTGGGATCAAAATTTCTGTTGACTACCAATTGTTGTTTTGCGTTATTTGATGCGTTAATAAAACGACTAACATTCTTATGAACAAAAGCATCGTAAAATTTTTCGAAAAAAATCTTACGTTTTCTTGCTTGATTATTTACTTGATAAATAACTTTTGATCTAATTGTCAAAAAATTTGCGACAACTAGAATGTTACAGCTTTTAGCTGCTGGATAACCTCCATTATTAACGTGAATAATATCTGGCTTGGTCGTTAATAATAGTTTCATAAAAACAAAAATGTTCCACAAAAAATATAGACCTATCTTTTCAATAATAAAAAAAGGGATTTTAATTATTAGCCTTAATGCTTGATTACTAATCTTGGCATTTACTTTATAAAAAAAAGTTTCGTTGGATAGTAAGATTAATGGAAAATTCCCTTTTCTATTTAACAAACCTTCATTTTTTAAACCTTCTTCGTATTCTTTGTGTTTTCTGTAAGCATATATTAGGTCATAACTTTCGTTCAAAACCTCATTTTTAATTAAGAAAGACATGAGCCGTTCGCTGCCACCATAGATATAACAATCACTAAATACCAATAATCTTTTCTTTTTCATGGAGCTACGGCTTTAACTTTAAAAATTTCTCTAAAAATATCATTCAAAACTTTTCTAAATTCCGATGAAAACAAATAATAAGTGAGGCTGCCTAGTGCAGAATATGATATAAATACTATGGTATATTGCAATATTTCTAGTTTTCCCTGCTGGACTGGAAGATAAACTTGCAGCTTTAAATTAATTAAATAGATCACAATACTACAGGATAATATGGACACTATATTTCTTTTTAAAAAAACAATCCAGTTGATATTAAATATACTTTTAGCTTGATACAAATAATATAATCCTGAAATAAAAAAAGCGAAAAATTTAAATAAACCAAAAGAGAACAGACCGAAATATTTAAAGCTTATTAATATACCCACCCAATAAACAGCTGGTAATATGGCACTCACAAAATATAGATTTTTTATTTTTTGCAATGATACCATTGCTATTCCCATTGGATTCGACAAAAAAGTAAAGTAATAGCTAGCAAACATTATTGAAATGATGGGTATGGCAGAAGCATAAGATACTCCTACCCAGCTTAAAACAAAGCTCTTCATTGTAACTATAATTACAGTAGTGGGAACTAAAGATAGAGGTAGGCCTAAAACTAATAATTTATAAAATGTGCTCTTAAATTCGGTTAATTGATTTCGTCCTAAGTAGTGGTTGAATTTTGCTGCGAAAGGATTATAAACGATACTATACAGAGATCTGGCTAAAGTCATGACCGAAATGCAGATATTAAAGATTGCTACTTCTTTTAAACCTACAAATTTACCTATAACCAAAATATCTAGCTCATAATAAAGCACCCAACATATAGTTACAAAAAGACTATTAAAAGCTAGGCCTTTAGTTTTTTTATAAACTCTAGAATTAAATTTGATCTGCTTAAAAAAGCCTAAAAAGCTATATTGATAATTTTTTATAGCCAAAAAACCACCTAAAAAAACACTTATAAATGTCAAGAATTGTGTTAGTGCATAATAGGCTACAATATGATATTCTCCATTTTTAAAAAATAAAAATACCGAAGCAATTTTAAATAAATTTAAGATGGAATATATACGTTGATACTTGTAATCATGCAAACGGATATTAAATATTAGCTGGATTATTCTGTGAGCCACCAAGATGGGTAAGCATATAATAAAAACTAGAAGAAGCTCTTTTATTAATTGAACTGTATCTTCTGTATTTAGCCCAGAAAGAATACTATGGGGAAAAAAATAAAAGATTAATACAACAACTCCGAAAAGTAAAAATACCGTTGCTAAAATAAATGTAACAAAGCCTAAGGTTTCTGTTTCTTCTTTTCTATCGTTTTTTGCAAAAGCTTCACTGGCAAATTTTACTCCAGCATTTAAAAACCCGAAATCTGCATATGATAGAAATAAGTTAAGTGACATTACGAAAGTGTAAATACCAAAATAACGTTGATTTTCGGCCAAATAAGGAGTTACTACAAACATAGTTGCAAACCCAGTGACAAGGCTTAATATCTGCCAAAGATAAATCTTAAGAAATTGCTTCACTAAATATTATATTCGAGACTAGCTTTATAATTTTCATTTAACTACTAGAGCGTATGGTTCATAAGTATTGAAGAGAGACCAATATTAAAGCTCTCTTTCTTTAATGAATTTTGCCGGCACCCCCCCAACTATAGAGTTTTCTTTTATATCTTTATTTACAACACTACCAGCGGCTATTACCGCTCCGTTTCCTATTGTAACTCCAGCAAGTATTACTGATTTTGCACCTATCCAAACGTCATTACCAATAGTTATGTCTTTTGAAATATTCGGTTGGTTTCTGATTAATTCACCTGATTTAACTCCGTGATTCGTATTGATGATCAAAACATCTGGTCCTACTAAACAATCATTACCTATTACAATCGAGTTAGAGTCAGCGTAAATGCACGAGTTATAATTAGCAAAAAAATTCTCTCCTATATCAATTATTCCTTCATTTTCACTAACAATTCTTACCCCAGGACAAACTCTGAAAAAATTTCCTACTTTAACCTTTTTCATATTCCCAAACGTAACATTTTCTGGTATTACGAAATTAGAATGCAAAAAGATCTTTTTATACGCAAATTTTCTAAGGCCATTCCCGCCAAGCGTGGATGGATAATTTTTTAATAGCCATTGTAAAAATCCTCTAATATTCATTTTGGCTTCTAGTTATTTAATCTTATCTAAGATTAATTTTGGATCGAAATAAGGATTAATGTAGTCTGTCAAAACTGAAACATCAACTTTGGCCTTTTGCTGTAATATTTCAAGAAGTTCCTCCTCATTTTTAGCCGACGGAACTTTTCTATTATTTCCATCGAATGGAGAAACGACAGTATAGTTATCTAATCCATTTCCATTTTCTAATCTTGGTTCAAAAACTACATAATTAATGCCAAATAGCAGCGCCTCAAAAAAAGCAGTAGATGTTACTCCTATAACTAAAGAGCTACGTTTTAACGAAGTTTCTAAATCATCCATATCAGCAAAAAAGAAATCATTGTCTAAATGTTTTAGGTACCAATCTACATTTTCACTAGGATGAGGTCTCAATCTTACTTTAGAAACTCCAAACTTTTTTAAAACATTCTGAAGGCTTAGCAAATAATATATGCAGTTTCCTCTATCGCTTAAACTATATGTATCTCCCAACGGAGCCCCAGGAAGTGGCTTTGGCAAAACTAGGATATCGTCAAAGTCAAATTTTAAATTCCCAATTTTCGTTGTATTATATTTGGGATGGCCATTCACTAAAATTTTATCTGGATTAACTCCTGCATTCACGTAATTTTGCTTGATGGCCTCTCCCCAAACCACTAAATAATCAGTTCTGTTATCATCACGACTGCCATATATTCCTGGCAAACCGTGGTTCAACAAAAATGACGGTCTATCAAGTTCTTTAAAAATTTGAATAGATAGTTTTTCAAAAAACCCTAAATCATTTGGTAAAAATAAGGCTCTTATATCTTTCTGTATGATAAAGTTTTTCATTGCGCTCTTCACCTCGTTAATTTCATTAAAAAAGTGTTCCGTTAATAAATCCTTTACATCGGCATATATTAATTTTAATTGCAATGATCTTACTTTTTTGAATAAAAGATGGTCAGATAGCTGGGTAAAGCTTTTTGAAATTATCCAAGGTGGGGGAGAAATCAAGTATTCTTGCCCATCAAACTTGTCAGAAACATTAAAATATGCACTGCTCCAAATTTTAATCTTATTTATTGATTTTTTACCTTTTGAATTAAATTTTAAAAAATAAGCAAAGGTAAGAGTTATTGCTTTTTCCTTTAACTTATCCCTGAAAGATATCTTTCTTTCATGAGGATTTTTAAAATTACCTCCAAAGAAATAAATCTTTTGATCCAATACATAACGTAATAAATCATAATATTCCCTATTCTTTACGTCTGAGTTGTTAAGATAGTTATAAAGTGCGCATAATGACTTGTCTGATTGCATTATATCAACTTAAAAACTTTAGGTCCATCCTAGTTCCTTCTTCTATATCTGTATTTACTTGTCTTCCCAAAATTTCTTTAAAGTACTTTGGATGCAGCCCAAAACCCGGTCTAATAGATCTTACATTCTCTTCTGTAATAGTTTCCCCTGCCTTAATAGTTTTAACTACGTACAAAGATCGAGAAAAGTCTTTTCCTTTACTTTGCTTTTCTGTCAAGGTATAATTCAGAGTACCTATTGCTTTTTCAGTATCTCTAACTGCCTTCACCATCTCTGTAAATTCCTCTTCATTCATTGAAAATGATGCATCTGGTCCGCCTATAGATCTATCCAGAATAAAATGCTTTTCAATAATTTTAGCTCCTAATACTGTTGCCACAATTGGCGCAGTACTTCCCATAGTATGATCTGAAAGACCTGAAATTACATCAAACCTATCTTTTAGATCTTGGATCATAACTAAATTTGCCTCTTCTATGGGAGCTGGATAACTAGAAGTACATTTCACCAATGCAATGTCATGGTTCCCTTTTCTTCTACAAGCTTCTATTGCTAATTCAATATCTGCTAATTCTGCTATTCCAGTAGAGATAATAACCGGCTTTCCTTTTGAAGCTACGTATTCTATCAATGGTATATCCGTTATTTCAAAAGACGCAATCTTATAAGCAGGCACGTTAAGTGTTTCTAAAAAATCAACTGCTGTTTTGTCAAAAGGAGAAGAAAAGCAGATTAGCCCTTCTTTTTCCGCTGCAGAAAACAACTCTTGATGCCATTCCCATGGCGTGTAAGCTTCTTGATACAAATCATGCAGATACTTACCTTCCCAAATTGTTCCCTTTATTTTAAAGTCATCTCTTTCCGAACTGATAGTCATCGTATCCGCAGTGTATGTTTGCAATTTAATGCAATTGGCTCCTGCCCTTTTTGCTGCCTTTATGGTTTCGATTGCGGTAGCTAAACTTCCATTATGATTTGCAGATAATTCCGCTATAATAAATACAGCGCTAGAACTGTCTATACTAAATGATCCTATTTTCATATGTTAACATATATTTCTCACTAAACAAAACGCTTCCGCATATTCAACGCCCACAACAATGCCCCATCGTTGGGCAACTATCTTTAATGCTTCTGGAGAGCGGGGATGTGGATATTCTCTTTTTTCGAATTCATAGCATTCCATCGCGGCAATTTTATCGTTTAATGATTGCTCATCTATCGAAATAAAAACATTGGGGATAAAATGCTTTGGGTCTGTGGAAGCTCTCCATTCAGTACCAGACATGGTTTCAAATGTTATAATAGTCTTAACAACTTCATCTTGCATTGGTCTGCAACAAGTAACAACTGCTTCAAATGTCCTTTGATGGTCTATATTTACATCTCCGCCATGATGTGTAAAAATCACTTCGGGCAAGAATTCTTCTTTTTCCTTTTCGATAACCTTTATAATCTCTAGGAGTGGTACCGAATCAAATCTGTTATCAGGAAAATTATGAATTGACACTTCATGATAGCCTATTTTCTTTTGAGCTTGATAAATGTTATTCCGATGCTCTTTCAAATGTGTGTCCCATAAATCTAGATCTCTATTATCGGATCTGGAAGTGATACCTTCTCCTAGGATAATGACTTTTGCAGTTATTCCAAAATTTCTAATCAACCTAGACATTGTACCACCCAAACCAAGAATCTCATCGTCTGGGTGTGCAACTACAATTAATATTTTTTTATTTTTTAGTGATTGTAACATTCGCCGTTAGTTTATTATTAGAAACGATTTGGCCCTTATTAAATTCAAATTTAAAATTTTTTGTTTCTAGAAATGCATTGGGGTAGTTATCCGCATCTAGCATTCGAATAAAATCATAAAGCTTTTCGATTTCGAGTATATTGTCTGTAATTAAACTTTCTTCTGGCTTTCTTCGAGTAAAAATGGTTGGCTCACCTTTCTGCGGCAGGGGAATTATTTTTGTTTCAATAATTTCTTTAATCATCTCTTTTATAAGTGTCCCTGCTCTACTAAATATCTCAGCAGCTGTGCCCGATAATGATAAATCTCTTTTTAAATAAATATTACCAGTATCTAAGCCTTTGTCTACTTTCAATGCAGATAGCTTAGTTTCCTTATGCCCATTTATTATTAGATTTTGAAGAGGACTTCCACCTCTTCCATAGGGTAAATCTGTCATATGAAAAACTACGCAATCGTAATTATTAAATATGGTTTCTGGAATAATCCACGACCAATGTAAAAAAAAAACGTATTCGGGATTGCTCTTTACTGCATCAATAAGTTCTGCTTTAGTATAAACGTTAATTACATCATAACTCCGTGAAATCTCATCCTGCACAGGTTGTAAAATCGTATTACAATTTGCTAAAATTATTTTAGGCATATGTATTCAAATATTTTTCAAACTCGTAAATCTTATCGTTTTTATCAGAAATTTTCTGGCTATAACCAAGCTTTTTGAACACTTTCATTGAAGCAATATTTTCACTAAAAACTTCCGCTCTAATAACTTTTAAATCAAGATCATAGTCGGCCAATAATTCAACACCAGATTTCAAAATAATTGTTCCTAAACCTTTTGAATGATAAAATGGGTCGACCAAGAAGCTGATAAGTGCTTCGCTACCACTAACATCAAACCTTACAGAGCCAAAGGGCTTTTCCTTTAAATATCCAATAAAATATAAACAACCTTCATCTTGGATTTTATTTAGGAACCAACTTCTATGTTCTTCAAAACCTATAGGATTTGAATTAAAGAAAAACTCTCTCAATCTTTTGTCACTTGCCCAGTGATATGTTATATCCAGATCCTCTAGAGTTGCCATTTTCAAAGAAACTTCCTTTTCTATTTCTAATTGTTTAAAGCAGGTCAGAATTCTTTCTCCCGATTTACCGTCAATTATTGAAGGTATTGGTTTCAAACTTTTACTGAAATATATATCAATTGCGTCTTTTATTGAATCAATGGAAAAATTTTTAGCACTTATAAAAGCTCCCATCTTCCTCAAGCTATTATACACGTTGATTTGATTTTGGGCGTAAAATCCTGATATTGCCCTTGTGTTCAACGCTAGTACCTCGATCAAAATACCACTAGATGGAACGATAGCTAAATCCGAATCATGAATAATTTCTTTCATTTGGCTCTCATCAAGAGAAATTGATAGGCGAAATCTATCATCGCTTTTGATGTCTTTCTCTAAATCCTCAAGCGCCTTATAACTTACCCCTACAACAACATTGACTAAAGAGAAGCGAGTATCTTTCTTTAAAATATTTACCGTACGCTGCGTTAAATTTTCATGATCCGACCCTCCAAAGCATACTAGAACCGATTTTTCTACCTTTTTAAGATCATTTTTTGCATTCAAAAAAGATGGCCTCAACAAAGCATAATCCATTCCGATTGCGAATTGAGTATATCGAGCTACTTTATAATTCGTCGATGAAATGCCTGGAGCAGTATTTATTATTAAATCTGAGTAAAAATATTTGTCATGTACATCATCAATGCAAACTAGCTTACAACTTTTGCTTATAATTTCTTTTTGGTAACTAGAATCTAATTCATAATGATCTAAAACAACGATTTCATTTCCCTCTAGCTTTTCTATAAAAACCTCTTCTTTATCAATTTGATAAAAGTGAAAACCGCTATTTTTAATTTCCTCGGCTACGCTAATAGGGCATTTAAAGCAAAAAAAATAAATGTCAAAATGTGCAGCAAGCATTTTACCTAGAGCAATACAACGTATTAGATGACCTAGTCCAATCTTTTCATCTCCGTCCGCTCTAATATATACTTTGGCTTTCACTTCTTCGATTTCCAACCTTACCGATAGTATTAATTCAGTCTTTTAAATCCTGAATGGCAAATTGGGCCTTCCAATAAGCTCATAATATCTAATTCTCCATGCTCACATTTAGACAAAACAGCATACACTTCACTTAAAGCATTAAAATATAAATCAAGATATTCTTTTGTATGTACCGTTGCCGCGTAAAAACTAGTGCTTGCTAAGAACCCTTTTTTTAACATTTCTTGAGTAACAAATGTTTTATACGCTAAAGCATTCTCACTATTAAAGCTGTAAGTAGTTAAGGCGGGTATGCCGGCCAGTGTAATTGAAAGTCTATGTTGTTGCGCCAAATCTCGCCATCCATTTTGTACGTCTTTCCCAATTGTGGTGATGGTTTCCCAAGATTTTTCTTCCTGCATTACCTTTAGAGTGGCCAATGCTGCTGTTGGACCGATACGTTCTGTCCAAAATGTACTGCTGATAAAAGTGGTTTGCGCCGCTTCCATTACTTCCTTTTTACCAACTACAGCTGTCAAAGCATATCCATTTCCTATTGTTTTTCCATACATGGTCATGTCTGGTTCTACACCGTATTTTTGATAAATACCTCCAAAGGTTTCTCTAAAACCCGAAGTGCATTCATCGAAAATTAGTACAATTCCCTTCTGGGTCGCTAAATCCCTTACCTTTTGTAAAAAATTATCTTCTGGGCCAAAATTACGTACAACTTCCATTTTGATAACTCCAATATTTTCTCTCTGCACAATCTCTAAAAGCTCATCATAATTGTTATAATGAAATGGATGAACAGAGTTCTTTAAATTTTTTGGAACTCCATTAGGATTCAGTCCTGGTATTAAGTGGCCTGATAAGTCATCACCACCATTGTGATTTGCAGACAAATACCAATCATGCCAGCCATGATAGCCGCAAATTGCTACGTTATCTTTTCCAGAAGCAGCCCTAGCAATTCTAATTGCTATAGCGTTTGCCTCGCCTCCACTTCTAGCAAACCTCACCATATCCGCCCAAGGGTTAATTTCTATAAGTTTTTCGGCCAAGTAGACTTCTTCAGGACAACTTAAAGTAGACATGTTTCCACTTTTCACGGTTTCCATCACTGCGGCATCTACCTGATCATTTCCATATCCTAATGTATTTGTCCCAATCCCCATGATACACATATCTATTAGCTCCTTACCGTCCAAATCCCAAACCTTACATCCTTTAGCTTTAGAAAAATAAGATGGCCAATGCTCTGGTAAAAACATTTCGGGTCTTTTAGATAACAGCATCGTACCACCAGGTATCAATGCTTTGGCTTTCTTGTAGAGTTCTTGTCCTGAGCCCATGTTTATTAGTCGTTTTTAATAGATTTTAAAAGTCCTTCGTTTCTTACAATATCTTCGTTAATAGCAGAAAGATTTTGTTCAATTATTTCATTGGTATAAGCAATCCACGATTTATTAATGCCACATCTATCTATTAATGCAGAAATTAATTGAAAATCCTTTTCTTCGTCAACTGTCATTCGAATTTTGGAGAAGTCTGAAAAGCACGGAAAATTAATAGCATTAAAAATCTTTTTGCCTTTCATGTTAGCGTTATTTCTTATATAAGGTGTTACATGCTCCTTTTCAGATTCAAGTTTAGCTTCTTTCCACGCCTGTTCCAGCACAGAAAACTTGAAAACTTCTATGTCCTGTCCATCTGGAAAATGCTCAATAACAGTATTGGAGCAATAGTCTACGTTATTTACAATGGCGCATTGAACCACAGCATCAACTAAATCAGGATCAATTAAAGGACAATCTGCCGTAATTCTAACAATCCAATGTGGGTTTTCTTTAACTGCGCACTGGTAAAATCTATCCAATACGTCATTTTCAGAACCTCTGAAGTACTTTACATTTAATTTGTCACAAAGATCTACTATCGAGTCGTCTTCTGTTTTTTTTGTTGTAGCTACGACAATTTGGCTGATACTTTTACATTCTTTCAGACGATTTAAGTGTATTTCAAGCAAGGTTTTGTCGGCTATCTTTCGTAATACCTTTCCTGGCAACCGTGTGCTACCTGTTCTAGCCTGCGTTATAAGTAACGTTTTTAAATGTTCCATTTTGACGGATTGAGTAAATCTGAATTTTCAATTTGGATTTGATTAATATCAGACACCAGATCGTCTGATAAACAAAAATTTAAATCTTCAATATTTTGTTGAAGCTGGCTTATATTATCTACTCCAATTAAGATTTGATCTATGTAATCCTGCATCAAACAGTAATTTAAAGCTATCTGTTGCAAAGAAACTTTTGTTTGCTCACTTAGTTCTCTAATTGTATTTAAACTACCTTGCAATTGCTTAACAATTTCGCGATTATCGTTAATATCACTAAAAAATAAGCCTTGTAAAAATACTGAGCGTGTATGGACAATTTTCCCCTTTTTCTTGGCCTCTCTAAGCAAATCACCTCTTTGATTTTCATTATCAAAGAGATTGAAAGGTATTTGTATAACATCTACATTATCATCATTGATAACCGCGACTGCCTGTTCATTGGTATAAACAGAAACTCCTATATATTCTATTTTTACTTGGTTTTTCAAAGCAACAAGTTGTTCCATAAATTCTTTGCCGCGATAATAAGTGTCAAACGAATGGAACAGCATTACTTTCAATCTGCTTACCCTTAATTCTTTTAAATACTGATCAACTTTTATGGAAATATCGCTATCTATGACATGTGGCAGCTTGGCTATAACATCAAATATGATAGTTGGATTTGCCTTATGAAACTTCCCTATAACTTGCTGGGCATTTCCATACGCTTCTGCTGTATCTAAGCATTTTATTCCAGAGTTAAAAGCTAGCTTAAGCATATCGTCAACTTCTCTTTGATTTGGTTTTTTAGATACATTGTTAACACCATATTTCTGACCAAATTGAACAGTACCTAGAATTATTTTACCTGTTTTCATAAAATTGAAAAATAGTATCTATTACGTATTGCTGTTCATCTTCTGTTAAAGTAGGATACATGGGTAAGCTAATACAATGTTTATAATAGCTTTCAGCATTCGGCATATCTCCTTCTTTCCAACCTAAGTTTCTGTAATATGGCATTAAATGACAAGGAATATAGTGTATTTGCGCAAAAATATTATGCTCCTTTAAGTAGTTATATAATGCGAGCCTATCTTGTACCTCTAAAATATACAGATGATAGGCATGACCTTTTACAACACCAGACTGACTAATTACAAAATCCTTTTTATTAAATGCGGTAAAGTATTTTCCTGCAATTTCTCGCCTTTTCTGTATTCCATCTTCAGCTCTGTTTAATTGGCTTATGCCCAAAGAAGCTTGAAAATCTGTAAGTCTATAGTTATATCCAAGCGTTTGCATTTCCATATACCAGCCTGGATATGTTTCTGCCTTGGAAGTTCCGTTTGCGAAATCCAAAGTGTTTGTATAGAATTCATCGTTTTTGGTAATACCATGACTTCTAAGCATTAATAGTTTCGCGTAAATTTCTGGATTATTAGTTGTAATCATGCCGCCCTCTCCACAAGCAATATGTTTTACAGGATGGAAAGAGAAAATCGCCAAATCTGCAAAATTACCATTCCCACAGCTTTGACTATTATTAGAACTATCTACAAAAAAGCCACCTGGCGCATGGCATGAGTCTTCAATTATCCACAACCCGTATTCATCTGCTAGCTCTCTAAATTCTTCAAGATTAACTGCTTTTCCAGCAAAATCTACTGGAATAATTCCAGAATAAGTTCCTTTAGGCGAACTTAATAATAGCTCTTTTACTTTAACAATATCTAAAAGATAAGTTTCTGGATTAATATCAGCAAATACGACTTCTCCCCCACAGTATTTGACACAGTTAGCTGATGCCGCAAAAGTGATGGGGGTAGTAATAACTTTATCACCAGGCTGAACTTGTAAAGCTAAAGTACATAAATGTAGCGCTGCGGTTCCATTTGCAACAGCAAGAGCATATTTACTGCCTACATAACTTGCAAACGCATTCTCAAATTCTTTAATTTTTGGCCCCTGAGTTAAATAATCTGATTTTAAGGCATTAATTACCTCATCAATATCTTGCTGAGTAATATTCTGTTTTCCGTAAGGAATCATTTTTATAAATTTCTAAAATGAACTATCAACGTGCTCTCTAATTAAAGACCTCAAAGAGTTTACTGTTTCCCACTCTGTATTCTCTCCTGAATTGTAAGCAAATCCAGCTTTGACCAATTTTGCTCCAAACTCTTTTTTAAAATCATCTAAAGACCACTTGTGAGTAGACGGCAAAATAGTATAATATTTCCCTAAATCATACGTATAGAACGAATCAGATGGAGTAATCATCTCTTCATGGACTTTTTCTCCTGGACGTATACCAACGATCTGCTGTTCGCAATTCGGCGCTATGGCTAAAGCGACATCCGTTATTCTGTAAGATGGTATCTTAGGTATAAAGATTTCGCCACCCCACGCATTATTCAAAGCGTGCATTACCATATCTACGCCTCCTTGTAATGATATATTAAATCTTGTCATATTGGGGTCTGTAATTGGCAACTTACCTTCGTGCCTTTTCTTAATAAAAAAAGGAATTACAGATCCATTTGATCCCATTACATTTCCATATCTTACTACAGAAAAAATAATTGGGTTGTCGCCTTTAATATTGTTTGCAGCAACGAAAAGCTTATCAGAGGTTAACTTAGTTGCACCATAAAGATTTATTGGAGCACAAGCCTTATCCGTTGACAATGCAACTACCCTAGAGACATTTGTCTTAAAACACGCGTTTATCACGTTCTGCGCACCATTTACGTTGGTCTTAATACACTCATCAGGATTGTATTCAGCAATTGGCACATGCTTCATTGCGGCTGCATGAATTACATAGTCTACGCCCTTAAATGCTCTTACTAATCGGTCTTCGTCACGTACATCCCCGATAAAATATCTAATTTGTGGATATTTCGCTTCAGGATATTCTTGAGCCATTTCAAATTGCTTTTGCTCATCTCTTGAGAAAATAATTAATTTTTTTATTTTAGGGTGTTTCAATAATATTTCTTTTGTTAAAGCTTTACCTAAGGATCCAGTACCTCCAGTTATTAGTATGCTTTTATTCGCTAAGTTTGTCATTTATCAGTATATCCTTTATCGTTTAAATATTTAATTACAAGAGAGATCAAATTTGCGTTTTTGTTCACAATCAAACCCCTAAACTATTTTCCTAAAAAAATTAATAATCATCAAATAAGCAACAACTATAAATCCAATCAAAATTCCTCCATAAAAAGCCCCCTTAATCTTTCCTAGTTTTTCCTTCTTCAACGGATAAACCGGCTCATCAATCACCTGTATCAATGGCGTTTCTTTCATCAATGCCATTTTACTCATCTCCAAATTCTTCATCATTTCCCCTAAAACAGCCTTATTCGTTTCGGCAGAGAACTGTGCTCTCTGTACTGGGGCAGCACGTTGTACTTGTCTAGTTGGGTTTAAATTTGGAGTTGCATCTGCAACGCTGGCAGCCGAATAAATAGCCCCATTCATTACTGCTCTTAACGAATCTGTTTTATGTTGTAGTATTTGTACATTATCTAATGATTTTTTAGTTTTCGTTTGCACATAAAAATCATTTACATTCTTGACGATCTCTTCATTAAAACGTTTTGCAAATGTTTCATCAGCAGATTTTACATCTACTTTGATGATGCTTAACTTTTTATCTGGCTTAGTAACGTTCAGATAACCCTTACCTATAACCTCTACAACTTTACTTACAACACTATCCCTAAGTCGTTGGGTTTTGGAATTTTTAAGCTTAACTTTATTATCTCCAATTGAAAAATGTAAATCTTTCAACTCTGGCTTTTTCTCCCAACCTTCCCTTAGCTTATTTATTTCTATATACCTTTCTATCAAAGGTTGCTTTGACAGGCTATCCAAAGGACTAAACAAGGTTTTCTCAATCATTGTACGAGACTTGTACAACTCCAAAATATTATCCCCCTGAAAAATACCTCCACCGCCGCCGCCTAAATCAATCCCCATCATAGATGCTACCCCTGCATAAGCAGCTAACCCTCCGCCCTTTTCCCCACTCTCTAATACAAATGTAGTAGTAGCAGTATAGATTGGTTTTTTGATAAAAGAATAGCCTAAGCCGAGTAATCCACCAACAAGACCTGCCGCAATAATAATCCATTTTTTACGCCACAGGTATTGCCACCATTCTTTAATTTTCAAGATCAATTCTTTTAAAGAGATCTCATCTTCATCTTTTGTTTCAACCTTAGCCGCTTGGTTATCCATACTTTATTGATATAAAGAAACTATCTTGTTTGTTACGTTTAATGTGTTACTACTTTCCCGGTTGGCATATATACTTTCTATCGTATTTACTACTTTTAAGCCGTCTTGCAAAGTAACGTCGGGTTTATCTTGGTTGTTTAATACTCGAATTACGTTAGCTATTACGAAGTGATGATTGGAAGCTGAACCAGTGTATGGCCCATAATTATTATCCTGTGGCGTTTCCAAGTCAGGTTGTTGTAAACCTTCTACGTTACAATAAGTTATTTTGTTCATGTATTGCCCGCCTATCTTAATCGTCCCCTTTTCGCCTATTACAATAATACTACTTTCCATATTATTTTGATAAACAGACGTCGAGTAATTGATTAGCCCCGAAGCACCTTTAGATAGATCAAATAAAACTATGCCGCTGTCCTCAAATTCGGTAGTATTTTGATGGTTATAGTTTGAGAATTTTGATTGAATATTATTAATGTCACCAAAGATCCATAATAACACGTCAATAAAGTGTGAAAACTGGGTGTATAAAGGCCCTCCATCCAGCTTTAATGTACCGTGCCAACCTCCCGTATAATAGCGTTCATCTCTATTCCAGAAGCAGTTGAGCTGCACCATAAAAACCTGCCCTAATTTATTGCCGTCAATAAGCTCCTTTAACCATTTTATAGTTGGAGAGTATCGATTTTGCACTACAGGAAAAACATGTTTATCGCTTTGTTTGCTTGCGTTTAAAATTCTATGAGCATCAATATTAGATAATGCTACAGGTTTTTCTATCACTACATTTCTATGCTGATGCAAACACTCCACTGCTTGTACTGCATGCAGTCCATTTGGGGTGCATATATTGATTACCTGTACTTCTTTATCTTCTGCCAAAAAAGTAGAAAGATCTTCGTAATAAGGTACATTTTGCATACTTAATGGATAAACTACATCTATAATTGCAGCAAGTTCTGCCTCGGGATGCTGTTGAATTAATTCTGCATGCCGTTTACCGATATGACCGTATCCTAATACTGCAAATTTTATTTTGTTCTTGGTCATTAATGCTGTTTAATCACCTGAAAATCTACTAATTTATATTGCTGCCCGCTCTCAGGACAAGTGGCCATATTAAACTGATCAAAAGTTAGGTGATGTCCGTATTCACTTGCCCAACCCATCTGTTTTGCTGGCGTACCAACCACTATAGCGTATGCCTTTACATCTTTGGTAACAACAGCTCCTGCACCAACTAAAGCAAATGCCCCTACGTTATTACCACATATTACCGTAGCGTTTGCTCCAATAGTTGCTCCCTTCCCTATTCTTGTCGATAAAAATTCAGCTCTGCGATTGATAAAACTCCTTGGATTTTTAACATTGGTAAAAACTACAGAAGGGCCTATAAACGCGTCATCTTCTATGGCCACGCCACTGTAAACGGACACATTGTTTTGTATTTTTACGCCATTACCGATATGAACCCCGCTTGCGACCATCACATTTTGCCCTAAAATACAGTTTTCACCAATCGCAGCGCCTGCCATTACATGAGAGAAATGCCATATTTTAGTTGCTTTTCCAATCACAGCACCTTTATCAACAACCGCCGTTTCATGTACAAAATAAGTCATCGTTATACTTTAAAAAAGAGTTTCACAGCATCAATAATATAATTTAGCTGACTTTCTTGCATTTCGGTGTGAATAGGCAACGATAATACGCTAGCGCACAAATTCTGAGTTACAGGGAAATCTCCTATACCAAAAGTAGCTGTTTTAAAAGCATCCTGCAAATGCAGGGAAATAGGATAATATACCATGCTTGGAATTGCTTTTTCTTGCAGAAACTGCTTTAAGGCATCCCTTTTACTACTGACTTGTAGTTTTACGGTATATTGATTAAAAACATGTGAAGCGTTATCGCTTCTTTTGGGAATAATAAGATCTTCTATTTCTTTAAAGGCGTTATCATAAGCATTGGCAACCTGGATTCTAGCTTGGGTGTAATTTTCCAAGTATTTCAACTTTATTTCTAAAATTGCTGCCTGTAGCGTGTCTAATCTAGAATTACACCCTACCACTTTATGATGATACTTTTTTTCTTGACCGTGATTGGCAATCATTCTAACCTTTTTTGCCAATGCTGCATTGTTGGTATATAACGCCCCTCCGTCGCCGTAGCATCCCAAATTTTTGGATGGAAAAAAGGAGGTACAACCAATATCACCCATAGTACCTGCTTTTTTAACTACTCTATTCGAAAAAGTATAGTCGGCACCTATGGCCTGTGCGGCATCCTCAATAACATACAGACTATGTTTCTTTGCTAGGTTCAAGATAGGCTCCATATCTGCACACTGCCCATATAAATGTACAGGTACTATCGCTTTGGTCTTAGCTGTAATTGCTTTTTCAATCAGTTCGGCAGTAATGTTAAAAGTAGCAGGACAAACTTCTGTCATTACAGGTTTGAGCTTTAATAAAGCGATTACCTCTGCCGTAGCCACATAAGTAAAAGCCGGCACAATTACTTCATCACCTGGTTGCAAGTTCAATGCCATTAGAGCTATCTGAAGCGCATCGGTGCCATTACCACAAGAAACTACATCATTAACTGCCAAATAGTTGGCCAATTTCTCCTCAAATGACCTTACTTGAGAACCATTTATAAAAGCTGTACTATCTAATACCGATTGTACTGCTATATCAATCTCGGACTTTATATTTTTATATTGACTCTTAAGGTCAACCATTTGGATGGCTCGCACTATAATCTTCCGTCAATTATTCCCCTATCCAAGCAAGCTTTGGTATCATACAAAATGGCATTTTCCCCGTTTTTTATCTTTGAAAAGTCCATCGATAAAAATTGCTTGTGGCTAACCGCTAAAACAATGGCATCATATTTCTTATCTAAGACAGCTATTAAATTGATACCATACTCCTTCTTTACTTCTTTTGCATCTGCATAAGGATCAAACACCTCTATATTTAATCCAAACTGTTTAAGTTCTTCATAAATATCTATTACTCTAGAGTTTCTAATATCTGGGCAGTCTTCTTTAAAAGTAACTCCTAAAATTAGCGCACTTGCTCCTTGTACCTTTTGTCCACCGTTAATCATCAACTTAACAACTTTATTGGCTACAAACATCCCCATATTGTCATTTACCCTCCTGCCAGATAAGATAACCTGAGGATGATAGCCTAATGACTGGGCCTTGTGCGCCAAATAATAAGGATCAACACCTATACAATGTCCTCCTACTAGACCTGGTTTATATTTCAGAAAATTCCACTTGGTGGCGGCGGCCTCAATTACATCAGTAGTGTCTATACCAATACGGTCAAAAATAAGCGCCAACTCATTCACAAACGAGATATTGACATCTCTTTGCGCATTTTCTATCGCTTTACTAGCTTCAGCCACTTTTATACTCGGGGCTTTGTGCGTGCCAGCGGTAATAATACTAGCATATAAGTCATCAATCACATTTGCAATTTCAGGAGTGGATCCTGAAGTTACTTTTTTGATCTTTGTTAAGGTATTTACTTTATCGCCGGGGTTAATACGTTCTGGAGAGTAGCCGCAGTAAAAATCTTCATTAAACTTTAAGCCTGAGGATTTTTCTAATACCGGCACACAATCTTCTTCGGTACATCCGGGATATACAGTTGATTCGTAAATGACAATATCTCCTTTTTTGAGTACATTCCCCAACATCTCCGAAGCTTTTAGCAATGGCATTAAGTCTGGTGCTTTAAACTGATCTATAGGAGTTGGAACAGTTACGATAAAAATATTGCAATTCACAATATCCTGAAGTGCTGAAGAAAAAGTTAACGTTTTTTTAGCTATGACTTCCTTTAATAAAAATAAGTCGGCTTCTTTAGTTCTATCTTCACCTTTTTGTAATTCCGAGGTTCTTTCTCCGTCAATATCGAACCCTATTACATTATACTTTTTGGCAAATTCGATGGCCAAAGGAAGGCCAACGTAGCCCAGCCCAATTATCGCTATTTTCATGTCAGTAGAGGTGATCAAGTTTATCTAAGCAAACTTACAATAATAGCCGCTAACGAAGCTAATCCCGTACCAATACCAATCCAAGCTTGAGGACTAATTTTTTCTCTTTCCGCTTTTACAGGCACTAAAATCTCTGCCCCTGGTTTCACTTTTGGATAGTTGTTAAAGAACAAAAATTTCTTGGCAGCTTCTGCCGAACCATTGGCATATTTGATATAGGCCCTATTTTTCCAAGCCCCACTAGTAAAGCCTCCTGCACCATTAATGTATTGCTTAAAACTTTTCCCAGGAATATAAACAATGCTGTTCGGATTTAACACCTCACCAGTAACCTTAATGGTTTGCAGTTGTTTAGGTACCCGCACAATATCTCCTTCTTCCAAAATTAAATCTTGCCTTGACAAAGGTTTCTCTAATATCCGCTCTAAGTTAATCCCTACTAAATCTGACTGCACCAACTTCTCGTCTATTTTTTTTACGTTTTCCGGTTCTTTAGCATTCTTCTCTTGAACCCTTTCCAAATTCAAGAATTTTTTCTCCTCTTCTTCTTTATTATTGATGGCGTTCTTATCATTTGGATTAACCTTTTCAGCTCCTGGTCTTTTCAAGGAGGCTCCTTCAGCATAAGCAAATGGTGTTAAGCCTCCAGCTCTTTTAATTAAATCCGATATCCGATAGTCTTTACTGGTGATGGTGTACATACCGGGGAACAGCACTTCGCCTTCAATTTTCACTTGCTTTTGAATGGCATAGCCTTCAGAGTTCCTCACCGAAATAATATCGAATGGTTTAATTTCGAACTTATCACCCAAAACACGTAGATTTTCGTCGATATTCACCACAAATAAATCTGCTATTTTAGAAGATGTAGAATTAGGATCCGTATTCTTAATTCTCCTAGATACTTCAATTCTATTTGGCGTAGCGCCCTCTCTTAAACCACCGGCCATCTGTATGATGTCTTCCAGTTTCAAATTATTCGCGAACTGAAAGGTTCCCGGAGCCCTTACTTCACCTTGTATGGTCACGGTGTATTCTTCCCTTAAATCAAAAATAGAACTAATCGTTACTTTGTCTTCCCTTGTTAATGGAATATCCTTCTCTTCTCCAGAAAGAATTTTTGCAACATCGAAAGAAATAAAATATTGTGTCTTATCAGGATTTAATCGGTTGATATAACCTCTATTTAAAAAAGCATCTTCTGTTATGCCATCTGCTTTTTTTATTAAACTGGCAAGAGTCAAACCTTTATCGAGCGCATAAACACCCGGTCTAAATACAGCGCCAATAATTTCTACCCTGTTTTCAAAGCGATCCAAAATAGCCTCCACAATAAATTTATCGCCATTTTTGGGCTGATAACTATTGTACTGAGCGGCATAAATATCTCTAATTCTTCTTTCTTTATTGGTATTTTGAAAAGTCTTGATTTTTGCGGTATAAGCTTCGGCTGTAAATCCTTTGGCAAAATTGATGACATCTTGGAGCGTTTCATTCCCTTTGATTTCGAAAATAGCGGCTTCTTTTACTTCTCCAGTAACTTCAACCCTTCTATCGTAAGCAGGGATGTTAATCACGTCTTGGTCTTGTAACCTAATATTTCCTGTCTGAATTCCCTTTAACAAAAAATCGTAAACATCTATGGTGGCCACCACCCTATTGTTCCTAATCACCTGAATATTTCTTAATGAACCATTTTGCGACGGCCCACCAGAAACATACAACGCCCTATATACATTTGCCAATGAGGGCAAGGTGTAGCTGCCCGCCTTGATCGCCTGTCCCGTTACCGTAACCTGAATGCTTCTGATATTTCCCAAGTTAATGGCCACCGAGGTTTTACCTGTTTTTAAAGCTGGGTAGGTTTTAGACATTGCGGCTTTAATCTTAGAAATGGCTTGCTCTATAGTCAATCCACCAACGGCAATTCTCCCTACATACTCTAAATTGATTACCCCTTCTGGGCTAACCTGCAAATTATAACTACGCTCATTGTCACCTGTAAGATCGATAATTAGTTTATCATCTGGTCCAATAATATAATTCTTAGGCGTTGCTATTCTTAAATTAGGTTCAAAGGTAATATTGCCTCCTTTAAATAAATCTGAGCCAAAAATCTTAGCCTGAATTTCGCCATCGTTTTCTTTCTTCTCATTCGTGATAGAACCGCCGTCTGTAGTCTCGCTGTACTCCCTACCCGTACCCACTATTGGCTTATCAGCAGTCTGTACACCTGCGCCTTGCTTCTTCAGCTTTTCTACCCTTGCCCTAAATTTTATGATTTCTTCTTGTTTAACCCCTCTCGATATTGCAACTTGTTCTAATTGCGCATCACTGGTATAACCCATCGACTCAGCCTGCTTGATCAACTGCAAAATCTGCGCATCAGAAAGCTCATCTACTTTAATATTAGTGCCAACCTGGGCAAAAACTACTGTACTTGTAATAACAAGAAGTAATAATAAAAATAATCTTTTCATGAAAGGGTGTTGTAATTTTCCTTTATCGCTGATGATAACGAAAATTTATTCAAAATAATTTAGCGTTTTATAGTTCCCTTGCTTCAGATACTCGTCTTTCTTCATTAAGTTTAAATCAGACTGCATCATGTCTTCTACTAAAGCTTGCAGATCGTACTTAGGGTCCCAACCCAACTTGGTTTTTGATTTGGTCGGATCTCCTAACAGCAAATCAACCTCTGTTGGCCTAAAGTATTTTGAATCTACCTTAACTACGGTTTCGCCTAATTTAAGTGTATCAAGATTTAATTCTAATTGCGATGCTTTCTCTCTATCGATATCTATAATCACCCCTTTTTCTTGCTCGTCCTTCCCTGAAAACTCTACGGTAATTCCTAGCTCCGCAAATGCCATACGCACAAAATCGCGAACGGTAGTAGTTACCCCAGTAGCAATAACGTAGTCTTCCGGTTTTTCTTGCTGAAGAATTAACCACATTGCCTCGATATAATCTTTGGCGTGGCCCCAATCGCGTTGTGCAGACAGGTTACCTAGGTAAAGGCAGTGCTGTAGTCCCAATGCTATCTTAGCAGCTGCTCTGGTAATTTTACGGGTTACAAATGTTTCTCCCCTTAAAGGACTCTCATGGTTAAATAAAATTCCGTTACAAGCAAACATATCATAGGCCTCGCGGTAGTTTACCGTAATCCAATAGCCGTAAATTTTAGCTACGGCGTAAGGAGAGCGAGGATAAAATGGTGTACTTTCACTCTGTGGAACTGCTTGTACCAAACCATATAGTTCTGATGTAGAAGCTTGATAAATTTTTGTTTTTTTAGTCAGGCCTAATATCCTTATCGCTTCTAGCAACCTCAAAGTGCCGATACCATCTGCGTTGGCTGTATATTCAGGCATTTCGAAACTTACCCTCACATGGCTCATTGCCGCCAAATTATAGATTTCATCGGGCTGGGTTTCTTGAATGATTCTTATCAAGTTTGTAGAATCGGTTAAATCCCCGTAGTGTAATTTAAACCTCACATTATTTTCGTGCTGATCTTGATAAAGATGATCAATTCTATCCGTGTTAAACAGCGATGATCTTCTTTTGATACCGTGAACAAAATAGCCTTTTTTCAACAAAAACTCTGTCAAATAGGCGCCATCCTGGCCGGTCACCCCCGTAATCAGTGCAACTTTCATTTATATTTTTTAGTAAAATTTGGTGCTGCAAACATATACATTCATTTATTTGTAATAAAAATGTTGTAGATGAGCGACGCCTCAAAAATAGTATTTTTATTGAATTTATATACTTACAATTTTACGTAAGCAAGTTTAGGCTTTACGCAACCTTATATCAAGCTAACGAGGTTTTGTTACCTTCTTACGTACCTGTGCCCATTTAAATTAACTACACTAAACTTTTAGGGCGCATTTGGTTAAGCTTTAGCAAGCATCTTGTAGTAGCGAAAATTTCTAAAAATATTTCAAAGTAGGGCGTATAAATAGCTGTGCTTTATATATAATGGCTAGATTAACGTGAGTTTTGGGTGTTTTATGCTGTAAATCAAACACCTAAAGTTATGTTGATTAAAAAAAATGATTAGATAGACCCTTAAAAGCTAGTCCCGAATTAATTTTGGGAGACGAAACGCCAAAATTTACCGTCACCTCCGATACTCGGAGCAGGCTCTGAATTTATTTTGCTTCGCAGCTACTTCGTGGTAAGGGTCAGTGTTACAAATAGTTTGTCATCACACTAAGAAGCTGTTTAAATTTCAATAAGAATAAATACATAGGCGG
>NZ_DHDZ01000059.1:0-60699 GCF_002399615.1 Pedobacter sp. UBA4863 | reverse complement strand
TGGTGACACCCGCCTACAGCCCATAGCTATAGTTTGGTGTCACCACCAAACCCAACCTGTAAAATATAGTATCATTTTTAAACAGCTTCTAAAAATCGTTAGAATAATAATCGAAGGTTATTAAGGCAACACACTAGTAAGATTAGATTTAAGGCGGACTTGACGTGGACTTGAGGTGGAGTTGAGGCAGACTTTTAAAATATTGATGGGTTTATTTTTAGTATGGATTATCCTAAAACTGGAAGTAAATCTAAATTACTAAAAAATGGCGAGACAACAAGCAATCCAAGTTTTTATTTCTTTTAGCAAAATGTACTTTGCTAATTACCAACATATTGTTTACTTTTGCAGCCCCGCAACACGGAGTTCCGGGAACTATGTTGAATACATAAACTATAAAAAAGAATGGCAACTAAAATCAGATTGCAAAGATTCGGTAAAAAAGGAAAGCCTTTTTACCACGTGGTAGTAGCGGATGCTCGTGCGCCAAGAGATGGAAAATTCATCGAGCGTTTAGGTTCTTACAACCCAAACACTAACCCAGCAACTATCGAACTTAACTTCGATAAAGCTGTAACTTGGGTACTTAACGGTGCTGAACCTACTGACACAGCTCGTGCTATCCTTTCTTACAAAGGTGTACTTTACAAAAAACACTTAGAAGGCGGTATCAGAAAAGGTGCTTTAACTCAAGAACAAGCAGATGCCAAATTTGCTACTTGGTTAGAAACTAAAGCTGGTAAAATTGCTGGTAAAACAGAAGGATTAGCTACCACTAAAGCAGAGGCTCGTAAAGCAGCTTTAGCGGCAGAAGCTAAGAAAAACGAAGACAGAGCGGCAGCTATTGCAGCTAAAAACGCACCAGTTGCGGAAGAGGTTGTAGAAGAAGTAGCTACTGAAGAAGCTCCAGCGGTAGAAGCTGAAGCAGCAACAGAGGCTCCTGCCGAAGAAACTCAAGCAGAAGATAAAGCCGAATAATTAGCTTTGCTTCAAAAGAAATAGCGTTTCGGGTAAAATCGAAACGCTATTTTTATTAGTTGATGATCCGATCTGATCATTAGCTAATTATCGCATCAACAAATCATCACATTTGCAGTATGACTAAAGACGAATCATTTTATATAGGTTACATCACCAAAACCAAAGGTTTAAAGGGCGAGCTTCAACTTTTTTTTGAATTTGAAGAATACGAGGAACTGGACTTTGATGTGTTGTTTTTAGAAGTAAATGGTAAAATGGTTCCTTTTTTTGTATCGAGTTACAAGCTTTATGAAAACAAAACTGGCCTTTTTTATTTCGATGACGTTGATCACATAGACAAAGCATCACCGCTGGTTAAAAAGAAAGCATACCTGCCTTTAAACCAAAAACCAGAACGAGACCTAAACGAATTTTATTATACCGATTTAAAGGGCTTTATAGCGATAGATGAAACTTTAGGTGAACTAGGCGAAATTATTGAGGTTAATGAATATCCCCAACAGTTTGTTGCCACCGTAAACTATCAAAACAAAGAAATTCTTTTCCCTTTAAACGAAGATTTTATCGTGGAAATAGATGATGAAGAAAATATCCTTACCTTAGACTTACCCGAAGGATTGTTAGATGTCTATCTTAATCCTTAACTTGGTAAAACAATGCAGTATTTTTTCTGTTTTAGGAGCATGAAACATTTTGGTTTTTTTTATTTCGGTATTTTGGTTTTCCTTGTGGTTAGTTGCACCAACACTGACCGCCCCTCCGATTCTTCTTTATCGAAAGACACCATTAGCGACCTAAAACCAACCGACACCCTAGCCGACGAGGAAACGCTAACCACCATAGCCACAGAAATCTTAACCACGCTAAAAGCAAAAGATTACAACGCATTCGCGGCATATTTCCATCCAACAGAAGGGGTACTGTTTTCTCCTTATGGATTTATCGACACCACAACTTCGAAAAAACTAACCAGGGCAGACTTCATTAAGTTGATAGCAGAACATAGCACCGTTAACTGGGGAAGTTACGATGGCACCGGAGAAACCATTAACCTAACCGGAGCACAATATATAACTAAGTTTGTGTACAATGCCGATTACCTTCAAGCAGAAAAAACTGCATATAACCAGATTATTGGCAAAGGAAATTCATTAAATAACTTAGCCAAAATTTACCCCAAACATCCTTTTATAGAATATTACTTTAGCGGCTTTAACAAAGCGTACCAAGGCATGGATTGGAGCAGCCTACGCTTAATTTTTAAGCAGTACCAAAGCTCCTATTATTTGGTAGCGGTAGTTCACGACCAATGGACGACTTAGCATGAAATAAATTGGCGCAAAGCCTTATATTTGCAGCATGCGTTTTGATATTATTTCTGTACTACCCGATTTATTAACTAGCCCATTTGCTCATTCTATTTTACAACGGGCGCAAAAAAAAGGCATTGCCGAAATTATAGTACACAATTTAAGAGATTACGCTACCAATAAACAAAAAAGCGTTGACGACTATCCTTATGGCGGCGGCAGCGGCATGGTCATGAGCATCCCTCCTTTTGCGGCATGTATTGAAAAGCTGCAAGAAGAACGCTCTTACGATGAAATCATTTTCATGAGCCCTGATGGAGAAACGCTAAACCAAACCATCGCCAACGAACTCTCCATTAAAGGCAATATCATTATTTTATGTGGACACTATAAAGGTATCGACCAACGTATCCGGGATATTTATGTTACCCGAGAAATCTCCATAGGCGATTATGTATTATCTGGCGGAGAACTGCCCGCAGCGGTGTTGGTAGATGCTATTACAAGGCTGATTCCTGGTGTTTTAAACGATGAAACTTCGGCTCTTTCAGATAGTTTCCAAGGCGAACTGTTAGACGCCCCAGTTTACACCAGGCCTGCCGATTGGCGTGGCCATAAAATCCCCGAAATTTTGTTGAGCGGCCACGAAGCGAAGATTAATGAATGGCGACACGAAGAAGCACTAAAACGCACACAACAACGCCGCCCAGATTTGCTGAAATAAGACACTTTAAGAATAAGCAAATTAGCTATTTCAAAAAACATCAAATATTTTTAAAAATTCACTTTCATTTTCAAAATATATTCCCTAATATTGCAGTCCGATTTTAAACGTTATAAAAATCGGCTTAATAGCTTAAAATCATGGATTTAGTAAAATTTGTAGAAGAACAGGTAAGCACTAAAAAAGAATTTCCTTCTTTTAAATCTGGAGATACTGTAAGTGTTCATTATAAAATTCGCGAGGGTAATAAAGAACGTATTCAGATTTACCAAGGTGTTGTAATTCAACGCAACAGTGCTGGTGCTAACGAAACTTTCACTGTTCGTAAAATCAGTAATGGTGTTGGTGTAGAGCGTATTTTCCCTTTCAGTTCTCCAAATATCGAGAAAGTAGAAGTTAACAGCTATGGTAAAGTACGTAGAGCTAAATTGTTCTATTTACGTAGCTTAACTGGTAAAGCAGCTCGTATCAAATCTTTAAGGAAGTAATATTCTTTCTATAGAAAAATATAACCTCGACATCATGTCGGGGTTTTTTTGTTTATATCTTTGCGCAACCAAATTAGAAATCTGAATAACAAATGAAAGATCTTTTAAAAAAGTACGAAGAAAAACAACCGGAAATTGTTTTTGAATGGAAAGACCGAGAATCGGAAGCCGAGGGCTGGGTAGTCATCAACTCTTTACGTGGTGGCGCAGCTGGTGGTGGCACCCGAATGCGCAAAGGACTGGACAAAAACGAAGTAGAGTCGCTGGCTAAAACCATGGAGGTTAAATTTACGGTTTCTGGCCCTCCTATTGGTGGTGCCAAATCGGGCATTAACTTTGATCCTGCCGATCCACGCAAGAAAGAAGTTTTAGAACGTTGGTACAAAGCGGTAATGCCCTTACTGAAAAATTACTACGGTACTGGGGGCGATTTAAATATCGACGAAATTCACGAAGTTATTCCAATTACCGAAGGCTACGGCTTATGGCACCCACAAGAAGGGGTAATTAACGGCCATTATCAGGCTAGGGAGAACGAACGCATACACCAAATTGGGCAATTACGCTATGGCGTTTCTAAGGTTTTAGAAGATTTAACCTACACACCAGATATTAGAAGAAAATACAAAGTAGCCGATATGATTACCGGTTATGGCGTTTCAGAATCGATTAAACATTTCTACGATATTTGGGGCGGCAATATCAAAGATAAAAAAGCAATTATACAAGGCTGGGGCAATGTGGCAGCTGCGGCAGGTTACTACTTAGCGCAACAAGGCGTAAAAATAGTGGGCATTATAGACCGCGTAGGCGGATTAATTAATCCCGAAGGTTTTAACGAAGAAGAAATTGCTCAGTTGTTTAACAAACGCGTGAACAACACCTTGGTAGCCGATAATTTAATCTCTTTTGAAGAAGCTAATGAGAAAATTTGGAGTATGGGTGCCCAAATTTTTGTTCCGGCCGCAGCTTCTCGCCTAGTGAAACAAAGCGAGGTAGATCAAATGATCGCTTCGGGAATGGAAGTAATTGCATGTGGCGCAAATGTACCTTTTGCAGATAAAGAGATTTTCTTTGGCAGCATTATGGAACACGCAGACAATCAACTAGCTGTAATCCCCGATTTTATTGCCAACTGTGGCATGGCCAGGGTATTTGCATATTTGATGCAACGCAATGTAGAAATGAGCGATGACGCTATTTTTACCGATGCCTCCAACATTATCCGCAATGCATTGCTTGCCGTACACAAGTCGTCAGACAAAAAAACAAACCTTTCGAGTACTGCATTCGAAATTGCACTAAAACAACTCATATAAGCTATGGAAATTAACTTTTTCGAACAGGTTTTTTGGGGCAATACCATAAAGCAATATGTCATCATCGGTATCATTATTGTAGTTGGCTTATTATTTAAGAGAATAATTTCTCGATTGCTAAGCAAGCTTATTTTTAAACTATTCAAAAAATTTGCCGACCAAGTTAATTCCGACACTTTTATTGGCTTACTTTTAAAACCAATTGAGTTTTTTATTAGTGTTTTTACACTTTACGTTGCTATAAAGCAGTTAAAGCACCCGCTTGAAGTTACTTTTTTCAACTACAAGAAAACAATAGATAAAGTTAAAGTTAATGAGGCTTTTACCATTGGCGAGCTAATAGACAAAGTTTTTCTTTTCTTAATCGTCTTATCAATTTTTTGGATTGTATTAAGGATTATAGATTTTATTGCTCACGTTTTATTGGCACGTTCGGCCAAAACTAAAAACAAGGCCGACGACCAGTTAGTGCCTTTTATTAAAGAACTGTTAAAATTCCTGGTCTCGTTTATAGGTTTCTTCGTATTGCTAGGATATGTTTTCGAAGTAAATGCCGTAAGCTTAATTACAGGCTTGGGTATTGGCGGTATTGCCATTGCAATGGCCGCAAAAGACAGCCTAGAGAACCTTTTAGGGTCCTTTCTTATCTTTATGGACAAGCCCTTTACCGTAGGCGATGTAGTAAAAGTAGATGGCATTGAAGGAACGATAGAACGTGTAGGCTTTAGAAGTACAGTTTTGCGCAGTGCGGATAAAACTACTTATATTATTCCAAACCGATCGATGATTGATGGCGTACTGGAAAACCTCACCATGAGAAATGCCCGCAGGGTAAAGTTCGATATTGGTTTAACCTACGAAACTAGCAACGAGGCACTTAAAAAAATCATCGTTGAAATAAACGAATTTCTTAAAGGCAACACTGGTACAACAGACGCCACAGTTGCCTTCGATTCTTTTGGAGACTCAGCGCTGAACATTCAAATTATTTACCTAGTACCCATGAAAAAGGAATTTGATTTGGCAAAGGTTAAAGAGGAAGTAAATTTTAAAATAATCGAGATTGTGGAACAAAATGGCTCTGAGTTTGCCTATCCAACACAGCGCACAATAGGAGAAATCACCGGTAAGCAAGAGAAGTGATTTTTTAGAAACGCAGCAAACAGCCCGATTAAATAGTTAGTCGGGCTGTTTGCTATAATCTTTTTGAGCTACGCTCTCCGTTATTCCGATATCGGAGAAAATATGTCCTACTAAACCCCTGGCCTAACTCACTAAGATTGCTTTGTACCTCGCAATGGACGACAGCATTGTTCATCAAACAAAAAAGCCCCGTAAGCTCTAAACTTACAAGGCACTAAACTTTATACTTTTAGCTTATTAAGCTAATTCGCCTAAAACAGTTATACCGCCTTTAACCACTTGGTTAAGCTCTAGGTTTACTTTTGTACCCAATGGCAAGAAAATATCAACCCTCGAACCGAACTTAATGAAACCAAACTGCTCGTTTTGTGTTACTTGATCGCCTTCTTTTACGTACCAAACAATACGGCGGGCCAAAGCGCCAGCAATTTGACGGAACAATACAGGCGAACCGTTCTTATGCTCAACTACCACCGTAGTACGTTCATTTTCTGTACTCGATTTTGGGTTCCAGGCTGCTAAATATTTACCTGGATGATATTTAAAAAACTTAACCACTCCAGAAATTGGGTTACGGTTAATGTGCACATTTACGGGCGACATAAAAATAGAAACCTGTAAACGTTTATCTTTAAAATATTCGCCTTCTTCCGTTTCTTCAATTACCACCACTTTACCGTCAGCAGGACAAATAATTAAATTATCACCATTAGTAAAATTACGTTTTGGGCTTCTAAAGAACTGCAATACCGTAACAAACAAAGCAAAAGAAAATATATACACCAACCACCTTAGCACAAACATATCCGCAAACCTGTATTCTACTACGGCATTAATAATGAAAATAAAAAGTACGGTTAGGGCAATGGAAGTATATCCTTCTTTATGTATAGTCATTTGATCTTATGATTTTAGATTTAATTTGGTTTTAATTAGCTGCAAAACTCGTAAAAATTTATCACTTTTTCCTGAACCTTATGGATTTTAAAAAGCGATAAGATTTATAACCAATAGAAATATTAAACAGCTCTATAAATATGGTTTAGGTTTCTGCCCAAGCCATCGTAATCTAAGCCGTAGCCTACCACAAACTCGTTGGGTATTTCAAAACCAACATAACTGAGTTCTTTAATTTCTTCTTTTAATGCTTCGGGTTTAAACAATAGCGTACAAACGGCAACAGAAGCCGGTTCTTGCTCATAAATTTTTGAAAGAATGTACTTCATGGTTAAACCGCTATCAATAATATCTTCAATAATAATAAGATCTCTACCTTTAAGGTTTTGGGGCATGCCTAAAACATCTTTTACAGCACCGGTACTGCTGGTGCCATGGTAAGAAGCTATTTTAATAAACTCTGTTTCGCAAGCTAAATCTATTTCTTTCATTAAATCGGCCATAAATAAAAAGCTACCATTTAATACGCCAATAAACGATGGTTTTTTACCTTCGTAAGCTACGTTTAACTGTATGGCCATTAAACGAATACGCTTGGCTATGGTTTCTTCCTCTAAAAAAAGTTCGAAATCTTTTTGATGAACGCTGATATTAGTTTCCATTTTTTTCTTGCTCTTTTTCCTTTCTACGTTCTTCGCGGCGTTCTTGCCTAAGTTGTTTACTTGTTTTAGCAGTATCTGCAGTGGCTTGCACTTTGATGGTATCTTTTTTGGCAGCTCCTCCAAACAGGCGGTCAAACAAACTTTTTGATTGATCTTGCATGCCTTCTGGGGTCATCATATCGTCTTCGCCAATTTCTACAGCATTGGTGTCTATTGTAGTAGAATCTGGCAATAGGTACTGCCTTAAACCTTCACGTAAGCGTACATCGTAAAAACCGTAACCCGTACTATCTGCCGGCGCCAAGCCACGACGGGCCATAATATTACCGATATACTTAAAGTATGGCAATAGATAGCCTTTTAACGTGCCATTGCTCATAAATTTATATAATGCCGCCTTTGGTCTGGGCACAATGTTGGCTAAAAAAATACCTTCGCCCAAGGTTAAGTCTGCAGGCGTTTTCCCAAAGTAATGTCGCGAAGCCTCTCCAATACCATAAACGTTGTTGCCCATTTCAATAATGTTAAAATAAACCTCCAACATACGAGATTTGCTCACCAAGCGATTGTTCTCGATGAGCCAAACAATTAAAATTTCTTCTGCTTTACGCACCAATGTTTTCTTTCTGCTCAAGAACACATTTTTAACCAACTGCATGGAAATGGTACTTCCGCCTCGTTTAAACTTTTTCTCTTTAAAGTTTACAGCAATAGATTTACGTATAGACTCTTCTACAAAGCCTTTGTGCCTAAAAAACGATGGATCTTCGGCGGTTAACAAGGCGTTTTTAAAGTTTGCCGATATATCTCCAAGTCTTGTAAAATTAGGGTTCGATGGGCCGATGGTGATATTTCGCATGGGCTTACCATACTCGTAGGGCGTATAGATAAAATCAGAATTAATTTTGGTCAAATCGGTTTTTCCGAAATGAAGTACCTTAAAATCTGTAGGCGTTAAAGTAGAGCTAAATTTTACACTATCTGGACTTGCAGTATCTAAGTAGAAATCGAGATTGTATTTTAATTTACCTTGCACTTTAATTCCATCCAAAGATTCGAACAGGCCCACAGGGAAAGAATTAAAAATAGCTTGTGCATCTTGTTCTGGTGCACTTAGCTTCATTTCGTAGATTTTATTGGGCGAAAGCGTATATTTTAAATAAGGATGGATAGAAGCATCTCGCAAATAAACCGTTGAAGTGCTGTCTAAACAAACAAAGTTTTCGCCAATCAACATGTCGGCTTCTACACGGGCATCGGGTACAATAATATCTTCTGCCGAGATACGGGGTTGGTTAATCAACAGATTTTTGATGGCCCAAGAACCAGATATTTTATAATCGCCACCGCTAAAACTTGCCTCTTTCATCTGTGTTTTTACGGTGTCGAAATTAATTTTGGTATGTAGTTTATTTTCTAGGTAAGGCAGTTCAACCTTCTTGCCATCGGCAAATAACATTACGTCTAGTTGTTTATCACCTGGATCTAGATTGCCGTTAATATGCCAAACCGCAGCAGTATCATTTACTTTAATAGTAGATTTTAATTCGCCACCATCAATGGTTGCCGTAGTGGTTAAAAGCTTCACAAAGGCAGTATCATTGTCGTTTAGCTGCATCATAAAATTCTTGATTTCCATGTCATCGGGTATCTTATAGAAAACCTGATTTAACAGATTGCTAGCCAACTCGCTTAAATCTACCTTGTTTTTGGTGGTTGTACTGTCTTTTTTCTTTCTTTTCAGTATAAAATCAATGTTGGTCAACGTATCCTGCATCACCACGTTAAGCTTTCCATCATTCAGGGTTATTTCCGAAAGTTTTACATCGCCAAACAGCAAAGGAAAAAGCTTTACGCCTATCGTAATATCATTTATGGTTGTTAAGGTATCTCTATCTTTTGGCACCACGGCAACTTTATTCATGTGCACGCTACTTAATCCTCTAAAACCGTATTCGCCAATTTCAACAGCTAAACCATAGTCTTTCTTGGCCTTAGCAATGGCCTTTGCCACCATCTTAGCTAGTAGTGCTTCTCTTTTGTTATAAGCCACCGCTCCGCCAGCCAGCAATAAAAGCAAGAAAACGCCTAAAACCCAGGCGCCAATTTTTAAATATTTCTTTGGTATTTTAATCTTCGGTAACTGCATAAACCGTTTAAAAATTACTGCCCTAATACGCCCTAATCTAATGCGCCTCAACGTTTTTTAACAAACGCAGAAAACAATTGTTTATTCCGTGTTAAAATTACAACAAAAAGCCAGATACAAAATTTTTTATAGCTAATGTTTAGTAATTTTGGCAATATGACAATTACCGAGGAAAAAGTTTTAGCTGCACTTAGCCATGTAGAAGACCCAGATTTGAAAAAAGACCTGGTGACCTTGAAAATGATCAAGGATGTTAAAATTGAAGATAAAAAAGTGTCTTTTACGCTCGAGTTAACCACTCCTGCCTGCCCCATGAAAGACATGCTGAAAAATGCCTGCACCAACGCAGTAAAACACTTTGTAGATGCAGCAGCAGAAATAGACATTACTATTACTTCGAGAGTAACCAAACCAATGGACATTAGCCAGCTAAAAGCCATCAAAAATATCATCTTAATCTCTTCGGGTAAAGGAGGCGTAGGCAAATCTACTGTAGCGAGCAATTTGGCCGTTACCTTAGCTGCCGATGGTGCTAAAGTGGGCTTAATAGATGCAGATATTTATGGCCCATCGGTACCTATTATGTTTGATTTGGTTGGGGCAAAACCAAGTGCCAAAGAAACTGCCGATGGAAAAACTTTAATTCTTCCGATAGAGAAATACGGTATTAAGCTGCTTTCTTTGGGCTTTTTCTCAGACCCAGACCAACCCGTGCCTTGGCGTGGGCCAATGGCCTCAAATGCAATTAAACAGCTTTTTAACGATGCCGACTGGGGCGAGCTAGATTATCTTTTGGTAGATCTTCCTCCAGGCACTGGCGATATCCATATTACCATTAGTCAGAGTTTCCCAATAGCGGGAGCGGTAATTGTAACCACACCACAACAGGTTGCACTTGCAGATACTAGAAAAGGATTGATGATGTTCGGTATGCAGGGTATTAACATCCCTGTTTTGGGCGTGATAGAGAACATGGCTTATTTTACGCCAGAAGAATTACCAGATAACAAGTACTACATTTTTGGCAAAGACGGAGGAAAAGAATTAGCACAACGTTTTGAAGTGCCATTTTTGGGCGAAATCCCATTAGTGCAAAGCATTACAGCAGCTGGAGATAAAGGGGCACCAATTGCGCTACAAACAGATCATCCACAAGCTATTTCATTTAAAGAAATTGCCGGAAAAATAGCGCAGCAGATTTCCATCCACAATGTGCAATAAACGGCTAATTGCTAAATTTTTATTATTTTTATCTTTTTAAAATTAACAGCATGGATTTAATAGCAAGAGTAGAGGAAGCTTTAGAAACTATCAGACCTTATTTGATAGCTGATGGAGGTAATGTGGCCATTGAAGAAATTACATCTGATCATATTGTAAAAGTGAGATTGCTTGGCAGCTGCGGCTCATGTAAAATGAGTTTCATGACCATGAAGGCAGGTATTGAGCAAGCTATTATTAAAGCCGTACCAGAAATTAAAGGTGTTGAGGCCGTTGATTTAGCCGAGCAAGCGTAACAATTTAACACATTTTAACCAAATAGAAACTCGATAGCATATACATTTGTTCTATCATTGTATTACAAATGAAATTTTCTTTTATCGTCATATTGCTTTTAGTTGTTAACTCGGTTTTTGCACAAGACAAGAACCCAAAAAACAAATTAGTTCAGTTTTCTGGTATTGTTACCGATGCCGACAGCAATATGGTTGTGCCTTATGTTACCATTACCAACCTCAGCAACAAATCGCAAAAATACGCCGCTAACTACCAAGGCTTTTTCTCTTTTGTGGTTAACCCCGGCGATACGGTAATGTTTTCGGCAGTTGGCTTTACGAGCAAAACATTAGCGCTTCCTAAAGCCATTGTAGATAATAAATACACGGCAATGGTTCAAATTAAATCGGAAGTGGTTTACCTTAAAACCGTGAGGGTAAACCCTTGGGCTACGGTAGAAGAGTTTAATAAAGATTTCCTTTCTTTAAAGGTAGCCGATGATGACATGGCCATTGCCAAGAAGAACCTCTCTCGCCAAAGTATTAATGGCATGAAACTTACCCTGCCTAGAGATGCCGGAGAGATTAGCAATGCCAATTATCGTTATAATTTCGATAGGATGATGAACGTGAATATGCGCCAGACCAATCCGCTGTTAAACCCATTTGCCTGGGGCAAGTTAATGCAAGAAATCTTTAACGGCGATAAAGCTAGGAGTTCAGAACAATAGGTAACTTTTCCACTCCATTAAACCTAATTCCTCAGGTTTTAAATATTTTTTTCATTTCTCGTGCAACAAAACTTCTGTCTTTGCGACTATCTTATAGTTAGCAGCCAAAAAGCTATGCGGTTTAATTAAAAGCTAGAATAACGCAAAGTTTTAAGAAATTAGTAGAAATAAGTTTTAACCCTTGCACCTGAGTATCTCTATAAACGAACAAGAACTGGTAAAGCAATGTTTAGCCGGCGAAGAAAAAGGCTATGCCCTGCTATACAATAAATATGCAAAGCGTATTTATCATGCCGTTTTTAGGGTAATGGGCAACACTGCGGAAAGCGAAGACATAGTACAGGAAGCGTTTTGTACAGCTTTTGAGCAGCTTGGTAAGTTAAAAAACCAAAGCAACTTTGAGGGTTGGTTAAAACGGATTGCCCTGAACCAAGCAATATCTGCCTTGCGAAAAAGAAAAATGGTTTTTACTGATGAAAGCCAGTTGGAAACAGTTGCAGACGAAGAAATTGACATTAGCGAAGAGTTCCTTTTTCAGTGCCAAATTGAGGATATTAAAAAGGCAATAGCCAATTTGCCCGACGGTTACAGAACCATTGTCTCATTACATCTATTTGAAGATATTGGACAAGAAGAAATAGGAAAAATGCTCGGCATTAGCCATGCAACAGTACGCAGTCAGTACCATCGAGCGAAGAAAAAAATTTTTACAGCATTAAAAGATAAAGCATACTATGGAACGTGATTTTTTTAAGCAATATATTCAAGAGCATAAAGATGCTTTTGAGAATGAAGCTTTGCCTCCAAACATGCTAGGCAATATTTTAGGTAATTTAAAAGCGCGCCAACAGGTACAAACGCAGAAAAAGCAGAAACTTATCTACACTTGGTTGGCAGTTGCTTGCTCGCTGTTTATAGTAACCGGAGCTTATTTGTTTCTTTCGCAAGAAAAAAGTGAGCTAACCAACACCGCACCGTTGCTTGTATCAAATAAGAATGAAAGTATTGAACAACCTGTTATTTCTACGGTAGAAGTTGAGCCTATAAAACAAAAAAGCACGATTAGTAAACAAAGAAACTTTGTCGCTCATCACCCAAAGATTGAGGCATATCAAGAAATCTATACAGGTTTAAGCGATAGCTCATCGGTTGCCAAAAGAATGGATGCCCTTATAAAAGCTAGGTCATTAACTACTTTAAATGAAAAAATGAAGATTGAACTTTGCAGAACTTTTAACGAAGACGGCAACGACAATGTAAGGTTAGCCGCTTTAGAGGTTTTATCAACATTCTCAAACGATAAATATATCCATGAACAGTTGATGGTTGGATTGAGCAAGCAAAAAGATCCAATTGTACAGCTAGAACTGGTAAAGATAATGGGCAACAGCAGCAGCCCACAAACTACTGATAAATTGATTGCCATGGCCAACAATCCTTTTACGGTAGAAGCTGTTAAAGAACAGGTTTATTATGCCTTATTAACGAACAATAATTAAGCAAACAGAAGAACATCATCATTAAAAACTATACAGATGAAAAAATTGAAAATTATAGCTTCGATATTGCTCTTTACAGCAGTACAAGCATTGGCGCAAAAAGAGTTTAAGCTAGCAAAAACTGGCGGAAAATTAGTGTTAAACAATATTTCTAACCTAAAAGTTGAAGGTTACGAAGGAAAAGAAATTATTTTTTCTGCAACTGGCACAAAAGAAAAAACTGACGACCCAAGAGCAGCGGGTCTAAGTGCACTAGGTAACTTTGGCTTTGATAATACCGGCATTGGAATTAGCATCACAGAAAAAGACAATATAACATTTGTGGCTGCAATAGAAAAAGAGCTTAGCTTAACCGTAAAACTTCCACAAAATGTAGCGTTATCTATAAAAACAGCTGGATTAATGCAAGGAGATTCTACCGTAATTACGTTAAGCAATATAAAAACAGAGATTGATGCTTCTACCCAATACGAACACATTAGCCTTAAAAATGTTACTGGCCCAGTTAGCATTAAAACGCTTCGTGGCAACATCGAAGGTAAATTAACCCCTTCTTTTAAAGGACCCATCTCTTTGGTTTCGGTGTATGGCTTTATTGATGTTACCGTACCAGAAAACACTAAAGCGGATATGGCTATTAACACCATGTACGAAACTTTGTACGCAGCAAAAGATTTAAAATTAGTAGTTGAAGAGAAGCAATCTAACGAGAACCAGTATCTAAATGCGATAAGTGTAAGAGGAAAACCTGCTACTGTAATTGTTTCTGACAATTCCTCTCCACAAGTGCTTGTAAAAGACATCAAAACTAAAGGTATTAACGAAGTAATTGTAAACGGTGAACCTGCCCCGATAATTAGTACTCATCCAACAACAGTTGAAGGCAAACACCTTAAAGCTAAAAGTACGGCATCCTCTATCGTTAGTGGAAAGCTGACAGAAACATTAAAGCCAACTAACACTGTATCTGGCACTGGTTTTACTTATGATTTCCCTATTTCTAGTTCCTTCTCAAGCAGAGGTACAATAATAAATGGCAAACTAAACGGTGGAGGAGAGAAAATTGTGCTTAAATCTACTTACGGTAAAATCTATTTACGAAAATAAACCACACAAACTATAAACAGAAAGCCCCAAAATATTTTGGGGCTTTCTGTTATCTTCTTTTATTCTGCCTTGGAAACTTCATTTTATAATCTGGATGGATTTCACCTTTCGATATCTTATCTAGCTTTCCTTTAATCAACTGTTTACGCAACATATTTATTTTTTCGGTAAACAACTTGCCTTCAATATGGTCATATTCATGCTGTATTACACGAGCTGCAAAACCCGAAACCTGTTCTTCGTGCTTTGTCCAGTTTTCATCGTAATAGCTAATCAAAATGTTCGGTTTGCGAAAAACCTCTTCTCTAATTTCAGGAATACTTAAACAACCTTCGGTAAAGCCCCAAGGTTCTCCGGTTTCTTCTAAAATCTGTGCATTGATGAATACTTTTTTGTAACGAGGTTCGTCATCAATATCACCGGTATCAACCACAAACAAACGAATTGGCAAAGCAACTTGGGGTGCAGCCAAACCAACGCCACTGGCATTGTACATGGTTTCCCACATATTTGCTATCAGCTCGTTTAAATTCGGGTAATTTTCGTCTATGGGTTCGCAAACCTTCTTTAAAACTGGATCGCCATAGGCTACAATTGATAATTTCATCGTTGTTTTTATCTTTTCTAATGATTGGTGAGCTATGATGGTTTTGGGAATTCTTTTTCAAGAAACGTAAACCATCATGGTTCATGCTACAAAGGTACAAATTTCAGGTTTAAGGTAAAAGATGCAGGCTTAAGACCCTTATCCTTCCGTCGGATTAAATAACAGGCTGGTCCACTTACTTTCATCAAACACATCGTGGATGATGTTATTCATATCTAAAACACTCACTTGTCTAATTTTTTGAAACACTGCTTCCAAACTGTCAATTTGGTTATAGTCTAACAGGCTTTTTGCCATTGCAATAATCAATCCTATTCTGTTCTCTTCTCCTAAAGCAATTTGCCCAATAAACTTATTTTGTGCTTTATGCAACTGTATTTCGGTTAACGGCTTTTGTTTTAGCTTGTTCATTTCCTTACGGATAAGCTGCATCGCCTTTTCGGCTTTTTCTTTGTCGGTGCCAAAGTAAATGGCAAAAATCCCCGTATCAGAAAGTGGGCTATACGCCGATTCGATAGTATAAGCGATACCGTATTTTTCCCGTAGCTGCAGGTTAAGAACCGAACTCATTCCGTTGCCACCAAACAAGTTATTTAACAACAACAAACCCGTTTTATAAGGGTGGTGTAAAGAATAAGTTTGCGTACCCATCATGCAATGGCTTTGGGCAATTTGTTTATCAACTATTTGATGTGATGAAGAATTAATAGGAGGTACTATTCTAGGGCTAGCATTTGTATTTCCCGGAACTTCAGCAAAGTACTTCTCCCCTATTTTAACCAGTTTATTTAACGAATAGTTACCCAAAACAGCAATCACCATTTGATCGGTACGATATTTACTTTTAATAAAAGATTGAATATCTTTTTTAGATAAACGGGAAACCGTTTCTGGAGTACCTAAGATATTTCTACCAAATTGATGCCCTCTAAAAAGAATGTCTTCAAAATCGTCGTTAATGGCTTCTTCGGGCTGGTCTAGGTAAGATGCAATTTCGTCTAAAACCACGCCCTTTTCCTTTTCTATCTCATCTACTGGAAAGGTAGAATGGAAAACGATATCGTTAAAAAGTTCTAAAGTTCTATCTAAATAAGGACGAAGAAAAGAAGCATGAATACAGGTATATTCTTTGGTGGTGTAGGCGTTTAAGTCGGCACCAACACTTTCTAATCTGTTTAAAATTTGAGTAGTATTGCGCTTTTCGGTACGCTTAAAAATAAGATGCTCGATGAAATGAGCCAAACCCATTTGTGCATCTTCTTCGTCGCGGGAGCCAGCATTAACTAAAATACAGGCATGCGATATTGCCGAGGCAGTGGGAACATGCAAAATACGGATGCCATTTTTAAGTGTATGTACGTTGTACTCCATTGAAGCGGCAAAGATACAGATTAACCCCCAACCCCTAAAGGGGAGTTTGGCAAATACGATAATTTTACAGTATATAGATTGTTTAAAGATTAGTAAATTGAATTTTAACCACGAAGACACAAAGAACACTAAGCTTTGTTATTGTAAATGATAATCTGCGATATGCTTGTGAGATTTGCACGGTTTTACAGCACTGTTTTTTGTTAATCAAACCCGATTGAAGCGAACACGTAGGGGCAAACCTATGTGTTTGCCCCAAAGTAAAGCGGAAAGCGGGACTTTCGAAACCGAAGAATTACCGGAACTGCTTTTCAAATTTAAAACACCCTGCCACTTTGACCTATATTTCACTTTGGAACAAGCCTTGATAAACATGTGTATAAGCAAAAAAATTTTTTAAGATATGACAACAGAAAAAGGAAGTATTTCCATACACACAGAAAACATTTTCCCAATCATCAAGAAATTCCTGTATTCGGACAATGAAATCTTTTTAAGGGAATTAGTTTCTAATGCGGTTGACGCGGTGCAAAAGATTAAACGCTTAGGCGCTCTAGGTCAGTTTAACGGCGAGGTTGGCCAACCTTTGGTAGAAGTGAAATTGGATGAAAAAGCAAAAACTATTACCATTAGCGATAATGGTTTGGGGATGACTGCCGAAGAAATCAAAAAATACATTAACCAAGTGGCTTTCTCGGGTGCCAGCGAGTTTGTAGAGAAGTTTAAGGATGCTAAAGATGCTAACGAGATTATCGGTAAGTTCGGTTTAGGTTTCTATTCTGCATTTATGGTTGCCGACTTGGTAGAAATCAATACTTTATCGTACCAAGATGGCGCTGAACCTGCAAAATGGACTTGCGATGGCAGTACTGAATTTGAAATTTCGGAAGGAACAAGAACTACTCGCGGCACCGATATTATTTTACACATAAACGCAGAAAGCGAAGAGTTTTTAAGCGAGCATAAACTGCAAGAAATTTTAGATAAATACGCTAAGTTTTTACCTGTACCCATTAAATTTGGCACTAAAACAGACAGCGTAGAAGATGGCGTTGATGAGGAAGGAAAAGCTAAATATACATCGGTTGAAGTTGATAACATTGTAAATACCACCAACCCAATTTGGACCAAAGCACCTGCAGATTTGTCAGATGCTGATTACTTAGATTTTTACAAGCAATTATATCCATTTTCTGATGACCCATTGTTCTGGATCCACCTAAATGTTGATTATCCTTTTAACTTAACGGGTGTATTGTACTTCCCTAAGCTGAAAGAAGATTTCGACATGCAACGTAACAAAATCAAGTTGTTCTCTCGCCAGGTATTTATTACCGATGAAGTGAAAGATATTGTACCTGAGTTCTTGATGTTGCTACACGGTGTAATTGATAGTCCGGATATTCCTTTGAACGTTTCGAGAAGTTTCTTGCAGGCTGATGGCAACGTGAAGAAAATCAATAATTACATCACCAAAAAAGTAGCTGATAAGTTGAACGAGCTGTTTAAAGCAGACCGCAAAAGTTTTGAAGAGAAATGGGGCGATATTGGCCTGTTCGTGAAATACGGTATGATTAGCGAGGAGAAATTCTACGAAAAAGCAAAAGACTTTGCCTTGTTAACCAACACTAAAAAAGAAGCCTTTACACTTGAGGAATACAAAGAAAAAGTAAGTGCTGCACAAACAGATAAAAATGGCAACGTAGTTTATTTATACGCTACTGATTTAGATAAGCAAGATGGTTTTATCCAAGCTGCGGAGAAAAAAGGTTACGATGTGCTGGTAATGGATTCGGCAATCGACAATCACTTTGTGAGCAGTATGGAGCAAAAACTGGAAAAAACTTCATGGAAACGTGTAGATGCTTCGGTAGCTAACCAGCTAATTGAGAAAGACGAGAAATTAGAATCGGTATTGAGCGAAGAACAATCTACTACGGTTAAGGGCATTTTCGAAAAAGCCATTACCAAACCAGGTTATACCGTAGAGGTGGTTGGCTTAAACCCAGACGATGCGCCTGTAACCATTACTATGGATGAGTTTATGCGTAGAATGAAAGACATGGCTAAAATGGGCGGTGGAATGAGTTTCTACGGCAACATGCCTGATAGCTACAAAGTGGCCATTAACGGCAATCATAAATTGGTGAGCAAAATTTTAGCTGCTGGCGAAGAAGAGCAAAGTAAATTTGCCAAACAAGCGGTTGATTTGGCCTTGCTATCTCAAGGTATGCTAACTGGTGCAGAACTAACTGCATTTGTTAGCCGCAGCGTTGAGTTAATTTAACCCTAAATTGCTCCAATATACGTGGGAGCAAATCCAAAAGGGAATTTTATTAAAACCGCCATTGTAAATTTATAAAACAATGGCGGTTTTATGTTTAGGGTTAATTTCTTTCATCCAACAACTAAGGTGCCTTAAAGGGGTTTAAAAATTAAAAACATGAGAAGAAAAATTCCATTTGTGCCAATACTAATATTTGCATTGGTATTTCTATCCATTAATGGTTACGCCTTAAATGTATTGGCGCCCATTATTGCTGCGCCAGTATTACCTTGGCTATGGGCTTTTCCAATCTCACTGCTAGGCGTGTTCTCGTTTAGCGTAGTTCGGCTTAGTGTAGATGGGTTTAATACCATGTTTAAAATTAGCGCACACACCCTGCTGGTTTACTTTGTTTCTTTACTTGTTTTAATATTAACAGCATTACTAACAGACATTTATAGATTGGCTACAGCAAGCATTAACTACCTTGCTAAAGGAAATTTTAGTTATGCCGAAAGACCATTAAACGCTATATATTTAGGAATGCTATTAAGCCTGTTAATCATCTTAGCTTTTATCTATGGAATTTTTAAAGGCAAATATGCTTATAGGGTTATTAAACATACGCTACATTTTGATGACTTGCCACACGTATTCGACGGCTTTAAAGTAGTGCAGATTTCTGATGTACATGCCGGTAGTTTAAAGAATCCTAAGGCGGTACAAAAAGGCATCAATTTAATTAATCGCCAACAGGCAGATTTGTTTGTATTTACCGGCGATTTGGTAAACAATAAGGCCGAAGAAATAAAACCTTACCTCAACCATTTTTCGCAAATTAAAGCCCCATTTGGTCAGTTTTCTGTATTGGGCAACCATGACTATGGCGATTATACCGCTTGGCCAAATAACGCTGCAAAAAGAGAGAATTTAGAACAGCTAAAGAAATATCATGCCCAAATTGGCTTTAGGTTGTTACTCGATGAACACGTAGAGATTAAAAAAGACGATCAGAAAATTACCTTAGCTGGCGTAGAAAATTGGGGCTTGGGTTTTGGCGAACGTGGAGATTTAGAAAAAGCCCTTCGGGGAACAACAAAAGATGATTTTAAAATCCTACTATCTCACGATCCTACACATTGGGAAGCACAGGTAAAAAAACATGCTTCGAAAATACAGCTAACCTTGGCTGGCCATACACACGGAATGCAATTTGGAATAGAAGCTTTTGGCTTAAAATGGAGCCCCGTTCAGTTCCGCTATAAGCATTGGGCTGGCGTTAAAAAAGAAAACAACAGGTTTTTGAACGTAAATAGAGGCTTTGGTTTCATCGGCTTTTCTGGAAGAGTAGGCATTTGGCCAGAAATTACGGTCATCGAACTTAGAAAGGCAAAAACAACCACTTAAAAATCAGCGGCAAACAAAAAACATTACTAAGATTGTAGCGTTTTTGTAATAGCGTTCGTATTAGAGGTATGAGTTAATGGCAAAAGCCATGTTATTTTAATTATTTTATATCATGATGAAATTTTCGTTAAAGTATAAAGCCATCGCTACGGCGTTAGTGCTTTCGTTAGGTTTAGTTTCTTGTTCTAAAATGGACAATAATTATGAACCAATTCAAGTATCTGGACTAAACGTTATCCAAGCATCTCCTACTACCGAATTGTTAGACGTGTATGTAGATAATTCTAGAACTAATCAGAATTTCGATTTCGAGTTTGGTGATAAAATTGGCTATTTAAGTGCCTATTCGGGAAATAGAACCTTCAATGTAACTAAAAAAGGAAGCCTCACTTCGTTAAAGAGCCTACAACACGTACTTAAACCACAAATAGGTTATTCGCTTTTTGTAGCAAATACTTTAGAAGATATCGAACTTGTAATGCTTGAAGATAATTTAGAGAAACCAGCTACCGGAAAAGCAAAAATTCGCTTCGTAAACTTAAGCCCAGACGGCGGTACTTTAAATCTAAATATAGATGGTGCTGCAACAGATTTAGTTACTGGCAAAGCGTTTAAGGAACATAGCGATTTTGAACCTATTGATGCCGCACAAAGCGTAACGTTTAACATAAAAGACGCTACTAATGGCACTACCGAAACAACTGTTACCCAAAAAATTGAAGAAGGAAAAATTTACACCATTTACGCCAAAGGCCTTAAAGCTAACACTGGCGATACAGGTTTTTCTTCTAAAATATTTGTACACAGCAACAACTAACGTCTCTTAAAAGCAAAATACTCCATCGCCAATGCAATGTCGAGAAACCGCAAATTGTCTAAGCAACAAGGTTTCTTCTATTGCATTGGCGTTTTTTGTGCTTTATTATTACCTTTAGCTAACAAGCATTTAAGCCAAGGTAAATTCGGTTATATGACAAGGTTTCTATTTAGTATTATTCTCCTACTATGGAGTTATCATAGCCAAGCTAACACCGATACCATTATCTTAAAAAATCATCTCAAGAACATTACCAAAACACCTGCTTATCGAAACCACCAAAACCTAACACAACTAAACGCCATTGCAGATTATATCAAAACCGATTTCCTGAAATATAGCGATAGTGTTTCTTTTCAAGAGTACGAAGTAGATGGCAAGATGTACAAAAACGTAATTTGTTCTTTTGGTACAGCAAACCAACAACGTATAATTGTGGGCGCCCATTATGATGTTTGTGGTAACCAAGAAGGAGCAGACGACAATGCAAGCGGTGTAGTTGGCCTGCTAGAGCTAGCTCGACAATTAAAAGAGAAAAAACTAAATAAAAGGATTGATTTGGTTGCCTACACCTTAGAAGAACCGCCCTATTTTAGAACCGAACACATGGGGAGCTACGTTCATGCCAAATACTTAGCAGAACACCAAACAAACGTTTTTGGAATGTTATCGGTAGAAATGATTGGCTACTTTAAAGACGAAAAGAAAAGCCAAGAATATCCGCTTGGCATTTTATCTTGGTTTTACGGCAGCAAAGGCAACTATATTACCTTGGTAAATAAGTTTAGTAAAGGAAAATTTGCCCGACAGTTTAGCAATAACTTTAAAAAAACCAGAACAATCAGCACAAAAAAGTTTACTGGTCCAAAAGCATTGCCCGGAATTGATTTTTCGGATCATTTAAACTATTGGAATTTTGGTTACAGCGCACTAATGATTACCGACACCTCATTTTATAGGAATAAAAATTATCATAAAAAGACAGATAAGCTAGAAACGCTAGATATTAATAGAATGGCAAAAGTTATTGATGGCATTTACCTAACTTTGCTAGCGTTAAGTAATTAGAAATGGAGAAAAAGGACATCAAAAAGTATATTTCAAACGGTATTTTTATAGCTATTTTGGCATTGCTACTCTTCGTTCCATCGGCCAAAGCTTTATTACTGCAAGGCCTAATGAAAATAGGCTTATTCAATCCTAACGTAGAAACGGAAAAAGTGGCAACCAGCCCATCGCTAGATTTAAGGTTTAAAGACCAAAACGGGAAAACAGTAACCCTAAACGAATTAAAAGGCAAAGTAGTTTTCGTTAACTTTTGGGCTACCTGGTGCCCGCCTTGCTTAGCAGAAATGCCATCGATTAATAAATTGTACGAACAGCATAAGAACAATGCCGATGTGGTTTTTATTATGCTAGACGCCGACAACAATTTTGAAAAGGCAACGGGCTATATGAAATCTCGAGAATATACCATGCCCGTATATCAAATGGCCAGCAGCGTTCCAGAGCAGCTTTTTGCAGGCTCGTTACCTACTACGGTAGTTTTCGATAAGCAAGGGCGTTTATCTTTTAAACACGAGGGAGCAGCAAATTACAACAGCAAGAAATTTGTAGCCTTTATAGAGAAGCTGAGAAATCCCTCTCTGCCTTCGGCATCTCTCCCCAAAGGATAGAGAAAAGCATTTTGAAAGTAACTGCCTATTTCGCAGATGAGTCTTGGAGTTTGGATATTGTAATTTGATTATTGGTTATTAAAAAATTTCATATACGTTTTCCTGTCTATCATTTCGGCACCTAAACTTAGTAAATGGTCGTTAGGCAACTGGCAATCTATCAATTCGAAATTTGTTTGTTGGCAAAGGAAAATTAGGGCTGTTTTTGAGGCATTACTTACCAAGCTGAACATACTTTCTCCGCAAAATACATTGCCAACGGCTATACCATAAAGTCCGCCCACCAAATGGTCGTTTTGCCAAACTTCCACGCTGTGCGCCCAACCTAATCTATGTAAATTGAGGTAAGCTTCTTGCATTTCTTTGGTAATCCAAGTGCCAGGCTGGTCTTTACGAGGTATTTTGGCACAATTGGCAATCACCTTTTCAAAAGCTAGATTAACCGTTACTTTAAAGCTGCCATTTTTCAAAGTTTGCTTCATGCTTTTGCTCACCTTAATCCTATCGGGATAAATTACGCACCGCTCATGTGGCGAATACCAACAAATAGGATCGTTTTCGCTAAACCACGGAAAAATACCGTTATGATAAGCCAGAATTAATCTTTCGGCACTTAAATCGCCACCAATGGCAAGCAAGCCATCTTCATTGGCTAACGCATGGTCTGGAAATACAATTTCATCAACAGGTAAACTGAAAACCATGGAAGGTTATTCCGTTTTCACAAAAACCATCAATAACGTTTCGTTTTGGTACAAGTAAAGCTTATTTCCCGAAACTTTGCCAGCTGTTACTTTTTCTAGGTCTGCATAATATCTATTTTCTGCATCGGCTACCGCTTCGCAATACATTTTAGTGCCAAAAATCTTGCTAAACTGTATGGCATTGCCATTAATTACGGCACTGCCTCCGTAAGAATTACAGAAAGACTTGCCACCAATTTTATTTCCGGCCGTAATATTTAGCGTTGCTTTTGCTGCGGTTGGCAAGGCTTTCCCAGGCCATTCGCCAAGCTCCCATTTCGTATCTTTTTGGGTAATCAATTTTAAATCTTTGGTGCAGGCTTGTAGTGCAAAAACTACAAACAAAGCCATCATAATTTTCTTCATATTATTTCTAGTTAATTAAACCTATTTTTTTGGAGTGTGCAATGGCATCTTTACTATGTTCAAAAATACAAGTACTAATGTTTTTGTCCTCTAATTTATTCAATATTTTTTGTGTTTCGAATAATTTAGATTTTCTTACGTTTCGAATATAAATAGCAATTACATTTTCACCATACTTTTGAGCAATTTTAGCATAAATTTCTGTGTCTTTCTGTGAGTTATCGCCAAAAAAAACAAACTTCTGGTTCGGAAACGCATCTATAATACGCATAATGCGCATCAATTTTCCCTCGTGTCCTGTTTTCCCTGTTTTTAGTAAATCTTTACATCGTTTTAACTGATTCAGCAAAAATGTCCCTTCCGGAAAACCGTTAAAGCGAAAAGTCTCTACCAAATAATCGTACAAATTCCATTCACTGCTAGACACGTAGAAGAACGGATTGGGCTGTTGAACTGTGGTATGTGCATTTGCCAAAAGTTCGTAATGAGCCCTCGTAGATTGAAATGTTTTTCGAGTTCTTGGATTTTTTAATAATAGCTCTTTCAATCTTTTAGCAATGGTTTTCGAGTACGACACCATCATCGTATCATCAATATCAGAAATAAAAGCGTACTGCGTAATGTGCGGAATGTAAAGCTTACCGCTTGATGTTGCTATTTCTTTACCCTCTTCATTAAAGGCAGTTACATTTACTTCATGCCAGCCAGCCCCCACATTCTTCTCTGCTGCCCATTCAAATTTAAAAAAACCATCATAAGCCGCGTTAGTAATCACCTGTTGTCCGTTAAAACTTAGCCGAACCTTAGCAAAAGGATAGGGTTTGAGCACAAAAAGCTTAAAAACGTGCATCAAATTAACAAAAAGACCATTTTTATAGCGCTGTTTTGCCTTAGCTCTATATTTAAAAACATGCCCATACACCACTAAATTATGGGTGTGGCCATAACCATGATATATTTTTACTTGAGCTCTTTTTTTCGACATCTAATATTTAAAACAGAGTACCACAAATGTTGTTTTATATCATATTATTTAGATGACCTATAAAAACCATAAACAACGTTTGCTATTTGTAGTAAACCAAGGCTCTGGCAATAAAGACGAAAGCCTTAGCCAGCTTATTATCAATTATTTCAGCAAAAGCGAAATAACCATTGAGCTATTTGAACTGCCCCGCAAATGCACCGTAGAACAGGTAAAAAAAGCAATCGACAAAACAAAAGCAGATAAAGTTATTGCCGTAGGCGGCGATGGCACTTTAAAATTGGTTGCCGAATGCCTGTTAAATACCGAAACACCCATCGGCATTATTCCGGCTGGCTCTGCCAATGGCATGGCTAAAGAACTAGGTATTCCGTTAAACATTGAAGAAGCACTAGAACTTGTTATTACAGGCCACACTCAAAAAATACATGCTACATTAGTTAATAACGAACTTTGTATCCACCTATCAGATATTGGCTTTAACGCCTATCTCGTTAAAAAATTCGACGAATTACCTACCCGAGGGATGTTAACCTACGCAAAATCTGCATGGCATGCCTTTTGGAACCACCGAAAAATGGAGGTACAGTTTAAAATAAACAATCGCAACATTAAAACCGATGCAGCAATGGTAGTTATTGCCAATGCAACCAAGTACGGCACAGGTTTAAAAATAAACCCAAACGGCAAATTAAACGACAATGTTTTTGAAATAATTTTAATCAAGGAATATGCCGTAATGGAAATCCTAAAAATATGGATCAGCAAGCTACCTTGGAACCCTAAAAAAATTGAACGCTTCCAGGCCTCGGCAGTGCAAATTACCACTAAACACAAAGTACATTTTCAGGTAGATGGCGAATATTTGGGCAAAACCAACAAAGTAGAAGCTAAATTACTCCCAAACGCCATTAGCGTGATTATGCCTTAATTTATAATGTGCTTTAACCGTAAGGTACAGCCGCACAAACTCGGCAGCAAAACAAACCTTCAATAAAATAGGGAACCAATTATCATCGTAATTACTAAAAGCCTCTGGCAGTAAAGTGATAAATCCTATAGAGAAAACCCACAAATACAACCTAAAAAGAAATTGAATGTAGTAGCTAATAAAGCCATATCTTTTTTGAAAGAACAAACCATAGGCCCCAATTGCCACCAGTACAAACATAGGAAACATTAACAGACCTTGAATCTTCTCCGAAAGCAGCGTAAATTGAGAAAAATGCTTTGCTACAGCCCACAGCTGCATCGCCATAAAAACCAATGATATGAGATCTAGAAAAGAAAATACACGAAGAAGTACACGCATGTTTAGTTACAATATTTGGCAAGCAGCTTATCCGCTTTTGTAGCGCCCATATATTTCACAAACTTAAGATCTTCGCAAGCGCTTTGCAAATCGCCCTGACTAATTTTTCTCTCTGCAATAGCTATTTTTCTTGTCAGGTAAGCGTCGTCAATTCCCATTTCTTCCTTCAACGCAACAATTTTCTCTTCTTCTACCACATTTGCTACCCCTTGTGCTAGGTTTTTATAAAAATCAGTAATCTTCTTAAGCGAAACCAAGTTATCATTGTACTGCTTTATGGCCAGGCCCACACTGGCCGGGTTTATTTTTTCGCAACCATAATCTTCTAACGAAAACTTCATCGGCGCACGAATAAGGAAAGTGGTATCGTAACCAACAGGCACAGTCCACTTCCCACTCGTCAGTTTAATTAAGCGCAGTGCCTCGTCATCTAAATCTGCACCAATGCCTTTAGTTACTCCTGCGTAGGTAATCTCGCCTTTCTTATTTATTTTAAACGCCACCTCCACACTTCCCTCAATGCAGTTTTCTTTGGCATATATGGGGTAAATCGTACTTACTTTCACAAACGCTTCCAGGCCATTTTTAAGGGTAGGTTGTTGAGCGTTTAGTTGGAATGACAAAGTCATCAAGAAAATTAACATCAATCGGCTCATACCTAAATTTACGAATTATTAAGCAAAGCATAAAACTTGCATTGGTTTTATTGCTCAATTAATTTTTTCAGAAAAGCACTAACAGTAATGCTATCATCCTAAAGCCCCGTTTTACGCTTTACTTCGTGTTCGCTACAACCGGGTTTATTAAACTTAAGGCAATGCTACTATCTAAGAAAGACCTTTCCAAAGCCTAAGGCTTCCCGCCTATACCAATTCAGCTCCATCTCAAAATTAGCCCCTTAGAACTTATTCAGGGCCAAATCACCCTTTAAACACGTATAAGTAGTTGTATAAAAAATGAGCTAAAGCCCCACAGTTCACAAACAAATGCCACAACTCGTGGCTATGCAAATATTTGTGTAAAGGCTTATCTTTTGCGTAATAATAAGTACCGCCAATATAGAAAAGGCCGCCCAAAAACAACCAAAACAAGCCCATTGCTGGTACAGTTTCAATCATCTTTGCCATAAACGGAATAATTAAACAGCCCATGGCAATGTACAGACTGGTAGAGAGTTTGCCCTTTTTTAACTTATTGAAAATTTTAAGCAGGCAGCCTAAAGTTGCAATTAGCCACACCAAGCCAAACAACAACCAACGCAACCAACCATCAAAAACAATTAGTGCAGTGGGCGTAAATGAGCCTGCAATCATTAAATAGATACAACAATGATCAAATTTTTGCCAAAACCTAATGCCATATGCTGTTTTAGGCACGCTATGATAAATGGCACTTACGCTAAAAAGCAGTAAAATACCACCATCGTAAACCAGCGCAGCGGTAGTTTCAAATATAGTTGTCGATTTTTGAAGCAGTAAATACAGGCCTGGCAATGCCAACACCGCAGGCAAGAAATGGGTAATAAAATTTCCGGGTTCGCGGATGTATTTATTCATTCTCGCCGTTTTCCCTACCGTCGGTATCTTTCTCTGAGCGTTCTTTTGCTATTTTATCAAAAATTTGATCCATACGCTCTACATATTCGTTGGTATCATCAACAAAGAAAGTTAAGGTTGGTATTACCCTAGCCTGGTGGCGAATACGAGCCCCTAATTTATACCTTATTTCGCCCGCATGCGAATTTACCGTAGCTACCGATAAGCTCGTATTGTTTGTATTTAAGAAACTAAGGTAAACTTTAGCCACCGCCAAATCTGGCGATACACGCACCTTAGTAATCGTTACCAATGTATTTGGCAAGTAAGCAGCGCCTTCACGCTGAAAAATTGACGCTAATTCTTCCTGTAATAATCCTGCAAACTTCTTTTGTCTGTTACTTTCCATATCTTAATAAATTACCAAATCACAATATTCAATTACCAATAATCAAATTCCAATTACCAAACCATAATACTTGCTATCCAAACCTGTTTTACCTCGTTTCAAAAAACTTAAAAGATATTGGGTATTAAATTGGGATGTAAAAATACTTATATTTAATTAATGAACAACCCAACAAATTTTGACTTAGAGAACAGAACTTTTCTTTTTGCAAAAGCTGTACGAAGTTATTGCAAAGATGTTTCTCTAAACATAGCCAACGCACAAGACATTAAACAAGTAATAAGGTCCTCTGGCTCTGTTGCTGCAAACTATATTGAAGCAAATGAGAGCTTAAGCAAAGTAGATTTCGTTTATAGAATAAAAATTTGTCGAAAAGAAGCTAAAGAAACCAAGCTTTGGCTAAATCTGATAGACATTAACGACAGGCCCTATTTAGACGACATCAAAAGCAAGCTCATTGACGAAGCTGGACAACTCACCCTTATTTTCAACGCAATCATTAAAAAATCGAGCTAGGAATATGCTATAATGTTATCGCTAGTTTGATTTTTGTTTATTGATGATCAGCATCTAACTAATTTGGCAATTGCTGCTTGATTATTGGTTATTTCTAATATAGCAACTTATCATACGGATAACGCGTCGTATGAATATCCTTCACCTTATCGTACAATAATGTTCTAAACTCTTCTAAATTTTCTTTTTTCGTAGCCGAAATAAAGATTGCCGGTGAATTATGTTGTGCCATCCAAGTTTTCTTGAAATCTGCTAAAGTTAATGGCTCACGCTGTTCATCCACATCTACCAAATTATCAAATTCTGGTGCAACATAGGCATCAATTTTATTGAACACCATAATAGTTTCCTTATCTCTGGCACCTAAATCTTTTAAAGTTTCGTTTACCGTATGTATTTGGTCTTCAAAATTCGGATGCGAAACATCTACCACATGCACTAAAATATCAGCCTCGCGAACTTCGTCTAGTGTAGATTTAAAACACTCTACCAAATGGTGTGGGAGTTTTCGAATAAACCCTACCGTATCTGAGAGTAAGAAAGGCAAATTCTCAATCACCACCTTGCGCACCGTAGTATCTAGGGTTGCAAACAATTTATTTTCTGCAAACACATCAGATTTAGAAAGCATGTTCATGATGGTTGATTTACCTACGTTGGTGTAACCTACCAAAGCCACTCGAATGAGCTGTCCGCGGTTTTTACGTTGTGTTTCGTTCTGCCGGTCAATCAATTTTAAGCGTTCTTTTAACAAAGTGATTTTCTCTAAAATCATCCTTCTATCGCTCTCAATCTGGCTTTCGCCTGGGCCACGCATCCCAATACCCCCTTTTTGTCGCTCTAAGTGGGTCCACATACGGGTTAAACGAGGTAATAAATATTGTAATTGCGCTAGTTCTACCTGCGTTTTCGCTTGTGCAGTTTGCGCTCTTCCAGCAAAAATATCGAGAATGAGGTTACTTCTATCTAAGATTTTAACCTTTAGTTCTCTTTCAATGTTACGCAGTTGCGATGGCGAAAGCTCATCATCGAACACTACAATATCAATTTCTTCTACCTTTACATAAGTTTGAATTTCTTCTAACTTACCCGTACCCACAAAAGTAGCACGGTCTGGCTTTTGCATACGTTGGGTAAAAGTTTTTTCTACCACGCCACCTGCCGTATTCACTAAAAAAGCCAGCTCATCTAAATATTCTTGGGTTTGCGCTGGCTTTTCGCCGGGCAAAGCCACCCCTACTAAAATCGCCCGCTCTTGCTTGGACGCTGTATCATAAAATTTCTGTCTTCCCATTAATTACTACAAAGATACGAATGGATTTACGATTTACGATTTTTAAACTTACGATTTGATTGACAACTTGAATAACACCTCAAAATGCGGGATGTTTTATCGGTCACAGCATTTATCCCGATTACGGGATGCACAGATTTAAAAACGACTGAATGAAATTAATTTATTCTGTGGCTAAATGGTTTTAATCCTTAAGCTAGGAAAACCGCAACCTTGCCAAGAACCACCTCACTCGCTCTTCGGAATTTGCAATTCCGAAGTCCTATCGGCAGATTTTTAATTTACTATAACCGTTGTGCATTACAAATGCACGGGGTTCGCGATTACAAATCACGTACAGCACATGTCGGCCACAGATGCGCAGATTTAAAACATACCAATCGGCTACAATTTAATCTGTGCATCTGTGGCTAATTTAATCTCGGTTTAAGATTAATAATATTAAATTTACCGCTTTTAAAACTAACAATGAACAATCACCTACAACATATCTCTACCACGTTAAACATCAATAGCAAACAGGTTAATGCAACATTAACGCTTTTAGATGAAGGGGCAACGGTGCCTTTTATTTCTCGTTACCGCAAAGAGTTAACGGGCAGTTTAGATGAAGTGCAGATTGCTGCAATTAGAGATTTAGCACAGCAGCTAAAAGAACTAGACAAACGCAGGGAGGCGGTTTTAAAATCAATTACCGAACAGGGAAAATTAACGCCCGAGCTTGAGAAGAAAATTAACGCTGCAGAAACATTAACCATTTTGGAAGATATTTACCTACCGTATAAACAAAAACGTAAAACCAAGGCATCGGTAGCGAGAGAAAAAGGCTTGGAACCTTTGGCTTTGCGTATTTTAGCACAAAGCAGCATCGATGTAGAAAACGAAGCCACTGCTTATATTGATGGTGAAAAGGGATTAGCAAATGCCGACCAAGCTTTAGCTGGCGCAAGGGATATTATTGCCGAGATCATTAACGAAGACGCAGACACGAGAACCAAAATGCGCAAGTACTTTGAGCAAAAAGCAACTTACAAAAGTGTAGTAGCTAAAGGCAAAGAAACCGAAGCTATTAAATACAAAGATTACTTTGAATGGGAAGAAAGTGCGAAGAATGCACCATCGCACCGTGTTTTGGCCATGTTACGTGGCGAAGAAGAAGGTTTGCTAAAACTAGATGTATTGCCACCAGATGAAGAGGCTATTTTATTGTTAGAAAAACAATTTATCACTGGAAATAATAGCGCCAGCCAGCAAGTAGAATTGGCCATTTACGATGGTTACAAACGTTTACTTCGCCCCGCTATGGAAACCGAACTAAGAGCAGCAATTAAACAAAAAGCAGACGAAGAAGCGATCCGAGTTTTTGCAGCCAATGCTCGTCAGTTGTTAATGGCGGCACCTCTAGGGCAAAAAAATGTAATGGCCATTGACCCAGGTTTTAGAACCGGCTGTAAAGTGGTTTGTTTAGATAGACAGGGAATTTTATTGGAAAATACTACCGTTTATCCACACACTGGTCAAGCAAATATTAAAGACGCGGAGTGGAAAATTAATCAGCTTTGCGAAAAATATGAGATTGAAGCCATCGCTATTGGAAATGGAACTGCTGGCAGAGAAACCGAAGCTTTTGTGCGTGGTTTAAAGTTAGCCAACGTAACTATCGTGATGGTGAACGAAAGTGGTGCTTCAATTTACTCGGCATCGCCTTTGGCCAGAGAAGAATTTCCCGACCATGATGTTACGGTGCGTGGTGCGGTTTCTATTGGCCGTAGGTTGATGGACCCCTTGGCAGAATTGGTAAAAATTGACCCGAAATCTATTGGTGTTGGTCAGTACCAGCATGATGTTGACCAAAATAAATTACAACAAAGCTTAGATGATACCGTAATGAGTTGCGTAAATGCTGTTGGCGTTGAACTGAACACGGCATCGAAACAAATTCTAGCCTACGTTTCTGGCTTAGGTGAAAGTTTAGCACAAAATATTATCAATTACCGCACTGTTAATGGGGCTTTTAAAAACAGAGCAAGCTTGAAAAAAGTACCGCGTTTGGGCGAAAAGGCTTTTGAACAAGCGGCTGGTTTTTTGCGTATCCGCAATGCCGAACAGCCTTTAGACAGCAGTGGTGTACACCCAGAGCGTTACGATTTAGTAAAACAAATGGCTAAAGATTTGGCTGTTTCTGTAGCAGAGTTGATGAAAAACACAGCATTACAAAAGCAAATTAACTTACAAAAGTACGTGAGTTCCGAAGTTGGTTTACCAACTCTGCAAGATATTGTGAAAGAATTGGCCAAGCCGGGTCGCGACCCACGTGAGCAATTTGAGGCTTTTAGCTTTGCCGATGGCGTAAACAGCATTGAAGATTTGAAAAAAGGGATGAAGCTGAAAGGAATTGTAACCAACATTACCAATTTTGGTGCTTTTGTAGATATTGGCGTTCATCAGGATGGTTTGGTGCATACCAGTCAGTTGGCCAACAGATTTGTAGCCAACCCTAACGAAGTGGTAAAAGTAAGCCAAGTGGTACAAGTTACCGTAACCGATGTTGATGTTGAGCGCAAACGCATTTCTTTGTCGATGAAAGAGGATGGCGTTGCCAAGGACAAAGAACAAGGAGCAAGGAATAAAGATGAGGTACAGAAACGCAACGAGCAAACTCGTAAACCATTTAACCAAAATCCACATAAAAAAGAAAAAGAAGTTGATGGTGATTTGCAAGCTAAATTGGCAAAATTGAAAGGGATGTTTAAGTAGCCAATGGCTACTTAAACATCTTTATAACCGTGTGCATTATATAATGCCTACAAATGCACTACGTTGATTAAAATATAACTACAGCATATTAAAATATCAGCTGTGCATCTGTAGGTAAAAAAACGCTAAACATCAACACTACATAAGCTCTATTTGTCGCTTAATACTCTCTTCTAACGAAATAAGTGTTTCGGTACGCTGAATACCTTTTACTGCCTGTATTTCTTCGTTAAGCACGTGACGCAGGTGATCGGTATCTCTACAAGTAATTTTAGCAAACATACTATAAGCCCCCGTGGTGTAATGTAGCTCTACCACTTCTTTAATTTTGCTTAATTGTTCTACAGCATCTTTGTACAACGAACCCTTTTCTAAATAAATACCCAAAAAGGCCGTAATATCATAACCAGCTTTCCGCGGATCGATAATTAAATGAGAGCCCCTGATAATACCCATATCGGCCAGTTTTTTCATACGCACATGCACTGTACCTCCAGAAACGATGAGTTCTTTAGCAATTTCTGTATAAGGTTTGGTCGCATCTTGCATTAATTGCGTAAGTATCTGTATATCGAGGTTGTCAATTTCGAAATTTTGTGTTTCCTTTTTTAGCATAAATTATATTTTTAGCAATGAATTATAAATATAAATGAAAATATAATAAAAATAAAATTAAATCATTAAAAAATTTGCAATGTATTTGGTAAACGGCCTATATTTGTATCAAGCAAAAGCCAGTAGGCGGCCCGCAGTTCTCGGTTAGCAATTCGTAATTGTTAATCAAAACTGGAGATTGAAAAACTAAAATAATGTAGGGTGGTGAAATTGGCAGACACACCTCCTTGTCTCGGTGGTAGAGAATTTGGGAAATCCGGCAACGGCACAACCACTCTATGAAGGTTCGACTCCTTCCCCTACAGCTTTTAAGTTATAGTTAACTAAACGTAACGACATACAACTTAAAACATTTAAAATGTTGGGTGGTGAAATTGGCAGACACACCTCCTTGTCTCGGTGGTGGGGATTATGGGATAAACGCAGTTTATGGGTTGACCACAAATTAATTTTTGAACTGTAGCTAACTACCCCTTGAAGGTTCGACTCCTTCCCCAACAGCCATTTTTATAAATAATAAGTTAGTTAAGAAAGCGGTTCTGGATTGAATCGCTTTTTTTTATTTCTATTAATTTTCAAAGAGCATACTTTGTTTTTATCATTTTTCAGCTTTCATCTAAGCCACTTACGTCGCTGCAAGGCGCAAAGCAATTCGGCACGTAAACCTTAAAGCAGCCTTAAGGTTGCTTGTTCAAACAATTGGGATAAAAGCTGCCCAACAATGACGTAGATTTTGTTAAAAACGAAAAGACAAAGGTACAAAATAATCATTTATATACTTTTTTAACGAAAAAACTAATAATATTTCAACGCATCTCAAAAGATAAAACCATTTTAACAAAAAAATCCTCCCGCTTACACCTATCGTGTGGACACAAATATTGGAAAATGTTATTTTCCTCCCCCTGCCCCCTCGGAGAGGGGGATATGCAAAATGCTTAAGCACCATGTGTCCCCCTCTTGGAGGGGGATTTAAGGGGGAGGAATGAGATGTGTCCACACGATAGGAATAGTCGGGTAAACAAGGAGGATTTTGATCAACTATTTGTTGGCAATAACACCGAACGCACAATTGCTATTTATTGGTGTACTTATCGCTAAACTTCTTATCCAGTTGTTTGTGTAGGTTATCTAAGTTGATGTCCCTACCTTGAATAAAAGCTTTCTCTATTTTGTTCGATTTCATGTCTAGCGCATCGCCAGTAGAAATAAACAACGTGGCATCTTTGCCCACTTCTAAACTGCCAACGGTTTTATCGATCCCTAAAATTTTGGCCGTGTTTAGCGTAATGGTTTGCAACGCTTTTTCTTTATCTAAGCCCCAAGTTGCCACAGTACCCGCCATAAAAGGCAAGTTGCGTTGTTGCCAAAAATCATCGATGCTTACTGCTACGGTTACCCCTGCATTATACAAAATAGCTGCATTTTTGTAGGGCATGTTTACATCGTCATCAACGTTGTTTGGCAAAGCATGTGGTTGTTTTACAATTACGGGCACATTGTTTTGCTTCAAGAAATCTGTTACCAAATAAGCTTCACTACCACCAATAATTACTGGCGTAATGTTAAACTTTTTGGCAAAGTTTACCGCAGCAACAATATCTTTTTGGGTATTGGCCGTGATATACAATTTCTGCTCGCCTTTAAACAGTTTGGCCATGGCTGCCATACGCGTATTGGTTTCGGCAGGTTTAGCCCCTTCGTTATAAGCTTTTGCTTCGGCAAAGAAACTATTTAACTCGGCAATGGCAGCTTGTGTACGTTCAGCCATTGCTTCGGCAGAGAAACCAGTTCTTCCACCAAAACCTCTAAAACGAGGTACCACTGGCCAATTTACATGCATGCCCTCATCGGTTTTAACAGCGGCATCTTCCCAGTTCCAAGCATCTAGCTGTACTATAGAAGAACTACCAGAAATTGCGCCGCCACTTGGTCTAATTTGGGCCATTAAAACGCCATTGCTACGCAAGGTAGCTGGCACCTTAGAATCGGTATTGTAAGCTACTAATGATCTAATATGTGGGTTAAAGGTACCTATTTCTTGAAAATCTAAAGTTGCCTTAACCGATTCGTACTCTACCAAACCCAAGGTGTTTACCGGCGCTATAAAACCCGGGTAAACGTGCTTGCCGTTCACATTAATCAGTTCGCCATCATTGCTTGCAAATTTCACGGTAGTGGCATCGCCAACACCGGTAATTTTGCCTTTTTCGAACACCACGTAACCGTTATTGATGACCTGTCCGTTACCGGTATGCACTACCCCACCCAACAAAATTACTTTTTTGGCTTGGGCTTTGGCCGGAGAGATATTCGCTTGAGCAAAAGCCGACACACTTGCCGCCATTGCTAAAAACAGGGTTAAAATTTTCTTATTCATGGTGGTGTCCTCCTTCTGTTGCAATTGCTTCGAAGCCATTAGAAAAATCGCTTGCAGTTTCGCAATTGTATAATGTAGGTGTTGTACCCATTGGACGTTGAGTTCTTCCTCCCTTATTTTTACTGTCTAACATTTTTTGAATTAACCTGGCTCGCTCTATTTGTTGTTGTTTTAATTTCTGAGCATCTTTTTCGATATCCCAATATAAAACGCCGTCAACAAAAGTTTTTTCTGCTTTGGCATAAATAGACAGCGGATGGTCTGACCAAACCACTACGTCGGCATCTTTACCGGCTTTTAAACTACCCACTTTATCATCAATATGCAGCATTTTAGCAGGGTTTAAGGTTACAAATTTGAACGCATCTTCTTCTGGAACACCTCCGTACAATACTGCTTTACCGGCTTCCTGATTTAAACGGCGAGCCATTTCTGCATCATCTGAGTTAAATGCCGTAGTAATGCCTACGTTGTGCATAATTTTGCCGTTGTACGGAATTGCCTCTGCCACCTCAAATTTATAAGCCCACCAATCGGAGAAAGTAGAAGCTGCAATACCATGAGCTTTCATCTTATCGGCCACTTTATAACCTTCTAAAATGTGGGTAAAGGTGTTGATTTTAAATCCTAAACTATCGGCCACGTGGATTAACATATTAATTTCCGACTGTACATAAGAGTGACAGGTAATGAAACGTTTGTTGTTCAGAATTTCTACCAAAGCATCTAATTCTAAATCTCTACGTACGTTGTTGCCTTTCACTTTTAAAGCCAATTCGTAATCTTTAGCACGCGTAAAAGCATCAACAAATGTTTGCTCTACACCCATACGTGTTACTGGGAAACGCTGACCATTACCAAAATTACTTTGCTTTACGTTTTCGCCTAATGCAAATTTGATGAATGGATCTGCTCCTGCAAATTTCAATTCTTCGGGCAATTTACCCCAACGCAGCTTGATTAACTGCGATTGACCACCAATTGGATTGGCCGAACCGTGAAGAATTTGCGAAGTAGTAACGCCACCCGCCAACTGACGGTAAATGTTTACGTCTTCAGAGTTGATGATGTCGCCAATGCGAACCTCAGAAGAAACCGATTGTGCACCTTCGTTAATGCCGCCTGTACCGGCAATGTGCGAGTGCTCATCAATAATACCCGGTGTAACGTGTTTACCGGTAGCATCAATTACTTTTGCAGCACCAGCAGCAAGGTTTTTACCAACCGCTTTAATTTTTCCATTCTCCAAAAGTACATCTGCATTTTGCAGGATGCCGTCTTTTTCGTTTGTCCAAACTGTAGCATTTTTTAACAACACGCTTTCTGCCTTAGGCTGTACTTCGTTACCAAAGGATTGAAATGGATAGATCAAAGGTGCATTGGTAGCTAAAGCAGCTTTTGGTTCTTCTCTTTTAGGAGCCTCTTTGCCAGCTTCTTTAAAGGTTGCCGTCCACTTGCCTTCCGAGCCATCGCTTAAAGCCGACACGCCTTTCATTGCAATTGGCGATTCGGAAGAGATATATCCCGTTAAACGAACATCGCCTTTCGGATTTTTCTTTAAGTTAAAGCTCAACGTCACCCAGTCGCCATTACGACCTAAAGTTGCGGTAGTTTTAACGCTATCGGCACCTGTTCTTTCAATAGCGGCTGTGGTAGGCCCAGTTATTTTTAACGTTAACGAACCTACGCCATCAACGTTTAAATTGTAAACACCTTTTAAATCGCTTACATCCATTTTGTTAACGATGTAGCGTTTACCTTGTACCCAATTTTCGTGGATGATATTGCCGCTCTTAAATAAATTATCGGAAGTGATTAAGAAGTTGGCCAACTTTCCTTTTTCTAAAGAACCTACTTTATCGCTAACGCCCAACAATTTTGCAGGCACTTCGGTTACAGACATTAAGGCCTGTTTCTCCGTTAGTCCGCTTGCTATGGCGGTGCGGATGTTTGCCCAAAACTCGCGAGTGTTATCTAAACCAAAAGCAGTAAGTGCAAAATTAATCCCAGCTTTTTCTAAAATACCAGGGTTTGAAGAGGCCATTTCCCAAGCCTTCATTTGCGCCAAAGTTACGTTTCTAGCTTCGGCAGGATCTTCAACATCGTAAGCTTTAGGGTAAGCAATAGGGATAATTAAACTCGCTCCCGTAGCCTTCACCGCATCTACGCGTTGGTATTCGTCGCCATTAGATTTGATGATGTATTGTTTGCCAAACTCCTTCCCAATTTTATCGGCACGAAGGATGTTTTGCCAGCCATCGGCCTCAAAAAGCTGAGGTAGGTTTTGTTGTTTATTAAATTCATCTAACGAGATGTTGTATTCTTCTTTTTGGTTCTTATACCAAGCCGCATCTAAATAAGTTTGGCGTAACAAAGCGATAGAACCCATTAACGAGGTGGGATAATCGTTAGTTGAACTTCCCTTACTGAACGAGTAGTTGGCCGCAGTTTGGTCTTTCAAAATCACCTTGTGTTCAAACTCGTCGTTTAAGGTAACCGCAGCCGAAGTACCACGGGCAATACCATCGCGATTAATTACATTTACACTGCCAAAACCTGCTTTACGCAAATCATCGGCTTTTTTACTATCGATAGCAAAGATGGCTCTTACTTCTGTTTCTGGGCGAATAGCCGCATTCCAGTTGTAAGCTCCTTTTTTCTGTGAAGTAAAAATAGATTGACGCTGTCCGCCAAAACCACTACGTTGGGCGGCAGCCTCTACAGTAATGCCATAGCTGGTAAAAGCATCAATTAACGAAGGGTAGATGTATTTCCCTTTGAGGTCAACAACCACATATCCTTTTGGAATTGCAGTACCAGCACCTACCGATTGGATGACCTGGTTTTTAATGAGCAACGTACCATTGCTAATGGTTTGGTTGGCATTTACCACAATAGTTGCATTGGTAAAGGCATATTGCCCACTTCGCACATCGTATGACCCGTTTACCGGATAGGTTTGTTGCGCAAATGCAAATACAGTAGAAAACACCAACGCTAACGCTAGTAAAATTTTCTTCATGTTAGTTAATGTTTAGAATTAATGCTTAAAGCTATTTATAATTCTAATGCTTTTAATTACCTAACATATTTTTTACTTAGCAAAGCTTTTTCATTCCTTTACAAGACGGGGCATATTAATGCAATTGCACCGGTGATCACGCCAATTATGGGTTAACATAAAGCAAAAAAATGAGATTTTAACTTTGTCAACTTTCTGGCAAACTGTATAGAAAGTTGACAAAGTTTTATTTTACTTGTGGCTGGTATTGTAGGTTCCCCTTTGCTGTTCGACATTTGTAATGTCGAACCCACATCTACGGATTTGCAATCTGGTTTGTATAATTCAAATCAAAGATCTTATGATAAGGCTTCGGAGTTACAAACTCCGAAAAGCGGGAGTAGCGTTAAGGTTGTTAGCTTTTAATTACAACAAATTTGCCCTAAATTCCTTAACTTTGCACTAACAAAACTCCCCGCCCACCTGGGCCACCAACCTTAGCTAAAAACACCAATTTTATCCCACATTATAGCGAGGTTATAGCGACCTTATAGCGACTTTACTTCCAATCTAGTTCGGTTGTACTTCGCCTTAACTTGCGGTATAGTACCATTAAGCTTGCTGTTGTCATTGTTCCAGCTTCGCAAAAACAAGATTTTACCGAACAATCCCCACACAAGCTACAAACCAAGTCCAAACATAAAGCCCAAAAAGGAATTATATTTCAACTTTGTCAACTTTCTGGCAAACTGTATAGCAAGTTGACAAAGTTTTATTCCCTTTAATTAAATCAGTCCATAGACTTCCGTTACTTAATACATCTTTTGATTTAATTGGATCATAGACCATAGACCTATCATTATTATAGATGTTGATATATGAGTTTTCATTAAGCAATAATTTGTCAAAAATTAAATTTAAACTAAATGCCTTAGAAGACTGTAATGATAAATAGTGAAAAATAGTATCGCCACTTTTGTAGGCTTCTCCTTCTTTAATAAAGTCGATATCAACATCTATAGCTTTACCAAATCTATAAGGATACCCTAATTTACTTTCGACGGAGTCTTGTTTAAGCATACGATCGACATCCTCGTTTTTTAACACAAAATCTTTGGTTAGTTTTGTTGATTGAAATCGAGGTAAAAAAGTATTTCGCTTGTCGATTTTAGATGCAATTTGACAATTTGCATTTAAGCAGTTTGTTAATTGAATTATACAAATTAACAAGATACATAGGAGTTTAGATGATTTCATAATTTATTAGTCTAATTATTCATTTGGCATACAATTTTCATAAAGCTTCATTACATTCACTTTTATTGTAGGAAGTCCTCCTATATCACAAAAATTTCCATCTCCAAATTGACTAACTATTTGATACTTGATAGATATCACAATACCTTCTTTTTGTTTATCTGAAGGTATATTGCCTACAAGTACACAGCTATTATAGGTAGGCTTTTCTGCTGCACTTGCATCTGTCCATACATTGCCAACATTTTCAGGCTTTAGAATCTGCACAACGGTACCTCCACAGGTAGTTTTAATAATTTTTGCATTGTTACAGTATTGTACCTCTGCTTTTTCATCTTGTTTGTCACAAGAAAACGCTAACAAAATTATTAGAGTGTAAAATGAATTAAGCTTCATAACATTATGATTTAATAATTAATCTAAGGGACTATTAGGCAAAAAAAAAGAAGGGAAACGAGCAATTAAATAATATTTCAAATAAAGCTAAATTTTAGCTTGTTAATATCCAACACCTTACGTGTTTATTTTTAAATCCATTCCGTTATTTAAAACGATTACAAATTACATCCTAAATCTGCGCTTGCTAAAATCGCTCAATTAAATCCCTATTTTTCTTCTTTGAGAAAGATATTCCTAATGGATGAGGAGAGAACAATAAAATTGCATACAAAAGCAATTTTATCTAAGTTTGAAAATAAAAACCGAAATCATGGATTCATTGTACAACATTTTAAAAAGTGCGCACTCGGGATGGCGCTATGTAGTTTTAGCTTTATTGGTTATTGCCCTTATACAAGCCCTAGTAGGTTGGTTTGGCAATAAAAACTATACAGAAAGTAACAGAAAGCTAAATGTATTTACTTTAATTAGTGCACACATCCAGTTTTTAATTGGCATAGGTTTATATGTTCAAAGTCCGTTTACAAGTGGCCCAACCAGCGAAGCTTTATACCGTTACTGGAAAATGGAGCACCTTGCCATTATGATTATAGCTATTATTTTAATTACCATTGGCAATTCTAAATCTAAAAAGGCGGCTACTGCGGTAGCAAAACACAAAGCCATTGCTATTTTCTTTGGCATTGCGTTAATTTTAATCATTGCTTCTATTGCCATGATGGTTAAAAACGACCCATCTAGAACTTTCTTTGGAATTTCGTAGTTTTCTGTCATTCTGAACGCAGTGAAGAATCTGTTACGCTAGTGCACTCATTAAACAATTTTCTCCTAATGCTGAAATGACAAAGGAATGGCTAAAACAATAAAATTTGTATAAATATTTTTATTATTTAACATTTTGTATAAATTTGCTTTACAATGATTAACAAAATAAACACTTGGCAATGGCGTCTTAATTCGAAAGAAAGTTTCGTCAATGGCTGGTGCAAAATATAGTTATATCAAATAACCCTAAACTTAAACCACATTTAAACCCGACGGAACCACACGTCGGGTTTTTTTATTGGATTTCTCCGTCATGGCGAGGAACGAAGCAATCCAAAAAACTAAATGCTATACTTCCTCGCAGCTACGACAACAAGAAGAGATGAATAACTATACGATACATACCTATAGCAAAAAAAGACTAGCAGACACTACCACACCGGTTAGCATTTACCTGCGCTTAAGAGATGTTTTTACCAACACCATACTATTAGAGAGTTCCGACTACCACAGTAGAGAAAATGCCACCAGCTATGTTTGTGCCGAACCTGTGGCTGGATTTATTTTGAAAGACGGGGAGTTGAACATCAACTACCCCGATGGGAGCAAAGAAACCAAGAAAGATTTTGTACTTGCCGAAGAAATCACAGCTTTTAAAGAGCAGTTTAAACAAGCTACTTTAACAGAATCGAAACACATTTCTAGTGGTTTATTTGGTTACTTTACTTGGAATACCGTTCAGTATTTTGAGGACATCAAATTCTCATCGGCTACGCCCGAAGATGACAAAATACCTGAAATGCAGTACCATATTTACCGGTACATTATTGCCATTGATCACTTTAAAAATGAAATCACTTTGTTTAAAAACACTTTTAACAATGATGATAGTGATGATTTGAGCAAGATGGAATACATTATCCAAAACAAGAACTTTCCAGAGTACGGCTTTAGCACCAATGGCGAAGAAAGCTCTAACCTAAGCGACCAAGGTTTTATGGATATGGTAGAGAAATTGAAAAAGCATATTTACCGTGGTGATGTTTTTCAAATTGTGCCATCGAGAGCGTTTAAGCAAGGTTTTTTAGGCGACGAGTTTAACGTTTACCGTTGCTTGCGTTCTATCAATCCATCGCCATATTTGTTCTATTTCGATTATGGCAGCTTTAAGCTTTTTGGCTCATCGCCCGAAGCGCAGATTACCATTAAGAATGAAACAGCTAACATTTTTCCTATTGCTGGCACCTTTAAGCGCAGCGGCAACGACGAAGAAGACGCAAAAATTGCCAAAGCTCTGGAGAACGACCCAAAAGAAAGTGCCGAACACGTAATGCTGGTCGATTTAGCTAGAAACGATTTAAGCAGGCATTGCAAACAAGTAGAAGTAAAATCATTTAAAGAAGTGCAATATTATTCGCATTTAATCCACTTGGTATCGAAAGTAAGCGGGCAGTTGCAAGACAAAGGCAGCTCGTTTAAAGTAGTAGCCGATACCTACCCTGCCGGAACCTTGAGTGGCGCACCAAAATACCGAGCAATGCAATTAATAGATGAAAATGAAAATTTGGGGCGTAATTTTTATGCAGGTGCCATTGGTTACATGGGCTTTAACGATGATTTTAACCATGCCATCATGATTAGAACTTTCATGAGTAAAAACAACCAATTACATTACAGGGCGGGTGCCGGTATTGTGGCAGATTCGGTTGCTAAAAACGAATTGAACGAAGTAAATAATAAGATTGCCGCATTGCGTAAAGCAATTGAAATGGCAACGGAGATAACCCCCTAACCCCCAAAAGGGGGAATGCTAACCAAATTGGTTATAGCGAAACAAAAAGATAAATTAAAAAAGATTTTATATCATAAATGGACGATAGCAATACAAAGTCCCCTTTAGGGGATTTAGGGGTAGTTTTAATCATAGATAACTACGATAGTTTTACTTACAACTTGGTGCATTTAATTAACGAATTAGGCTATGAAACCGAAGTTTGGAGAAACGATAAATTTGAACTGGCCGATGTAGCTCGCTATGATAAGATTCTATTATCACCCGGCCCTGGTATTCCGGAAGAAGCAGGTTTATTACTAGACGTGATTAAGACTTACGCCCCAACAAAAAGTATCATGGGTGTTTGTTTAGGTCAGCAGGCAATAGCTGAGGCTTTTGGTGGCAGCTTATTAAATTTAGGCAGGCCCATGCATGGCATTGCCACGCCCGTAACAAAAACTGTTGAAAGCGAACTCCTTTTTAGGAATATTGATGCACCATTTGAAGTTGGCCGTTACCACAGCTGGGTGGTAGATCCAGCGCATTTGCCTGAAAGTTTAATGGTTACTTCGGTAGATGCAGACGGACAGATTATGTCGGTAAGACATAAGGAACTGGATGTTTGCGGTGTACAATTCCACCCAGAAAGTGTATTAACACCACAAGGCAAGCAAATAATGAAAAACTGGTTGGAAGGAAGTGAAAAGCGGAGCGTAAAAAGTTAAAAGTTAGAGAAGCATAGACCATTACCATACTGTCATTGCGAGGCACAAAGCAATCTTACCATCTCTAACTTTGTCAACTTTCTGAACAGTTTGCCGAAAAGTTGACAAAGCTTTACTACTATGGTTTTAAGATTCCTTCGTACCTCACAATAATGAACGAAATAAAAACATGAGCCAAAATATTTTAGACAAAATCGTTTTACGAAAAAGAGAAGAAGTTGCCCTTGCTAAACAACAGGTAAGTGTAAAAGAGTTAGAAAACAATCCTGTGTTTAACAGAACGCCTTATCGTTTTAAGGATTTCCTGTTAGCTGCAGATAGAACGGGCATTATTGCCGAATTTAAAAAGCAGTCGCCTTCTAAAGGCGTAATTAATGGCAATGCCGATGTAAAAGCAATTACACAAGCTTACAATGCGGCAGGAGCCTCGGCCTTATCAGTATTAACAGATACTGACTTTTTTGGCGGCAAAAAGGAAGATTTACTGCAAGCCCGCAGCGTTAACGAAATTCCTATTTTACGGAAGGATTTTATGGTTGACGAATACCAAATTTTGGAAGCAAAGGCTTGGGGAGCCGATATTATTTTATTAATTGCAAGTATTTTAACCCCCCAACAAATTGCCGATTATGGTAAATTGGCACAAAGCTTAGGCTTAAACGTATTGTTAGAAGTTCATGATTTGGCAGAGTTGGAAAGAAGCATTTGTGCACATTTGGATGCTATTGGCGTAAATAACAGAAACTTGGGAGATTTTACGGTAAACATCCAAACTTCATTCGATTTGGTGGATAAAATACCTGATGAGTTTTTAAAGATTTCGGAAAGTGCGATTAGCAACCCACAAACCATTAAAGATTTAAAACAGGTAGGTTTTCAAGGTTTCTTGATTGGGGAAAATTTTATGAAAACGGAGAACCCAGGTATGGCGATGAAGGATTTTGTTGAGGAATTATAATAAAGAGCCAAAAAGCGGATTGCAAATCCTCAGATAGTGAGTTCGACATTACAAATGTCGAACAGCAGCGGTTGTAGGTTTTCTTGTCGTCATTTCGATGAGTGTAAGGAAGAGAAATCTAGCAAATTGTATATAAGCTGTTAGATTACTCCTATCGTCGATGACGACAAGAGTAAAAATGCTTACAATTTTTTCGAAACTGTAAATCACGCTAGAAAAGCGGGGTTAAATGTCGTAAAATCTATAGATGGAACGAAAGTCTAAATTTTAATTTTCCAAGCAAAATCTAAACTTATAGTATGCTCGTACCTAAGTTTCTCTATTAAAGGACGGTAAAGTGAAGGTCGATAAATTAACCCTATACCAAAATATTTCGCTAGCTGCACATGTGACGGGAACACTAAACCAAATGTATAATGCGACTTAGACACTGGTTCTCTACTTGGAGAAGGAACTTCCCATCTATCATAATACTTTAAATCCCAAGTATTTTTCGTTGCCAATAACCCATATCCAAATGAAAATCTACCAAGATGATGATTATTCGATAAACTTATCGTCAAGGCATTCATGGCTTCATGTTCACCAGCAAAATCAACTGCAGCTGGAAAGGGGATAAAAAAATCTGTAATTCCAGAAACTGCCAATTCCAAAAACTGATAATTGGTGTGATAATAATCTACCCCTAAATTAATTCCCCAATAGCCAGTATTAGATTTATACTTTTCATTAGCTGGCCTTAAATAAAATGAGTTTATCCAAGGCAATGAAATGTGCAATTTGACTGCTCCTTTTTTAAAGTTATTCTCAAAGTTATTATATGTTGTATACTTACTTTTCGAAGTATCTGATACCGTTACATAAACGTGATTAGGATGACCAAATCTCTTATCATTACCTTTGTCTATGAACAACCCAATTCCGTAAGTGTACGGTATGTTTAGCCAGTATGTTAAAGATTTAAAAGGCTTAATCGCAACTTTTCTATTTAAACTATCGCTAAATATCTGAAACTCCTTTAGGCTATTATTTCGTTGAAAGCTAAGAACTACTTCGTCATTTATAGTTCTGATACTATCTTTTTTATATACTACTATAGCCGGTGCAGAAGTATGAATTTTTACGTCCTGATAATAGCCATTCATTATTGTAGCACAAGAACTTAGCAAAAATACCACTATAAAACATAGAAAAGTATATCTCGAAAAAAATGTCATTTTTCTAAAAAAACAGATTACAAACTTTACATGAAGCTACCAGTTTTTCAAATGCTTAACAACGAAAACAGAGCCGTCATTTCGATGAGTGTAGTGAAGAGAAATCTAACGTGATGCATAGAAATTGCTAGATTTCTCTCTTCGTTCGAAATGACGGCAAGTGCAAGAAACAAGTCAAACGACTAATAGTTAATCCCAGCAACTAACTCCTAGTCACTAACACCTAATCCCTATTACCTGACTACTGATACCTGTCCCTAATTAACTATCAAACTTTACACATTCCTTCAATTGTTTTTCGGTATAAGCCAGCTTGTACTGCTTCAACACGTCATCTGGCACGCCATTCCATTGATTTGGTGCATTACCAGCATAACCAATATCGGCTACGCCAATTTCTGACGTATAAAAACCAGAAGCCACCAAATTGCGTAAGCGGTTAAAGAACGCTACACCTTGGCTCATTTCTTTTGGGGCTTTGTTGGGGTAGGCTATTAGCTCTACCAATTCAATTTGCTGCTTATCGGTGCAGTCTCTAAAAGGTTTTCCAAAACGGTTTAAGCACTGCATGTCTATCCAACGCAAACCACCCCGCATCGGGATTTGGTGCGAAGGCATATCCTTCACAATAAATTCAATAAAATCTGGCACTTTAGCATCAGAGGCACTGCCACTCACTTCATCTTTAGGGATAATAATATCCGCTAGAATGGTAATGGTTGCCATTTCTTCTTTCGTAAAAAACGTTGGCTGTGCCAATAGCTCTTTTTCTCGAGCCAGTTCTTCCTTTGCTCGGTCGTAGGTAAATGCTGGATCGCCAGTTGCTCCTTCCTTTTCATCTTCGCGAGGTTTACAGCCACTTACCAAGGCTGTGGCAGAAATAGCACCAACGCCCAACATTTTTAAGGTTTCTCTTCTGTTCATGGCTTATAAGTTTTGTTTTTTCATTTCCGAAATAATGTATTCGCTAGCCCTCATCGAAAGTGCCAAAATAGTCCAAGTAATGTTTTTATCTGCCTGCGAAGTAAAGGCCGCACCATCTACCACAAATAAGTTTTTACAATCGTGTGCTTGGTTATATTTATTTAGCGCTGATGTTTTTGGATCGTTGCCCATACGTGCCGTTCCCGCTTCGTGAATAATTTTACCGGGAGATTCTAGCCCATAGTTATTCTCTTTGTTATAATCGCCTCCCCAAGTTACAATAGCCCCCATATTGTGCATCATCTCATCAAAAGTTTCTTTCATATGTTTGGCCTGTAAAATTTCATGGTCGCTCCACTTTACATTAAACTTCAATACCGGAATACCGAATTTATCGACCACATTTGGGTCAATTTCGCAACGGTTATCATACAATGGAATTGCCTCGCCACGACCAGCCATGCCCACACCTGCGCCATAGAAATAACGGTAATCTTCTTTTAAGGATTTACCGTAGCCGCCCGCTTCTTTCTGTACCCCACGAACGGCAAATTTACCATTCATTCCTTCAATACCGCCACCAAAACCATAAGCCGGTTGGCTCATACCACCCCAATATTCGATATGGTAGCCGCGAGGGAAATCGAGCTTTTTATTATCTAGCCACCAAGGCGAATAAATGTGCATACCCCCTACACCATCTTCGTTGTAACGTTTTCTATCAAATAATTGAGGTAAAACGCCTCCCATTGCCGCTCCAGTAGAATCATGTAAATAACGGCCAACTACATCGCTATTATTAGCCAAACCATTTGGATGACGCTTTGATTTTGAGTTTAACAGCAAACGAGAAGATTCGCAGGCACTTGCCGCCAAAATAACGGTACGGCCAGTTACTTGATATTCCATCATATCATCTTTATTGATGTAGGAAATGCCCGTAGCTAAACCTTCTTCATTAGTAAGTACTTCTCTTGCCATCGCGTTCGGAATAATATCTATGTTTCCTGTAGCCAAAGCCGGATAGATCAGTACGTTGGTAGAAGAGAAATCGGCTTTGGCCATGCTGCAGTTTCTATTGCACTGTCCACAAAAAAAGCAAACCCCTCTATCGTCGTTCAATTTTTGGGTAAGAATAGATAGCCTTGAAGGAATAACCTTTACACCAGAAACTGCCGCTCCTTTTTGAATAAAAAGCTCGTGTAAACGCGGCTTTGGCGGAGGTAGAAAATAACCATCTGGATGGTCTTCTAAACCTTCGTTAGTACCAAAAATACCAATCAGTTTATCTACCCTATCGTAAAATGGCTTGATGTCGTCGTAATCAATTGGCCAATTTTCGCCCAAACCATCTATGTCCTTTCTTTTGAAATCTTTAGGGCCAAAACGCAAAGAAATACGCCCCCAGTGGTTGGTTCTACCGCCTAGCATACGTGCCCGCCACCAATCCCATTCGGTGCCAGGCGCTTTGGTGTAAGGTTCGCCCTCTACGTCCCAACCGTAATAACAGGCATCAAAATCGCCAAAAGGGCGGAATTTGGTACTTGCTCCCCTACGTGGCGACTCCCAAGGATTTTTTAACTGCGTAATGTTCTTTTGCGGGTCGTACATGGCTCCGGCCTCTAAAAGACACACTTTTAAACCGGCTTTAGCAAGGGTATAGGCAGCCATACCGCCACCCGCACCCGAACCTACAATTACCGCATCGTAATGTTTGCTTTGTTTTTTGATTTGCATCTAGGCTTATAAATTAGTTAGGTGAATTGAAGTTAGGTGAATTTTATTTCAAGAACAAATAGTTTTATGAAAGCCCCTTCGTGAAAGAATTAACTAGGTTAAAAGCCATCCAAAACAAAAACTTGTTCTAAATTATAAAAACAGTAATAATATGCTCACAATTAAGCATATTTATTATCGAAATGTTAACTTCAACTATTAAAAGCAAAAAATGAAGAATTATATACTAGCGGCAGTGCTCTTAGGCTTAGCCACCACTGTAAAAGCCCAACAAGAAATTAGTTACGAAGTAAGTTTCCCCAATGCAGTACACCACGAGGCCGAGGTGAGCATGACTATCCCTAACGTGCCTGCAAATGTGCCGCTAAAAGTGCGCTTTGCCCGATCTTCGCCCGGGAGGTACGCTACGCATGAATTTGGCAAAAATGCCTATAACCTTAAAGCTTTTGATGCCAACGGCAAACCTTTAGCGCTAAAACAACCTGCTGGCGATGTTTTTGAAATTGCAAAACCCAGTGCTAAAGTAAAAATCACCTACACCATTTTCGGCAATTGGATAGATGGCACCTATTCGGGTTTCGACGAAACACATGCACACATGAATACCCCCGCGGTTTTTGCTTTTCCTATTGGCATGGACAAACGGGCCAGAACCATAAAATTTAGCTACGCAGGCAAGGCCGGTTGGAAAGTTGCCACCCAACTTAAACCTCTAGGCAATGGTATCTATTACGCTAAAGATTTCCAATATTTTATGGATAGCCCCATAGAGATTTCTAATTATAAAGCGGCAAGTTTTGAGGTTAAAAGTGCCGACGGAAAAACACAGACAGTTCATTTGATGGCGCATTCTGAAGATGACGAAATGACCATTTTTAATTACACCAACATGCTGAAAAAGATGGTGGAAGAACAAAAAGCGGTTTTTGGCGAAATGCCAATCTTTGATTACGGCCATTACTATTTTTTGCACTGTGTGCATCCTAGTTACGCTGGCGACGGAATGGAACACAGAAACTCGACTGTAATTGTACAGCGCACCCCTAAAATTGCAGGTTACGAAAGTAGTTTATTGGGCACTTTCGCTCACGAGTTTTTCCATGCTTGGAATGTAGAGCGCCTGCGCCCTAAAACTTTGGAGCCTTTTAACTTCACCCAGTCGAACATTAGCGATGAACTTTGGATTGCGGAGGGTTTTACGCAATATTATGGCAATTTAACCTTAAAAAGAGCTGGTTTTAGAGACTTAGAAAACATCACTCGAGTTTTTAGTGGCTTAGTAAACGCTGTAAGTAACATGCCAGGAGCAAAGAACTTTTCTCCTGTACAGGCAAGCAGGTATGCTGTATTTGCAGACGCAGGTGTAGCTGTTGACCAAATGAACAAACAAAATATCTTTACCTCTTATTATACCTATGGTGCTGCAGTAGCTTTGGCTTTAGATTTACGTTTAAGAACCGATTTTAAACTTTCGTTAGACGATTACATGAAAGCACTTTGGAAAGCTTATGGCAAAACCGAAATTGCTTACACCATTTCAGACTTAGAAAAAACGTTGGCGAGCCTTACCAAAAACCCTAGCTTTGCGCAACAGTTTTTTAAAAACTTTGTGTATGCTACCAAAAAAGAAGATTATGCTGCTTTATTATTGAAAGCAGGCTTGGTGTTACAAAAAGAAAACCCCGGCAAGGCCTTTAATGGCATGGGGCGTTTAGAAGAGCGTGAAGGTAAAATGCTGGTTCCCGCAACTTTGGTTGGCTCTCCGGCCTATATTGCTGGTTTAGACCTTAACGATATTATTTTAAAGGCCGATGGCAACGACATTAAAAGTGCCAAAGATTTTGAAAGCTTAACCGCAAAACACAAACCCGGCGAAACAATTGAAGTGGTTTATAGTAGAAAAGGCGAAGAAAGAACTACTAAACTAACCTTTGCAGAAAATCCATCGTTAACATTGCTGCCCATTGAAAACACTGGAGCAACTTTAACGGCAGAAATGAAAGCCTTTAGAACAAAATGGTTAGAAAGTGCGGTGAAGTAATTGAATGGTGGAGTAAAAAATAAAGATGATTGGCATGAACGCTAAAAATCTAAACAAAAAAAGAACTAACTAAAAAACAAATAAATGAAAAGGACCATATTTGCAATGGCATTAGCAGTTACCTCATTAACGGCAAGTGCGCAAAACATTGACAAGGTGATTACCAAAGATTACGTAGATCACTTAATTAAAACCCTAAGCGCTGATGAAATGCAAGGCCGTAAAACATTTACGCCCGGCATAGAAAAAGCAGCTACTTTTATCGAGAAAGAATTTGCTACGATTGGCTTAAAGCCCTTAGACGGTGCACAAAATTACCGCCAAACTTTCTACAAATATCAGTTAAAACCAATTTCGACAACGGTTACCATAGACGACCAAACCGTTGCCGATGAGAACATCTTAGTTTACGGCAACAAAGCAGAAAATCTTTCTTTTAACCAAAGCAATAGCGATGGCTGGATAAAGCTAGACGAAAACAGGGATTTTATGAGCCAGTTTAGGACTTTAGCCCGTAGCGGCAAAAAACAAGTGGTTTTGGTTGATATAAAATTTGTTGATGCCTTTAAGCGTGTTAAAGGAATGTTAGGTAGAGAAGCCATTGTTGACGAGGCCGAAATGAAAAGTGGTAAAAGTGCGGCAGTGGTGTTTGTGTTAGACAAAGACACCGTGAGCAGCGGCTTTAACGTAGCTCTTAAAAACTCGGTAAAGCAAATGCCTTTGTTTAACGTAGCAGGTATCATTCCGGGTAAATCTAAAGCCAAGGAGTTGGTTATTTTTTCGGGCCATTACGACCATATGGGCATTGTGCCTGCAAAAAATGGCGATAGCATTATGAACGGTGCCGATGATGATGCTTCGGGAACCTCGGCGGTAATAGCTTTGGCCAAATACTACAAAAAACTGAACAAGAACGAACGTACCTTAATCTTCGTAGCTTTTACCGGTGAAGAAATGGGAATGCTAGGTTCTAAGTATTTTTCTGAGCAGTTAAATCCGGATGAAGTTGCAGCCATGTTTAATATCGAGATGATTGGTAAAGACAGCAAGTTTGGTAAAAACACGGCTTTCATTACCGGCTACGATAAATCTGATTTGGGTAAAATTCTACAGAAAAACCTAGCAGGTACCGAATTTACCTTTCACCCAGACCCCTATACGGCACAAAATCTATTCTATAGAAGCGATAACGCCACACTAGCAGCTTTGGGCGTACCTGCACATACCATTAGTACAGACCAGATAGATTCTGATCCGCACTATCATCAAGTTACCGATGAGTACAAGACCTTAGATGTGGACAATATCTTATCGACCATTAAAGCTATTGCCAAAAGTGCGGTAAGCATTATTAGCGGAGCCGATACACCTTCAAGAATTCCGAAGTTGAAGTAGCCACCTAGCTTCCTGAAGGGAGATGCCCACAGGACAGAGAGTTTTACAACGCTCTCTCCATCACATAATCATTCATATAGAAACCGTTGCCAATATTAACGTCAACGGTTTCTTTTATTTTAAAGCCAGCTTTTTCGTAAAAATATTTGGCTTTATTGTTTCTATTCACATTTAGTTGTAAAAACTTTGCACCTTGTTTTTTAATTTGATCTACCACCTCGTTCATTAAGATTTTACCTACACCTTTGCCCTGCATTTTAGGTCGCACATACAATTTGTGTAGTTTAAAAGTTTGCGTTTCCGAATTAATTACCGAAAAACCTGCAAAACCAACATCGTCTTTTAAATCAGAGGCGATTAAAAAAGTATGGCCCTCTCTCAACTGATTAAGCAGCTCGCCTTGATTGTACATTTTATCCAGCATGAAAGTAATCTGCTCTGCCGAAATAATATCGTCGTAGGCAGTAGGCCAAGTTTGTTCGGCCAAATTGCTAATGATTGGTAAATCTTCTTCTTTAGCTTTTCTTAGGTAAATCATTTTTTAAGGGGACAGGTATCAGTTAAGTAGTAAGTAGTAGGTTTTAAGTCTTTGTTCCTTATTCCTTGTTCCTTCCTCTATTACAACAACTCTCCAATAAACAAATAAGGCGCTTGAAAACGGAAAGATACCAAACCATCTTCTACCACTACAAATTTACCTTCATCTTGTTGCATTAAGTTGTCTGCTTCGAAATAAGCAACAATATCAATCAAGAAAATAGTGCCTGCTGGTTTCCAAATGCTAAAATTATTTTTTATGGCATAGTGCTTGCCCTGCTCGGTAAACAGCACCAGGTTAATAGCTGGCAAATAACAAGTTAAATCATCGAAACTGCTAAGCTTACTAATGATATTTACGGCTGGATATTTTTCCTTTACCAAAAACTCCATCACATCTTCCATTCCATTTCTTTGTTGTGGAATAATGCGCATATTTTCTTGCAGTGTAACTCCTACATCCAAATTTCCCACTACTACATCAACCTTTAAACCCAGAGAAACAACTTTTTCGTATTCGCTAGCAAGCACAATTAATGTTGGGCTCCACTCTAACAATTGCCCCAGGTGCTCTTCGTTAAAATTTGCAAGCTCGTGGATATATAAAGCAGGCTCTTGTTTTTCTCTTACAATATGATGTGACGACATGGCTTCTAAGTTAAAGGTAAAAAGTGAAAAGTAAAAAGTTTTCAGTTAACCGAACATTTCAACTTTCCAACATTAAGTGCTATCTTAGGATATGAGCACAAGTAAATTCGAAATATCAAAAGAAAGTGGCCCACATTTAAAGCTACTTAATTTAGTAGGTACCTGGGACGGCACCACTCGTACTTGGTTTGAAAAAGATGTTTTAGCCGACGAATCTGTAACCAGCAGTAAAATTATTGCCTTACTGAACAAAAGATTTATCCGTTACGAATACCGTGGTATAATTAATGGTAAACCACACGAAGGCTTAATGGTTTGGGGCTACGATTTAGGCAACGAAAAATGCGTTTGCAGCTGGATAGATAGCTTTCACATGGGTACTGGCATTATGTTTTCTGAAGGTGACGAAACACCTAATGGGTTTTCGGTAACTGGAAAGTACGACAATTTAGAATGGCCCGAACCTTGGGGTTGGCGTACAGAATTGGAAATTGTACGTCCCTATCAGTTTATTTTACGAGCTTTTAATATATCGCCAGATGGCGAAGAAGTTAAAGCCATTGAAACCATTAACCTAAGAGTAGAGCTTTAGCAGCTGTTAGCTGTTGCGGAGCGAGGAGGCTAATCGATTAACCATTTTAAACAGTTAACCGATTAACCTAAAAACTTACTTTTTATCTGCTGCCACTTGATTAGCTCTCGTTTGCTGCATCGCCATCATTTGTTTCATCGTGTTGTTCATTCCCTCGGTACTACCGTCTAAGAAAATTACATTGCCTTCGCTGTATTCAGCAAATTGTTTGATGGCTTCTGTCCACATGGTAAATAAAATTACCGAGGTATCTAGGTTAGCTTGTTGCATTTCGTGGGCAGCATTGGTCATTCCTTTTGCTACTTCTTCTCTAAACAAAGCAATACCTTGTCCGCGTAGTTGTGCCGCTTCACGTTCTGCCGTAGCCGCAATTTTAATGGCATTACCATCAGCTTCGGCTCCTTTAGTTTTAGTAATTAATAAGGCCTGACCTTCGTTTTCAGCCGCAGCTTTTAAGTTATTCGAAGCCACTACTCTGCTCATAGAGCGCATAATTTCTTCATCAAAAGTGATGTCGTTTAACTGCAAATCTTGCAGGTGGTAGCCCCAACTTTCTAACACTTGATCTATTTGATGTTTTACATGCTCTACAATTTCATTACGCTGTGCCAATACATTTGCTTGCTTTTGTGTAGCTACATAAGCACGTATTGAACCTTCGATGGTACGGATCAACGCCTGCATCAAGTTATTAGAATCCACAAACTTAAAGGCTACGTTTTTGATGGTCTCTTCATCGTGGTTTAATACCGAATAAAGCAACATCGCTTTAAAATATACATTGGCTTGGTCTTGCGTTACCGCCTGAAAAGAAAGTTCTACCGAACGATTTTGGATAGAAATTCTGGAATGAATTACCTCAATTAATGGGATTTTTAAGCTTAAGCCCGGACGTAAAAGTCGGCGGTATTTACCAAAAATGGTAATTACAGCAATGGTACCTTGCTTAACCGTTACAAAAGAACTGAAGAGAATAATTAGCGCAAATGCTAGTACGCCATAGCCGAAATAATCCATATCATTTAAAGTTTGATAGTCAATAATACTAAAAATAATTACTAATCGCTATCATTAATACATTCTTAGCAGAAAGAAAAACAAAAAAAGCTAAACAACTGTTATTAAATTTACTTTAACCAACTATCATGAACGTAAAAAGAACTTTCGGCACTATATTAACCATACTTGGTATTATTGCCCTTATTTACTGTGGCTGGGGATTTGTAAACCATAATGTTGGTAGTCGCGAACTAATTGTTGCAGGCATTATTGGCCTTATTTTCTTTGTTTCGGGAATTGGTTTAGTAAAAAACACCAAAGATGTAGCTTAACAGTCTTTATTTATTGGCAGATTTTTTCTTTTGCCTAATGATAAGAATTTGTCCCACCGCAACAACGGCGCAGCCAATAATGATAATCAGTAACGATTTGGTACGCTCAGGATTTAGATACAACAGATACAAGGCATATATTGCAATTGCAAAAGCAATTACTCCAATTATGTAATGTAAGATAAATTTATTCTTCATTTTAAGGATATTCTATTGTTTTCAAATTTAAGCTGATGTCCTTTAAAATCCGCATCTGTCAGTGCTTTAATTCTCTTAAACGCCGCTTTAGTATTGTCTAAAGTCAGTCGGTTAGTGTTATCCTGTTTTACAGAGACTACATCGGCATAAAGGAAATCGCCTTTAGCGTTTAATTTAAGTTGCAATAATGGCGCAAAACCGTTTGGCCCTTTTAAACTAAACATGCCATACGTACAGAAATTGCCCAAACTATAAGCAATAAATTTGTTCTTGTAAACCTCTACCGCCCTGGTTACGTGTGGCCCATGCCCCAAAACTACATCTGCCCCAGCATCTATTACGCCGTGCGAAAAAGCATAAACATTTCCTCTATTTTCCTTATAAAACATTTCTATTTTGCGGGTTACATGCTCAAACCTGGCGCCTTCTCCTCCGCCATGAAAAGATACAATTACAATATCGGCTTGTTTTTTCAATGCAGCCACTAACAATTTAGCGCTATCAATTTTCCTAAGATCAACCGTGTTTTCGTTTGGTGCAAAGGCTATAAAGGCATACTTCACACTGCCGATGGTAAACAGGTCGAAAGGTTTATTCAATTGCCCTGCATAATGTATTTGTAGCGAATCTAAAATCTTTGCCGTGTTTTTTCTTCCTTTATTATTGAAATCTCCAACATGATTATTGGCCACACTCAGTACATTAAAACCTGCTTTTTTAAAGATACCTGCATAACGATCTGGCATTCTAAAAGCATAACAATTGTTTGGGTTGATGCCTTTACATTTGACAGAATTTCCCGAGTTTAAAAAGCATCCCTCTAAATTACCGAACACAATATCTCCTTTTAAAAAACTGTCAACCGCTTTGAAACTGTTCACCGCATCGTCTGGTGGTAAATTTAACTTGCTCGGAAAAGCAGAACCCAACATGATATCGCCTACGGCAACAATGCTTATGGTATCTTTCTTCTCCATCACTCTCGAAGGAGCGGGCTTTTCCAAACTATCTATAGCAACCGCCTTTTGCGACGGCTGACCTTGGCAGCTCATGAAAGTACAAATGATTGCGAAAGCGACAAGCAGTCCAACAAGTTTCTTCATTTTATCCCAAAAAAAATCCTCCCCAAAATGGGAAGGATAATAACCCCAACCCCTCAAGGGGCTTAATATCTAAATGTACACTGCAAACCGTTTACTATATTATTCTATTACTCCAGCGTCGCTTGGTTCTAAAATTCTGCCACCTTTGTAAAAATAGCGACTGTAATAAGGCTCATTCAAATTGCTAATTACTACACCTCTGGTACTAGATGCGTGAGCAAAGCGATTTTCGCCCAAATAAACACCTACGTGAGAGATGCTACGGCTTTTAATCTTGAAGAAAACTAAGTCGCCTTCTTTTAACTCGTCTTTAGACAATGGATCTACCATGCTAAAAATATCTCGGGAGTTACGCAGAATACTGGTATTAAATACCTTATCGTAAATAGCTTTAGTAAATGCAGAGCAGTCAATTCCTTTGCTAGTGTTGCCACCAAAACGGTAAGGAGTGCCAATCCACTCGTAAATAAACTTGTATAATTTAAGGTTAGAAGTTGCGTTTACTGCAACACCCATTACTTGCGAGAAATATTGCGAAGCTAAATTGTCTGGATCTTCTACTTTGGCAGCTTCTTTTTTTGTTTGGGCAATAGTTACCGAAAAAGCCGAGAGAACAATTAAGGTAGAAAACAAAAACTTTTTAATCATGTTATACTATTAAGTTTGGGTAAAAACAACACTTACACTTAACGTAAACCAACTAGGGCTTATTGTTAGCGCCACAAAACTAAGGCTTCATATTGTTTTATCCAAGAATAAAGTGTTAAAAATTCAGCGTTATTAACATTTCCCTTGCTCCAGCATCAACCTTCGGCTCTTTTTATAAGATTATCTTGCAGCGTTACACGCTATCTTTAGCAAAGATAAAAATTAGGTTAAAGCCCAACTATACCAAATAAAATTTCTGTTTTGAAAGTCTTTGAGTTTCGGCAAATCATCATAAAACCAATTTGTAAAATTTACCATTTCTAAAAACGGTATAAAAAGCAGTACAGCAATAGGTTCAATTAATACTTCATGATGTTTTTACATTTGTAGATATACAAAATCCCAAGAAAATAAACTAGATTTGCTCTCGTAAATAAAAATTTATCATCAAAACATGAGTGCAGTAGAAATTAATAAAGATACTTATTTGAAGTGGTTTGAATCGATGTTGCTGATGCGCAAGTTCGAGGAAAAAACTGGTCAACTTTACGGTCAGCAAAAAATCAGAGGTTTTTGCCATTTATACATTGGTCAAGAGGCCGTAGTTGCAGGAGCGATCTCTGCAATGCAAAAAGGCGATTCGATGATTACTTCATATAGAGATCATGCTCATGGTTTGGCATTAGGAATGAGTGCCAACAGCATTATGGCCGAAATGTATGGTAAAGTAACTGGTTGTTCTAAAGGTAAAGGTGGCTCCATGCACATCTTCAGTAAAGAGCACGATTTTTATGGTGGTCACGGTATCGTAGGTGGTCAAATGCCGCTAGGTGCTGGTATCGCTTTCGCAGAAAAATATAAAGGTACAAACAACGTAAACATCTGCTACATGGGCGATGGCGCTGTTCGTCAAGGAGCGCTAAACGAGTCGTTCAACATGGCGATGTTGTGGAAATTGCCAGTAGTTTTTGTTTGCGAAAACAACGGTTATGCCATGGGTACTTCGGTACAACGTACCACTAACATGATGGACATCTACAAAATTGGTTTAGGTTTTGATATGCCATGCGCACCTGTTGATGGCATGGACCCAGTTGCCGTACACAATGCAATGGACGAAGCAATTCAACGTGCTCGTGCTGGCGAAGGACCAACTTTCTTAGAAATGAGAACTTACCGTTACAGAGGTCACTCGATGTCAGACCCAGCTAAATACCGTACCAAAGAAGAATTGGAAGAGTACAAAGCAAAAGATCCAATTGAGCAAGTAAGAGAGGTTATCCTTAAAGAAAAATATGCTGATGAAGCTTGGATTACCGAAATTGAAGAAAAAGTAAAAAGTATTGTTGACGAGTCAGTGAAATTTGCTGAAGAATCTCCTTGGCCACAACCAGAAGAACTGTTCGACGATATCTATGTTGACACCAACTACCCTTTTCAACAAGTTTAATTTTTAATTAATCATATCGTCATGCTGAACTCGTTTCAGCATCAGTTAAACAGACCCTGACCACGCAGCAGCTACGAAGCAAAACGAGTTAAGGGTGACGAGGAGACAAAAAGACAAGCATTCATAATAAAGATAGAGCAATGGCTGAAGTAATTAATATGCCTAAAATGAGCGACACCATGACCGAAGGGGTTTTGGCAAAGTGGCACAAAAAAGTAGGCGATAAAATAAAAAGTGGCGATGTTTTAGCAGAAGTTGAAACAGATAAAGCAACCATGGACATGGAGTCTTATTGGGACGGCACTTTATTATATATTGGTGTAGAAGAAGGTCAAGCTGTACCAATTGATGCCCTAATGGCAATTGTTGGAAAAGAAGGCGAAGATTATAAAGCCTTATTAGAAGAATCGAAAGGTGGCGCTGCAAAAGCAGAAGAACCTAAAGCTGAAAGTAAAGAGTCAGAAAAATCCGAAAGTCCGAAAGAAGCTGCTCAAGGTGGTGGTTTAAGCGAAGCAGAACTTTCTGCTAAAGGTATTACGGTAATCCGTATGCCTTTGTTAAGCGATACCATGACCGAAGGTGTAATTGCTGAATGGCATAAAAAAGTAGGTGATAAAGTTAAAGACGATGACATCTTAGCTGACGTAGAAACTGATAAAGCGACTATGGAAGTAATGGGTTACGCTACTGGAACTTTATTGCACGTTGGTGTACAAAAAGGCGAAGCCGCTAAAGTAAATGGCATTATTGCTATTGTTGGTCCAGAAGGAACTGATGTAAGCGCTATTTTAGCTGGTGGCGATGCTCCTGCAAAAGCTGAAAGTCCAAAGACTAAAGGCCAAAGCGAACAACCAGCTGCAAAAACTGAAGCACCAAAAGAAGAAGCTGCTCCTGCGGCAGTAGCCAACGCTAATGGTGGTCGTATCATTGCATCGCCTTTGGCTAAGAAAATTGCAAAAGATAAAGGAATTGATTTAGCACAAGTTGCTGGTAGCGCAGAAGGTGGCCGTATCATTAAGAAAGATATCGAAAACTTTAAACCTTCAGCTGCTCCTGCTGCAAAAGCTGATGCTCCAGTTTCATCAGAAAAAGCTGCTGCGGCTCCAGTAATCCCAACGTATGTTGGCGAAGAGAAATATACAGAGAAACCAGTTTCGCAAATGCGTAAAGTAATTGCGAAACGTTTAGGCGAAAGTTTATTTACAGCGCCACATTTCTACTTAACTATTAGTATTGATATGGACAACGCAATGGCGGCTCGTACGCAAATCAACACGGTTGCGCCTGTAAAAGTATCTTTCAACGATATCGTAATTAAAGCGGTCGCTGTAGCATTGAAAAAACACCCAGCGGTTAACTCATCATGGGGTGGCGATAAAATCCGTTTCAACGAGCATACTAACATTGGTGTAGCTATGGCTGTTGAAGATGGTTTATTGGTTCCTGTAGTTCGTTTTGCTGACGGCAAGTCTTTATCTCACATTTCTGCTGAGGTAAAAGAGTACGGTGCTAAAGCAAAAGCTAAAAAATTACAACCATCAGATTGGGAAGGCTCAACTTTTACCGTATCTAACTTAGGTATGTTCGGCATCGATGAGTTTACTTCCATCATCAACTCTCCAGACGGAGCAATTTTATCTGTAGGCGCTATCCAAGCAATCCCTGTAGTTAAAAATGGTGCTGTAGTACCTGGAAACGTAATGAAATTAACTTTAGGTTGCGACCACCGCGTGGTTGATGGCGCAACTGGTGCAGCTTTCTTGCAAACCTTAAAGCAATTGTTAGAAGCTCCTGTTACGTTATTAGCATAAAAATCTCTCTTTCGAGAATAAATACAAAGGCTTCCAATTTTGGGAGCCTTTTTTATAAAGCCAAACAATGAATTCTAATTTAATATTTAGTCTAATTTCCTCAGTTGCACTTATTGGTTTAGGCTTTTACTTCAAATATGCCAACGAAAAAGCCAACGAGCAAAAACAAATGGTAAACGGTTACTTTAAAAAAAATTGGTACATTTTTGTCGTGGTGGGCATTGCTTGTTTATGTATCGATATTTATCGAATATTGAAATAAAAAAGCAAAAGCAAAGCTAATATTCAAGCAAGTCCCGCTTTCGCTCATAGTCCTCGTCTCCGTTGTATTTCGGCTGTGAGCTAATCCGCTCAATCGGGTTTAGAATGGCAAAACCTGCATTTCATGCTCCCCCACAACATGGGCCAAAAATTAAATAATTAGCCCACGTTATTTTTATATGTACAAAAAAGCTATTTTTTGGCCGATGTTAATTACGGTTATTTTTAAAAATGATATTAATATTTACAGGTTGGGTTTGGTGGTGACACCAAACTATAGCTATGGGCTGTAGGCGGGTTTCCCCACCCGCCTATGTATTTATTCTTATTGAAATTTAAACAGTTTCTCAGTTTTATAGAAGCTT
>NZ_DHDZ01000031.1 GCF_002399615.1 Pedobacter sp. UBA4863 | reverse complement strand
CTTATTTATAATGCACTACGGGTCAAGTTTTTTATTTTGGGAATAGCAATTTTAGAAGAATAAGGTATATAAATATATCTTTATCGGAAAACACTTTTCTGATGGTGGCTACAGCTTTATTTTTAGCTAGAAATACAGCATTGGGCGTAATGTTTAAATGACTACAAATTTCATCGGTAGTAAGGCCATCCAAATAAAACATTCTAAATACATCACCTTGCCGTTGAGGTAGTTTGTTAATTTCTTCAACTAACGATTTAATAACTTCTGCATGTATTAAATTAGTGAGGGGATCAGTATCTTGCATCACCAAACTTTCATCTAATTCTATGGAGAGACTATTTTGTTTGTGTTTGACCGATTGGACATAATCTAGGCAGGCATTGCGGGTAGTGATGTATAAAAAAGATTTAATATTGATTTCACTTTTAAAGTTGTCTTTACGTAACCACAATTTTGAAAAGGTATCAGCCACAATTTCTTCCGCTACTTCTTTATTGCGACAGATTTTATAAGCATGAAACGTTAATGCATTGAGATGTTGCTTCATAAAATGCTTAAAAGCAGTTTCATTCCCTTCTCGGAAGTCATACATCAAATGGTTTAGTCGAATCATGTTTAAACGAAGATACTGATTTTTGTTTTTTCTGCTATTAATACAACTGAAAGATTTGCTTTATAATTAGCCTATTTCATTGCTAAATGCTAGATTAGGATTTAGATTAGAGAAATTCTCTTTGCTTATTTGGTCGAGGAAAACAGGCGAAACCACTATTTTGAGTAACCGCAAGATGCGGCAGGTAATGCAGGTGCACTAGAAGGTCTTAGAATTTATGGAACTACTTTAGGATTTGAATTTTAGTTTCCTTAATTAAAACGATAAAGTTAAATTCTACTTTGATTTGAAGAAAGAATTTTATCTTCGATTTATGAAAAACCTAAAATCACTTTGTGTTTACTGCGGAGCTAATTTTAATGGCGATGAAACCCTTAAACAAGCTATCGTAGATTTGGCAAAAACAATGGTAAACCAAAATATTGAACTGGTTTACGGTGGTGGTAGCGTTGGTGTAATGGGCGTAATTGCTGATGAGATAATGGCACTGGGTGGAACGGTTACTGGCGTAATTCCTCAGTTTTTGATGGACAAGGAAGTAGGGCATAAGGGCATAACACAAATGATCATTACCGAAAATATGCACCAGCGTAAGCAGAAAATGGCCGATTTGTCGGATGGCTTTGTGATTTTACCCGGTGGTTTTGGAACTTTAGAAGAATTTTTTGAAGTGCTAACCTGGTTGCAGTTGGGTTTACATGCCAAACCTATTGGTGTATTAAACGTCGGTGGTTTTTACGATCCGCTTTTTGTGCAGATGGATATGATGGTGCAGCATCGTTTCCTTAAGCAGACCAACAGAGATTTGGTATTTAACGAAAGTGAGGCTTCTATTCTAATAGAAAAAATGCAATGTTTCTCAGTTACACCAGATGAAGTTTGGTTTAGAGATAGGAACTTGACTTAAATTTGAGTTGTTTATTCCTAAAATAATAGTAAAAGCGTAAGTAAAATAGCCCTGAACGAAGCGAAAAGCCCGCAGCCAAGTTTAGCGAAGGCGAGGACTTGCGGAAGCTAAGACCTGCTAGAATTGCGCTTCAAATTATCTAATTTAAAAACTAGCAATAAAATTTATTATACTGTAAATCAATAAGATATTTTTATTTCAAAATAAACACTACTAAAAAGGTAGAAATAATATACTTTTGTGTTGTCGATTAAAAATACAGTACAATGATTTTAGAGAAAGTACAAAGAAATACAGTTGAACCTAAAATAACTTTAGTAGGAGCTGGGCCTGGCGATCCAGATTTGTTAACCTTAAAAGGTGTAAAAGCTTTAGCTGTTGCCGATGTAGTTTTGTACGATGCCTTGGTGAACGAAGCTTTGTTAAATCATGTGCCAGAAAACGCTATTAAGGTTTATGTAGGTAAACGTTCTGATGATGATTCTTTCTCTCAAAAATTAGTTAATAAGTTAATGATCGATTACGCTTTGAACTATGGCCATGTAGTGCGATTAAAAAGTGGCGACCCGTTTGTATTTGCTCGTGGTTACGAGGAAGTTAACGCAGCAGAATCTTACGGTATCCCAACAGAGATTGTACCGGGAGTTTCTAGTGCGTTAGGTGTACCTGGCCTGCAAAAAATACCGATGGTTTATGGCAACATGAGCGAGAGTTTTTGGGTAGTTACCGGTACCAATGCACAAGGCGAAATCTCTCCAGATTTATACGTTGCTGCAAAATCTAACGCTACCATTGTGGTATTAATGGGTATCGAGAAAATCAAAGAGATTGCTGGTATTTTTAAAGCAGAAGGGAAGGCCAATTTACCTGTTGCAGTCATCGAAAATGGTTCGTCAAAAGAAGAAAATGTAGTGGTTGGCATTGTAGATACCATAGAAGAATTAATTACGGAAAAGAAATTGAGCTCGCCAGCTTTATTGGTGTTCGGAGAGGTGGTTTCTTTGCATCCACAGTTCAATTCCATTCATCAGTTTTACGCCATAATGGCGCAAGAAGAATATTAAAATAACCTCTACCTGTGCATCCCGTAAGTGGGACAAGTGCTGTGGTTAAATTTGATATTGCTTAGTTTTCTTAAATAATTTGATGTAAAAGTTTGCAATACTCGATGATTTAGGTAATTTAAAACAATTTCTATCCGAGTATTATTTTATGGAGATCATACATCTAAGTGCAGAATGCTATCCCGTTGCTAAAGTAGGTGGTTTGGGCGATGTTGTTGGGGCTTTGCCCAAATATCAAAACAAACTGGGCCATGTGGCCAAAGTGGTGATGCCGGCCTATAACTCTAAATTTTTATACGAGAATGATTTTGAAACAGTTTACAATGGTTGGGTAAAAGTAGGAATAACCAATTACCAAGCTCGGATATTAAAAGAAACGACCAATAAACTGGGTTTTGATGTGTTTTTGGTACATATTGCAGGCTTGTTTGATAGAGATGGGGTATATGGCTACAGCGATGATACCGAACGTTTTATTGCTTTTCAAATTGCTGCATTAGATTGGATTGCGCAATGGGAACACCGTCCAGATGTTATTCATGTTCACGATCATCATGCTGGTTTAATTCCGTTTATGGTAGGCAATTGCTATCAGTATGCGCACTTAAACCAAGTACCTACGGTTTTAACCATCCATAATGCACAATACCAAGGCCAGTTTGGTTGGGATAAATTACACTATTTTCCAGCCTTCGATTTAATCAATACCAGCAAGCTCGATTGGGGAAATTCTATCAATCCATTAGCTGCCGCCATTAAATGTGCGTGGCGAGTTACTACAGTTTCTCCAAGTTATTTAGATGAAATTAGCCATTCGGCAAATGGCTTGGAAGGTTTGCTAGTGCAAGAACGAGGAAAATCATTTGGAGTGCTTAATGGCATAGATACCGAAGTTTGGAACCCCTCTAAAGATAAAATGATTGTAAAAGGGTTTAATGCTAGAACGCTAGAAAATGGTAAAAAAGTAAACAAAGAAGAGCTTTGTCGTGTTTTTAACCTCGACCCAACTAAACCACTTTATACATTTATTGGGCGTTTGGTGGGAGAAAAAGGAGCTGATTTGTTGCCCGATATTTTTGACAATGCTTTGGCCGAGAGCGGTGGCGAAATCAATATTTTGGTTTTAGGCTCGGGAAACCGCCAGGTAGAAGATCGGTTAAGTGAAATTACTCAAAAATATCCAGGTAAGTATAATGCTTACATCGGTTACAATGAAGCTTTGTCGCATCAAATTTATGCAGGGGCAGATTTTCTGTTAATGCCATCGAGGGTAGAACCTTGCGGCCTAAACCAAATGTATGCGTTGCGATACGGCACTATCCCAATTGTGCGGCGTATTGGTGGCTTAAAAGATACCGTAATTGATATTGGTGAAGGTGGTTTTGGTATCTGTCACGACCAAACTAGCGTATGGGACGTGGGGCATGCCATAGGAAGGGCATACGAATTATATCTAGACCAAAAAAAAGTAAAAGAAATTAGAAAATACATGATGTCGATAGACCATTCGTGGGATAACTCGGCACAACAATACATAGCTATATACCAAATGTAAAACCGTAAAAACTATGACTGAAAAAGTATTAGGGGTTATTTTAGGAGGAGGTCAAGGATCCAGATTGGCGCCATTAACATTAACCAGGTCCAAACCTGCCGTGCCTATTGCGGGTAAGTATCGGTTGGTAGATATTCCCATTTCTAACTGTTTAAACTCGGGCATACACCGCATGTTTGTGCTTACCCAGTTTAATTCGGCATCGTTAAACAAGCACATCAAAAACACGTATCATTTTAGTCATTTCTCTAAGGCTTTTGTAGATATTTTGGCGGCCGAACAAACGCCAGACAATCCGGCTTGGTTTCAAGGCACGGCCGATGCGGTGCGCCAATGTATGCACCATATTGTCAGTCACGAATTCGATTATATCTTAATCCTATCGGGAGATCAGCTTTACCAGATGGATTTTAAGGATATGCTAAAAGCGCATATCGATGCCGGATCTGAGATTTCTATTGCAACTATTCCGGTAACGGCAAAAGATGCTACCGATTTTGGGATCATGAAAACCGATGAAAACAAGGCTATCACCTCATTCATAGAAAAACCAGCTGCAGCGTTGTTGCCAGATTGGACTTCGGATACCGGTGAGGAAATGCAAGGTGCAGGAAAACATTTCTTAGCGTCGATGGGTATTTATGTGTTTAACAGAGATGTGTTGATTAAGATGTTGAACGAAAAACCAGAAGAAAAGGATTTTGGTAAAGAAATTATTCCGCGTGCATTAGAAAATCATCAAGTGTCAAGCTATCAGTACGAAGGTTATTGGACAGATATTGGTAATATTTCTTCATTTTTTGAAGCAAATTTGGGCTTAACAGACGATTTGCCCCAATTCAATATGTTCGATACGTCGCACACCATTTTTACTAGGGCAAGAATGTTGCCCCCGTCAAAAGTTTCGGGTACAACTTTAGAAAAAACCATTATTGCCGAAGGTTGCATTATTCAGGCCAGTAGAATAGAACACGCAGTTTTAGGAATTAGGTCCCGAATTGGCAAGCAAACCGTTATTACCAATTGCTATGTAATGGGTAGCGATATGTACCAAAATTTGGATGAAATTAATGAGGCTAACGCAAAAGGTGTTCCTTTGTTGGGCATTGGCGATAGATGCTTTATTAACAATGCCATTATTGATAAAAATTCTAAAATTGGTAATGATGTACGCATTAACGGTGGCGCCCATTTGGCCGAAGGCGATTATGGCTTTTACGTAGTTAAGGACGGAATTGTGGTGGTTAAAAAAGGCGCAGTTGTGCCTAATGGAACGGTGATTTAATTTTTAAACTTCTAAATTTATAAAAGCCTTTCAGAAATAGCTTGAAAAGCTTTTTTGCTGGTTAATTTCGTGCTTTTTAAACTATATAAGCTGAGATAAATCTTTTTTCGATATACTAAAACTGACACTATGCTTGTACTTTAACGTATCGCGTGTAGGCGATGTTGCCTGTGTTGCCCCGCAAGTGCGGGGGCAAGGGAATATTGCTTACACGCTATTATAAGCTGGTTGATTTCCTGTTCTGAATATTAAGTAAATCTATATCATCGTTACCATAAGATTCAATAAGTTGCTTTTCTGTTGATTTATTAATCTCTTGAATCTCCTTTTTAGATAGTTTTTTAAAATCTTTATTTGAATATAAACTGAATGGGATAAAGGAAATTCGCACATCTTGTTTTAAGGCAATTGAATAGACATCACTTTCAATTGTAAAAGTTTCTCTATGCATCCATGCATCAACCCAATGACCATGATATTGATCATCTATTTTACATGTTTTCAAAATTTCATGTGCTAGAATTCCTAAATGATAGTAATGAGACCTCTTCCATCTGCCACCTGATTGAAATGATTTTCCAATGTAAAATGAATTATCTCCAAAAGCGACATATAAATGCGGGTCATTCTTTATAGTCGAGTAAAATGTGTTCGCATCTTCTGAAAAATGAAAGCCTCTGCTATCAAATTGCGCAGACAATTTATCGTTACTAGTAGTCTTGAATAGCGAAAAATTATTCTTTGTTATATATTCCTTGATTTGTTCCATAGTGCTAAATGCGATTCAATTCATTTTCTAACCAATATCCGACACAATCACCTCTGTCACTGTATTGAAATCCATTTGGTGAAACTGCCGTTATCATGCCATTTGTATCCAACGCCTTCTTATAATTTGCAGAGAGTAAATCAACATCGTTTATGTTTATCATATCGGGCAAGACAGCTAAATTTCGCCAAAATAAATATGTTGGCACTTTCATTTCTCCTTTTTTCTTATCCATTTTCAAATCATAATATGGTATTAAATCAGTGTGTCTTATCCAGCCGAATAATGCAGATAGAATCAATATTTCAGTGCTTTTTTTATGCCAATTATTTGGGCTTATCTTGTTATATATTTTAGAGTAAGGGCCACAATACAATTCATACGCTGGAAGTGTTTTACTCCAGTCAAGATGATCTTTATATAGTTTAATTAGATTTATCCGATGTTCACCTAAAAGGTCATGCCTGAACAGATCTTCTAATTTTCCATGTTTAGAATTGGTAGGTTTTTTTTTGCTTCCGCTACATGTAATTAAGTATGCCATATTTTATATTGTTTTTAACTTGCTTATAACGGTTTGGCGCTTGGCGAGGGAGCGGTTTTTTAGCACTAAACCTCAATCGAAGCACTAATGTTTAAATTTACGAAAAAGTTTCAAACGAAGCACTTAACCCGCTCTCTTGCAAAACCCTTGTTAATGGCTGGTGGAATTAGGGGTGAAGGTTTAATAAAATTAGATGTTTCCGAATAACTTCTCCCATATTTGCTAACAATTCAGACATAACATTTGTACTTAATTGTCTTGTGTGAATTACAAGTTTTGTTTTATCATCGCTGTAATGAGAGAAAAACCAATTCGATTTTGTATAGATTTTCTTCTCATATTCATCTTTATAATGAACTCCAAAGATTTCATCTATTTCTCTGATTTCATCGTTATTCTTTATATAATCGGAACAAGCCAAAACGATAACAGGAAAATTTTGAATAAAGTCGGATTTAAAAAACTCTTGTTTTCGTTTAGCTAATTTTGGTTCAAATTCGGGGTTTCTCTTTGCATTTCTTGTGTTTTTTTGAGGAATTTCACTCATTTCGGTTGTGAAAATTAACTCCTCAAAATCAAACATATTTGTTTTAGGTTTTTCAAAAATGCAATCGTGTAGGTTTTGATATTTGCTCCAAGTATGTCCTTCTCCAACAGCTTTTTTATGTGTCAGATATACAGATTCATTTTTTGCAATCTTTTCTTTCCAATACTTTCCGTCAAATTCTGAATTTTCGTTTGCTTTTGAATATTCTTTGCCGACAAATAAAATATTTGCATTTGTATTACCTCGACCAATATATGTATTATCTGAACTTTCGTTTATCAATTTTTTAAAACTCGAACTATACATAAATAGAAAAGATTTTTAGATTGTTTTTTCTACGTTTCTAATCAATTCAATTTGTTCTATTGCAGTCATAGAAGTTATGTCGTTTGTGAAAAATACAGGGAAATTTGTTCCATTTAAAATATAACTTCCATTGGATTCTGAATTTGGATTCACCCAACGGTCAGCTCCAAAAATTAAATTTTTACAATAGTCGCTAAAAAAGAAAATCGCAACAGGTTTAAGTTTTAGTATTGTTTCATAGGTTAGTTCAAGTTGCTCACGAATAAAATTGTGGTCGCTATCCAATAATAATTCTCTGTTATCTTCACGAGCATAAAGCAAGTTTATATGTGTGTATCCTTTGTTGAGTTTGTTTGCGAAAAATTCTAAAGCTTTAAAGTATTCTGGTGCATCAGGACGTTGATAAAAACTTCCGTACATTAAAGAATTTCCGTCATTACTTTTTATGAAAGTGTTGTCATCAGAGGGATTGTAGGAAGGATTGATACCCACAAAGAGAATACTTTCATTTACTCCGTCTGCTGAAAATATTGGCTTTTTGCTCAATATTTGATTATTTACACCTCTGTATTTATTCCAAATTTCAGATAGTCTTTTTTCTATCCGTTCATTTTCGTTCAAATCGAAAAACACAGCTTCTTCTTCAATTATATTTTCTTCTTCGATTTTTCTTTCCTCTTGAGTGTATCTGACATTCGTTGTTTTTGCGGTATCATTTTTTTGATTACGTTTGTAATATTTATAGCCAATTATAGCTACCACAATTAACGCTATTGGTCCAAAAACGATTGTAAAAAGTCCTTCTGAAAGTAAGAAAACACAGAAAAAAGCAAATATGAATGACACTATTATTAGTAAAATTTGATTCTTTTTTAGAAATCTTTTTTTTCTGAAGTTTTTGATGTTTTTTTCGAAATATTCTATTTGTGCATTATTAGGGTCAATTGACTTTAAACGTAAGAAAGCTTGATTATATTTTTCCAATAAGGCTTCGTTGTATTTGTTTCTGATTTTTCCTTCCTCATTATTTCCGTGCCATTTGTTAGTTTTTACTTGTATAGATAAGTCTGATAGTAAATCAACAAGTTGTTCGCTATTATTTGTAACTTTAATAGAAGAAATCATATCAATATTTTGAAGAACAGCTGAATCAATCAATAAATTTTGTTCTTTTTTTTGTCTTTTGTTTTCTGCTGCAATTTGATTCCTCCGAATTCTTTCTTCCGTTGCGATTCGTTGAATTTCTAATTCGTGTCTTAATTCTGCTTGTGTTCTTCGAGGTTCACGATGTTGAGTAGAGCCAACTCTACGATAAGGTGTTGAGTGCCCATCTCCAAAAATGACGTTACTTACCCATTTTCCTGTATTTTTTCCTAATTCTCTTTCAAAAGATTTTCCAAAACTCATAATATGTGTTTTTTTGGTTCGTTGTTCAACCATTTGCCATTAACGTTTCAGGGCTTTGCGATGGTGGGGTAATCGAAGCAAAAATCTTCAATTTTGCACAAATGTTAAATCGAAGAACTACCGTTAAACTTTGCAGTTTCGCCCCACTATTGCAAAGCCCTTGTTACAGGCTGGCGTTCTGTGTTTATAGCTTCTCAAAAATTTCTTTCGCCACTATTTTACTGTTTTTAATTGTCAATTCGTTCGTGATATCCACAAATCCAAGTTTACATTTTTTGCCTAAATTGTCAAAATGAAATGTTCCGAAATTGCTGTCTATTTGATTGGTTTTCGGATAAAGCAACAATGTTTTTTCAGCTTTCCAATGCAGATTGTAAACAAACATTTGTTTTAAGTCATCGTCTGATGGATTATTAGCTTCAATGATTTTCCATTTTGTGTCAATTACAAATGTTTCGTTTTTGGTTTTTAGAACAATGTCGGGACGAATGCGTTTGCTTTCCCAAAATTTGTCGGAATTTTGAAAAGAAACTTCTATTTCATCTGTTTTGTGTTTTTGGAGAATGCGAAAAATATATTCTTCCCACAATGCATTCATATCAAATAAAAGTGTGAGTAAATTGTCGTTACCGTAATTCAAACTTGGCGAATAATTCAAAATGATGATTTTAGCAATATCAATGGCTTTTTGATAATCGTGATTTTTTCGGTCGATGATGATTTTATCAAAATGCTTTTTCTGAATATTGATATTTTCAAAATCCTGAAATTCAAACAATAATCGGTTCAATTTGTCTTTCAACGAATCTTTTACGAAAGTCTTTAAAATCAATAAACCTTTGTACAGAATTTGATGTAACAAATGGTTTTTGTCATAAACTTGATGTTCGCAATAAAACAGCTCTTTGTGAACCAAATTTTGCTGAATATTTTGAGCGAAAAGTAATTTGCCTTTTAGTGCGTTTTGGTTAGATTGATTTTTTCGGTATCTCTTAATCATACCTTTTTTTACCAATCTTTCAACTTCGTTTAAATACAACTCGAAATAAACATCTAAAATCGAGTGGTATCGTTTTTTGAGTTGGGTTTCTGAAATAGATTCAACTTGAATGTGTTTGCATACTTTGAGCATATTCAGCAAAATATTTTGCCAAAGGTTTTTGTCTGCATTTTCGTTGTTATCAGCCTTTGGAAGGATTTCAATCGTTAAGCCACCAATTTGAATTACACCAACATAGCTTCCAAAACGGATTCCTTTGTGAATAATCGTAAAGTATTTGTTTTGGTGCAATTCATTGAATTTTACCATTGCATCAAAATGATGTTTTCGGAAAATTCCCGAATCATCGTATCGCAATTTTTGATACTCGAATACTTGTATGAACTTTTTATTATTCATTCGTTAATCTTCGTAAACCGAAATAAATGTGCTTTCGTTCCAATATTCAAAAGGCGTGAAACGATATACTTTTTTATCTTCTAAAAAGTCATTTTCATAAGCGAAATTTTTTGGAAATTTTGCCGTGTTTTCTTCTTGAAAAATAAAATATCCACCCAAAACCAAACCAATTTTTCCGAAATCGCCATAAAAATACTCTTCCAAAAGAGGAATGATTTTGTCTTTGAAAACCAGCTTCAAATCGTCTAAATTTTGGATTCCGATAAAATAAGAATGACCGATTTGGTGGTCTTTGTCAATCAACACTTCAATGCGTTGGTTTATTGTTTCCAACAATTGTTTCAAATCCACATCTTGATATTCCGAATCGATTAAAATACTTGGATTTGGTTGCATTTCAACAAATGAAAACCGTCTTCTCAAAGCGGTGTCGAGAGCTTCTACACTTCGGTCGGCAGTGTTCATTGTTCCGATAATGTAAACATTATTTGGTACGGAAAATTTATCGGCAGAATAAGGAAGCACAACTTCGGTTTGTTCGTTATTTCCCTTTCTTTTGTCTTCTTCCAAAAGCGTTATCAACTCTCCAAAAATTGCTGAAACGTTTCCACGATTAATTTCGTCAATGATTAGTACATAATTTTTGGTGTTTTCAGTCGTTTCTGGATTAAAGCTAAATTCTGACTTTAAATAATTGATAACACCTTTAAAATAGCCTTCCCAACCAATAAAAACTTCTTTACCGTTTAATTGTTGTAATAATTTTTCTTTGGTTAATACTCCTTGTTTTTCTCTTTTACTTCCAGTCATCAGACTTAAATTGCCATTTTTATTGAGAGCAATTGAAAAGGTCTTATCTGTCGGGGTTTTAAGTTCAATAACTTCGTTTTCTGCTAATTTTTGTTGTAGTTTTTCATAGGCATTTTCAAAACTTACGGTATTTTTCGGATTGGCATTTTGACACAAATTTTTAAAAATACCGTCTTTGACTTCGTAAGTAACATTTCCGTCCGTTGTTTCGGGTTTTATTCCTTCAATAAAATCTTCGTAGCTTAAACTTTGATGAAAAGTAGTGAACACAATCTGTTTTGTGTTTACCAAATCTTCATATTCCACATTGATTTCTTTACGAGTTCTGTTCTTTTCCCCATTAATGATTTCAACAGCAATTCTTTTTGTGTTGTATGTTTTCCCTGTTCCCGGAGCACCAAAAAGGATTTGATTTAGCGGAATCCTTTTATCCACGTTTATATTTTCCATTTGCATTTCGGGTGTTGTCTGATATTCTAATTTGTTCAAAATCTCATTTCGGAAATCAATGTCAAAAGCCATTTTTTCCAATTCTTTTTTGTTGTATTTGGAATAGCCTGAAATTTGAGTGCGATTGAGTTCGTTCTCAATTGAGTTAAACACAGATTGTTTATTTTTATGAGCCTCTGAAATATCGTTTAGTTTACATAAATAAGCAGTAGGACTACCGTCAAAATTTACAAAATTGGTACTTATCTGCTGTTCGGAAATAGTTCGGAATTTATAATCGTCTTTGCCAATGGTTGCAGTATTCCAAATATATCTTTGTCCGATTGTAAAAACAATTTTGTTTTTATCGGCATTAAAAACCAACCTTTTATCTTCTTCTTGAAAGCCAAAGTTTTCTATTATTAAGTCTAAAAAATCGTAGTATTCTTCTAATTGCTTTTTATCAAATTTTTTGAAAAGTTCGAGTAGGTTGAAATCTTTAAAATCTCTAAAAACGACATACAACACATTTTGAATCATCAAATATTTATCATCCCAATCTGGTTTTTGATAAAACTTACGATATGTATTGATGAAATTTTCATCCAACAAATCTTCCTGAATGATTTGATTGGCTAATTCCTGCAAATGCAAAAAACACTCTCCCGATTTTTTCGGTTTTGTGTTGAGTTCTTTGCAGAAGTTTTTATAATAATCCGCTTTGTACAACATATATTTTTCAGGAAAGCGAAAAGCCAAATAAACCGAGATTGTCCTTTCGTCTTGTTGAGCGTTAATGTTGTTTCGATTTAATGATTGTCTGACTTCTGGAAGTATATTTTCTGATTTGGTCTGAAAAGTTTTAATTCTTTGTGAAATATCTACAGATTCATCGTATAAGTTCCGAAACATTTCCCGTACTTCATTAGGAAAAAGTTGTGCTGATTTTTCTATAAATCCCCACGAGTTTTGATAAAGCAAATTGGCAACTTTACTTAAAGAGTTTCTGAACATTTGGTGAAAATCCTCTGCTTCCAAATCCCAATTTTGTTGGAATGTATTTATCGCTAAATATTTATATGCTTCATTAGGTTCTCCATTTTCCTCTAAAATATCAATGTATTTCTCAATTAGTTGAGAAGTTATATTTTTTAGATTTTCAGTCATATTTCTTTCAGTTCGATTTTTTTTAGTACGAGTCGTTCTACGCTTGCCTGTAACTTGTATATATGCGCTATAAAGTTGCACCAATCCAGCTAAAAATGGGATGCTATGTGCAACTGCGCAGGATAAAGATAAAAAAGAAAGAGCAATGATTGTAGTTTTCTGAATATTAGCTCGCAATCAATTGAAATATTCGTTTTTTACTACGTCGTCAGTAATGTTGGACTTATGTAAACCATAACCTCAGTTTTTCTGTTGTAAATAAGAGTAACATCTTTTTATTTTATGACAGCTACACATTTATATCAAACCGGAATTATCGGGAACTGCGCTTACATCGCTCATATTCATAAGAATACCAATATCAGCTGGCTCTGCTGGCCAAAATTCGATAGTTCTTTCGTTTTTGGTAGCATGCTGGATGAGCAAAAAGGAGGCAAATGCACTATTCTGCCAACTATAGAATACAGCTCTCATCAATATTACGTAGAAAACACCAACGTTTTAAGAACAGAAATTACTGCTGCTAATGGCAAATATCGCATTACAGATTTTGCACCACGTTTTCATTTGCATGAGCGTTACTTTAAACCCTTAATGCTCATTAGAAAAATAGAACCATTAGAAGGAGCTCCGCGTATAAAGATAGCTTGCGAACCTGTTTGCGATTATGGAAAAAGCAAAATGAGAAAGGCATTGGGCAGTAACCATATCGATTATTTTGGTTGCGAAGAAGATATGCGCTTAACTACCAATGTATCCTTAAACTATATTTTAAATGAGCAAGATTTTGTGCTTAGCGAAACAAAATACCTGATTTTTACTTATGGTTATAACCTAGATGCGCCTCTTGTAGCTACGGCAGAACGGTTTTTGAGAGAAACCACTGCTTATTGGCGTTTGTGGATTAAGCATTCATCTATTGCGGGTTTTTACCAACCACACGTTATTCGCTCGGCTTTGGTGCTTAAAATACACCAATATGAAGATACGGGAGCCATTATTGCGGCTAGTACCACAAGTTTGCCCGAGGCGTTAGGGAGTACCCGAAACTGGGATTATCGATACTGTTGGCTCCGCGATTCGTTTTACATACTTACTTCCCTTAACCATATTGGTCATTTTGAGGAGATGGAGAAATACTTCGATTATATTTCTGACATAACTTTTGATACAGACAAACGCTATCAGCCACTTTATGGTATTACGGGCAAACGAAATATTGTAGAGGAAACCTTAACACATTTACAGGGTTATTTAGGCGAACAGCCAATTAGAATAGGAAACCAGGCTTATGAGCATATCCAAAACGATATTAATGGGCAAGTACTGATTGCTATGTTGCCGCTTTATACAGATCATCGCTTTGTGTTTTCTGAACGCGGAGATTCGGTACGGTGGATAGCTGGTGTTTTGAAAAAAATAGAAACCACCATTGATGAAAAAGATGCTGGCATTTGGGAATTTAGGAATATTGCCAATACGCATTGCTACAGTAATTTGTTTCAATGGGCGGGTGCCCATGCCGCATTAAAAATGGCAAAAACCATAGGTAATAAGGCTTTAGAGCACCGAGCCAAAATATTAATTGATAAAGCAACAGGTTATATTGAAGCTTGTTATGATGCAGAAAGAAAGGTTTATACCAATGCAGTTGGAAGTAAGCATTTAGATGCCAGTACACTGCAGTTAATAATGATGAACTACTTAGATCCTGCTTCGCAACGAGCCAAAGATCATTTAATTGGTTTAGAAAAAGAGCTGAAAACAGAAGATGGGTTGTTTTACCGCTACATACATGCTGATGATTTTGGCAAGCCAAAAACTACTTTTTTAATTTGTGCTTTTTGGTACGTAGAAGCATTGGCTTGCGTGGGAAGGGTAGATGAGGCGGTAGAAGCCTTCGAGAATATCATTAAATATTGCAACCATTTGTTGTTGTTTAGTGAAGATGTGGATGCCAAAACGGGCAGCCAATGGGGGAATTTCCCGCAGGCATACAGCCATGTAGGTTTAATGAATGCCGCTTATCGCATTGCAACGAAGTTAGATAGGCCTGTGTTTTTGTAACGGATTTTTAAGCTTGTAACACTTATAGATTGCCGTCATCGTAAGTTGGTCGAGAAATCTTTGAAATTTAATCATGCTCAAAGATTTAGTTAAGCTTTCTTTAACTTGTCCACTCGCTGCGCTGCGGCCGAAATGACGTTTTATTTACTTTTTTCCAATATCGATCTCAACAATTCCCTTACTTCTAAATGATCATTTAAATAAAACTTCGCTTCCGAAACCTCACTGCCAACTTTTATCGTAATCCCATTGTTTGGCATCGCTTTAAAAAGATCTTCGTCGGTATGGTCGTCGCCCATGGCAAGTATAAAATCGTATGCCGTTTCGTGCATCCAGTTCATGGCCGCTTTTCCTTTGTTTACTTCCATGTTTCTAAATTCGATAACTTTGTTGCCCGGCATAATCTGTAAACCTTTGTCGGCCGCCAAAACTCGCATATTGTTAATAATTTCGTTAGCTCTTAATTCGCCTAGGCCACTTTCTGTTTTGCGGTAATGCCAAACTATAGAAAAGCTTTTTTCTTCAATAAAAGAACCTATAGTGCGGTCGGTATAAGTTGTTAAAATACTTTTTATTTCGCTTTTCCATTGGTCGTTTAATAAAGGTAGCGAGTGCCATTCTTCGCCTTGTTTTTTTTGCCAGGCACCGTGCTCTGCAATAATGCCAATGTTAAGGTGGCCGAACCATTGTTGTAGTGTTTCATGTTTTCTGCCACTAATAATTACCAGTGTATTTTGTGTATCTTCAGCGAAATCATTTAATAGTTGTAGTAACTCTTCATCTGGACTGGCTTCGTCTATATTAGTTTTAAAGCCTACTAAAGTTCCATCGTAATCTAAAAATATAATGCGTTTTTGGGTAGCGGCATATCTACTAATAATTCCTTGACTTACCATATTTACAGCATGTTTAGTCTTTAATGAGTATTGTAGTAGTTTAGCATCCTCCATACGAGCTAAGAAGTTGCTTACCCATCTCTTTACATTAAATTTGCGCACTAAAGATCGCATAATTTGCATTTTTCTTTTCTGCTCTTCTAAAGGCATGGTTAGTGCTTCTACAATGGCATTCATCATGTCTCCAAGGTTGTTCGGGTTAACGATAATGGCATCGCTCAGTTCCTTAGAAGCGCCAGCCATTTCACTTAAAATAAGCACACCAGTTTCATCTCTTCTGCTGGCTACATATTCTTTGCTTACCAGGTTCATGCCGTCTCTCATTGGCGTAACTAAACAAATATCAGCTACGCAATACATGGCCGAAAGCGTTTTCATAGAGAAAGAACGGTAAAAATAATTGATGGGGACCCAATCTAATGTTCGATATTTCGCATTAATGTTCCCTACTAATTGGTCAATATTCTCTTTGAGTTCTTTATACTGCGCAACGGTATCCCTAGATGGAACAACTACCATAAATAAGCTTATCTCTCCAATAAATTTAGGGTGTAATTGTAATAAAAGTTCGTATGCTCTAATGCGTTCTAAAATGCCCTTGCTATAATCTAGCCTGTCTATAGATAGTATAATTCTGCCATGTTTTTCGCTGTTTAAATTTTCTATCTCTGCCAATACTTGTCGTTGTAATGGCATCTGCTCAAACTTGTCGTAATCAATTCCCATGGGGAAAGGCTCTACAATAATTTGCCGGTTGCCCATCGCAATAATGTTTGAGGAAAAGGTAATTGGTGTAAGAAGCGAAGCTGCACTTAAAAAATGACGAACATCATCGTAAGTATGAAAACCAATTAAATCGGCACCCAATATACCATCTATCAATTTATCTCGCCACGGAATTAGCCTAAAAATTTCAAAAGATGGGAAGGGGATATGTTGGAAAAAACCAATAGTAGCTTCGGGTAATTGTGCTCTTAATAACGATGGAAGAAGTAAAAGTTGGTAATCTTGTATCCATATTTTATCACCTTCGTTAAAGGCTTGCTGAGTTGCTGCAGCAAATTTTTCGTTCACAGCAATATAGCTGTCCCAATAGGTTTGTTCGTAACGGGCATAAGTAACTAAGTAATGAAAAACTGGCCATAATACTTCGTTAGAAAATCCCTCATAATATAAGTTGATTTCTTCTTGTGTTAAAAAGACAGGAATGAGATTAAGTGACACTAATTTTTGGATGATCTCTGGCTGATCTTTTTCAGGGATATCAATACCAGGCCAACCTACCCATAGCATACTTCCGCTGTTGTAAACATCGCCAAGTCCGGTAGCTAAACCGCCTTCGCTCTTTTTAAGTACATATTTTCCATTAATTTTACTAATTTTTACGGGTAGTCTATTCGAAATAATAATTGTTCTGCTCATGCTTTTATCTTAAGTATCCTATATATAAAAAGAGATAAATGGGCTTTTTGTTTTCATTAGGGCTAAATATCTTTGGCTAATGCACCATGAAAATATTATAGAAATAAATCTTTCGTAGGCATTAATTTGCCAGAAATATATCTTTGCTTTATGCATAAATCCTTCACAGACCAGCTTGGCAACGAAATCTCTATCACTTATCCTCCTAAAAGGATTGTCTCTTTGGTGCCTTCGCAAACCGAATTGCTTTTCGATTTAGGTTTGGATGAAGAAGTGATTGGGCTAACCAAGTTTTGCATACATCCTATAGAAAAATTTGCGGCAAAACAGAAAGTAGGCGGCACAAAAAACCTCAAAATTGAGATCATCAGGGAATTAAAGCCTGATTTGATTATTGGTAACAAAGAAGAAAATAGCAGAGCTGATATTGAATTGTTGCAACAAGAGTTTCCCGTTTGGATGAGCGAAATCTATAACTTGCAAGACGCCCTGCAGACTATTGCCGACATAGGAGCTTTGGTAGATCGGCAGCCAGAAGCAACCTATTTAAACCACTTAATTGGTGCAGGTTTTAGAGATTTACAGACTTTAGCGCTAGAAAAAGCAATTGATAAAACGGCAGCTTACTTAATTTGGAAAGACCCTTACATGTTAGCTGGAAGAGCTACATTTATTAACGATATACTCCAGAAAATAGGCTTGCGTAATGTAATTAAGGAAAACCGCTACCCGGAAATTGAGCTTTCCCAACTGAAAACCATGAACTGTGAACTGGTCTTTCTATCTTCAGAACCCTATCCATTTAAAGAAAAACATGTAGATGAAATACAATTGGCTTTGTCAAATGCAAAAGTAATGTTGGTTGATGGAGAAATGTTTTCTTGGTATGGAAGCAGGTTGGTTAAGGCAGTACAGTATTTTTTTGAGTTTCAAAATCAACTAATTAAGAGATAACTTGAATCATTAATTATTGAAATTATTCGTCGTTTTAGATTTGGTTTCGCCTTGTTAAGTATGGGCAGTTTGGTAGCGTGTGTGGTTAATAAAACCTCAACTTTAAGTAGCCATAAAACTATTGTTATTCTTAACGAAATACTTCCAGTAGCCCAAAGGCCGTGTTTTGAGGGAGCTTATTACCGAAAATTAGTTTCTAGCCACGATTATTGGCGAGGTATTGAAGGTACGGTGATTTTACCAACCATCGTTTTTGATGAAGATAGAAAGCATCCTAAAAAACCAGGACAATATTTAGATAATCCATCTATCTATATGGGTGGTAGTATGGGAAATCAAGAAACAGATATTGGTTTAACTTGGGAAGTAGTGAGGGAGGAGAAAGGGCAAATTTCTAAACAACGCAAAGCATTTAGGCCATTTTTGCGCAGAACCGAACATAAGAGTGGGCAAAAAGCTGTTTTTGAAAATGCACCAGCACAAAAAGAGTATTATTGGTATCCAGGAGAAGAAGTAAAAATGTCGTTGGTATTGCTTGCTGATAAGAAAGTTAGGTTTGTGGTAGAGGGTGCAGGAAAGAAGTTTGAAAAAGATTTTGATTGCGATGGCTATTTATTAAACACAGTTGGCGAGTTTAAGCGTGTAAATGCCATAGATCAAGTAGCTAACGAAGGAAAGCCTGTTCAAGCTACAAAAACCAAGGTTGCTAACGGAGAATGGAAACAAACTAGTCTTTTTAGGCTAATAAATAATGAGATGGTGGCTGTTCCGTTTAATAAGACAAGATACACAGAGATGATGTGTCCAGCCATCAATTATTTCGAGGTAAAAGCCAGTAAGGCACAAGTAGCTGTAGGTGCTGAAAACCTTTCTATCAGCGGACTAGGATTTAACTAAAAATTATTTTCCTTGAATATGAGCGATTTAGATTTGTATCGAATTATAATTGATTTTTTTTTATCAATTATTGTAAAATAGTAAATGTAATTTCTATCTTTGCAGTCCTAAATAAATCCTAACTGCGGAAGTGGCGTAATTGGTAGCCGCACCAGACTTAGGATCTGGCGCTTCACGGCGTGGGGGTTCGAGTCCCTTCTTCCGCACAATAAAGATTAAGGCCGTTCCAATGCAAATTGGGACGGTTTTATTTTAAAAAGACATTGATAAAGAATTAAACATAAATCGATGTGTGTGTTTGGACTAACCTTTTTGTCTCAAATCTCATATCTCAATACTCATATCTAAATGAATATTACACAGGAAAAAATTGACGATTTAAATGCTTTAGTAAAAATTACTTTAGCCCCTGAAGATTACACTCCAAACGTAGATAAAGCTATTAAGGAGCAGGCTAAAAAAGCTAATTTACCAGGTTTCCGTAAAGGAATGGTGCCAGCTGCACACATTAAAAGAATGTATGGCAAAAGCATCTTGGTAGAAGAAATCAACAATATGTTGAACGATAAAATCACAAATTACCTTACTGATAATAACGTTGAGATTTTAGGTCAACCGCTTCCTGTTCAAGAAGACGATTCTCAATACAATTGGGACTATAACGATACTTTTAACTTCGCCTATGAGCTAGGTTTGGCACCAGCAGTTGATATAGAGGTTTCTTCTAAAGATAAATTTACGCACTACAACGTTAAAGCCGACGAAGAAACTTTAAGTGAGCGTATTGCTAATATCCGTAAGAGCTATGGTAAAATGACAAATCCTGAAGTTTCTGCCGAAGGTGATGTGCTTTATGCCGAATTGAAACAATTAGCTAACGATGGTACTGAATTTGAAGGCGGTATTGTAGCTACTGGTTCTATCCGTTTAGATTTAGTAACTGACAAGAAAATCTTGAAAACCCTAGTTGGTGTTAAAAAAGATGATACTTTAGAGCTTGATGTGAATAAAGCTTTTGGTGGCGATGCCGCTACAATTGCAAAATTATTAAACATCAGCGAAGAAGATGCCGCTGAATTGAAATCTAAATTCTCGGTATCAGTTAAAAACGTAAACCGTTTAGAAGAAGCAGATTTAAACCAAGAATTTTTCGATAAAATTTTCGGTGCTGATACGGTAAAAGACGAAGCTGGTTTCACTGCTAAAATTACAGAAGAAATTGAAGGCATGTTTAAGCAAGATGCAGATCGTAAATTGCAAAACGACATTTACACTCAATTTACCGAGCAAACTAAAATGCAATTGCCAGATGAGTTTTTGCGTAAATGGTTAAAAGCTACCAACGAAAAATTAACCGACGAAGAGTTGGCACAAGGTTACGATGATTTTGCTAAAAACCTGAAATGGACTTTGATCGAGAATAAAATCATTAAAGACAACGACATTAAAATTGATTATAAAGACGTTTTCGAAGCAGCAAAGCAACGTTTAGATGCACAATTTAGAATGTATAGCCCAACGCCACTTCCAGAAGACCAATTGGCGCAATATGCCGCTAACTTCTTGCAAGAAAAAGAAAATGCTAACCGTGTTTTCGAAGAGGTTAAAGCATTAAAAGTTTTCGATTACATTAAATCCGTAGCTACCTTAAACGAAAAGGAAATTGCTTACAACAAGTTTACGGAGTTGAAGTAATATTGGGCAAAGGGCATGGAGCCAAAAGCTTCATAATGTCTAACTAAAATTGTATTTTGCTGAATGGCAAAATTCAGATTTCAAGACCTGATAATATGGCAGAAGGCTATCGCAACAGGTGATAAGTTGATTGATATTTCCGAAAAGTTAGAGGAAATAAAGAAATATAGATTTGCAGAGCAGCTTCGAGGAGCTGCTCTTAGCGTATCTAATAATATTGCAGAAGGTTCGGGATCAAGTTCTTCTTTAGATTTCAGGAGGTTTTTGAATTTTGCTCATCGTTCTGTTTTTGAAAATGCAAATATTGTTTTAGTTCTTCATAAACGGCAGTTAGTTTCTGACCAAGAACTGGCAGTGATTTTGGAAGAACTAGAAATGCTAGCTAAAATGATTACAAGCTTTTCAAAAAGTCTAATAAGGCCTAGCATGCAATAATGTCATATATTTTTAAATGGTATAGGGTTTGTCAATATCTAAAAGTTAAATATTAGAGGGTATCCATTCTAAAAATGTAACTTAAATTTTTAGTTTAGTGTTTGACATCATAACTTACAGAAAATTTTTAAAAAGCATTGTTGCTCAAAGCTCCATGCTCTTAGCTAAAACGAATCATGAAAATAGACAAAGACGAATTTAGAAAATATGCCGTTAAACATCATCGTATTAACGGATTAAACGTAGATAGATTTATTGGCGCTACCAACAATTCGCCAAAAGGGATGACGCCTTACATCATTGAGGAGCGCCAGTTAAACGTTGCACAAATGGACGTGTTCTCTCGTTTGATGATGGATCGTATCATTTTTTTAGGTGATGCTGTTTATGATCAAAATGCAAATATCATTCAGGCGCAGTTATTGTTTTTGCAATCGGTAGATGCAGACAGGGATATCCAAATTTACATTAACTCTCCGGGCGGTTCTGTATATGCAGGTTTAGGTATTTACGATACCATGCAGTACATCACACCAGATGTGGCAACAATTTGTACTGGTATGGCCGCATCAATGGGTGCTGTTTTATTGGTAGCGGGCGCTAAAGGCAAACGTGCAGCGTTAAAGCATTCTAGGGTAATGATTCACCAACCTTCGGGCGGTGCACAAGGTGTGGCATCAGATATGGAGATCAATTTGAGAGAAATGCTTAAATTGAAAAAAGAATTATATGACATCATTTCATCACATTCAGGACAATCTTACGAGTGGGTAGAAAAAGCATCCGATCGTGATTATTGGATGACTTCTACCGAAGCTAAAGACTTTGGTATGATTGATGAGGTATTAGGCGGAACAAAATAATTCAGTTGCAGTTTGCAGTGCGCAATAGGCAACCAACTGCAAACTACAAATTGAAAACTGAAAACAAAAAAAATGGCTAGACAAGGAAAAGTTTCACATTGTTCGTTTTGCGGCACTCCTAAAGACGAAACCTTAATGTTAATTGAGGGCTTGGATGCATATATATGCGATAAATGTGTAAATCAGGCCAATGTTTTGCTGGCACAAGAGCTAGGAAATAAAAAAGGCAAGGCGTTTGACGAGAGTTTTAAACTCTTAAAACCTGCGGAGATTAAAGCGCACTTAGATCAATATGTAATTGGTCAGTACGATGCAAAAAAAGTGCTTTCTGTAGCGGTTTATAATCACTACAAGAGATTAAGCCAAAAGATTGATAAAGATGAAGTAGAGATCGAAAAATCGAACATCATGTTAGTTGGCGAAACAGGGACAGGAAAAACCCTTTTGGCCAAAACCATTGCGAAGATCTTACACGTGCCGTTTTGTATTGTAGATGCAACTGTATTAACTGAGGCAGGGTATGTTGGCGAAGACGTAGAAAGTATTTTAACCCGTTTATTGCAAGCAGCAGATTACGATGTCGCTTCGGCAGAGCGTGGTATTGTTTACATTGACGAGGTAGATAAGGTAGCCCGTAAAAGCGATAACCCATCGATAACGAGAGATGTAAGTGGCGAGGGCGTACAACAGGCATTGTTGAAAATTTTAGAAGGAACTATTGTGAATGTACCACCACAAGGAGGTAGAAAGCATCCAGACCAAAAAATGATTGCCGTAAACACCAATAATATTTTATTTATCTGCGGTGGTGCTTTTGATGGTATCGAAAGAAAAATTGCCAATCGTTTACGTACGCAGGCAGTGGGCTATAAGGTGAAGAAAGACGAAGTGGATTTAGATTTTAAAAACCTATACAAGTACATCACTCCTCAAGATTTAAAGTCGTTTGGCTTAATTCCAGAGCTAATTGGACGTGTGCCGGTTTTAACGCACTTAGAACCTTTAGATAAAGCAGCATTGCGCAATATCTTAACAGAACCTAAAAATTCACTAACCAAGCAATATGTGAAGCTTTTCAATTATGAAAATGTAGCATTGAAGTTTGATGATGAGGTGCTAGAGTTTATTGTAGATAAAGCCATGGAATACAAATTAGGGGCAAGGGGATTAAGATCAATCTGCGAATCTATCATGTTAGACGCGATGTACGACACACCGTCTGAAACGGATGTAAAAGAGTTAGAGATTACACTAGCGTATGCCAAGGAGAAATTTGAGAAATCTGATTTCAAAAAACTTAAGGCAGCTTAAAACTATAAAATCCCGACTTGTTCGGGATTTTTTTTAACCTTTTGGTTTATGGTTTATGGCCGATGATAAATAGTCTATGAGCTATCAACCATCAACTATTTACCAATTGTCAACAAAAAAGTATAAATTTAAAGAAAGGAGAAAAAATATGAATGAAGAAAAAGACGTAAAAAAAGATGAAGAAGTAGTAAAAGTTGTAAAAAAAGCAAAGAAAGCCAAAGAGGTGGAAACACCAATTAGAGAAGGCTTAAAAAGCAAAGAGGATATTGTGAAAAATTGGCTGCCTCGTTATACTGGCAGGCCTTTAGAAGAATTCGGTCAGTACATTTTACTTACCAATTTTAGCAAGTATGTATCCCTGTTTTCTGAATGGAACGACAATGCGCCTATTTATGGTTTAGATAAGCCCATGCAAAGTGTAACAGCTAACGGCATCACCATCATCAATTTTGGTATGGGTAGCCCGCTGGCGGCAACCATGATGGATTTACTTACGGCAATACAACCTAAAGCGGTGTTGTTTTTAGGTAAATGCGGCGGTTTAAAGAAGAAAAACCAAATTGGCGACCTTATCCTTCCAATTGCGGCAATTAGAGGCGAGGGGACTTCTAACGATTATTTGCCAGCAGAAGTGCCAGCTTTACCTGCTTTTGCATTGCAAAAAGCTATTTCTACTACCATTAGAGACCATTCTAGAGATTACTGGACAGGAACTTGTTACACTACCAACCGCAGGGTTTGGGAGCACGATAAAAATTTTAAAAAGTATTTGAAAAGCTTGCGTGCTATGGCCGTAGATATGGAAACTGCAACAGTGTTTACTACTGGCTTTGCCAATAAAATTCCTACCGGCGCTTTATTGTTAGTGTCAGACCAGCCCATGATACCAGAAGGTGTAAAAACCTCAGAAAGCGATAGCTCTGTTACTGCTAATTATGTAGAAACGCATCTTAAAATAGGTATAGACTCGTTGAAACAATTAATTAACGGAGGTTTAACGGTTAAGCACCTTAAGTTTTAATCACCCAAAATTTTGACTAGCCTGTCATACTGAGCCTGTCGGGGCGTCTGTTAGATTCTTCACGGTGTTCAGCATGGCAACCCTGTCAATCCAGCCCGCTTTTTGGGTAATCGAATAATACTAAATTTCCGGTGCTACCGCTAATCATTTTCCAATCATCAAAAGGAAATTCGATAACAACCACACTACAAGTGGGCATATTGCCAATATATTCGTCTGTTAGGTAGTTTAATAAATCTGTTAAGCCAGGGTTATGGCCAAATAGGGCAACCTTATCGTATTGGTTATCTAAATCATTAATTACTTTTAATAGATTTCTTATGGGCGCTTCGTAAATAGACAGTTCTGTTTTTATTAACTCGGGGCTAATTTGCCAAGCTGCAGCAAAGTATTTTGCGGTAGTTATGGCTCGTAAAGCTGGGCTGCTAACTATTAAATGAGGAGCTAATTTTTTTTCGACTAATCGTTGTGCCATTTCTGGTGCATTTTTATGCCCTCGGGCATTTAGCGGCCTGTCGAAATCCTTGAGGTTAAAATCTCCCCAATCAGATTTGGCATGCCTAACCATAATAAGTTGTTTCATTTCTGGCAATTTTATGCAAATAACAACAGTAGATGACCCATAGATAACGAATTTTGCCCTTTATTGTTTGCTAGCAAAAAAGTTAGAGATTTCAGATAAAGAAAATGCGTTTAAACATTTTTCAGCAGTTAATCCGCCTTTGCGGGCAACCATTACCCCATAACGCATGTCTAAAAAGCCTTCTTTGCGGTGTGCATCGGGGTTTATAGCAAGTAACACGCCTTTTTCTAACGCATAGCGATGCCAACGCCAATCTAAATCTAAACGTAGCGGATTGGCATTAATCTCTATCACTACACCATTGGCTGCACAAGCATCTATTATTTTTTTATAATCGATATCGTAACCTTTTCTACTTAATAACAACCTGCCGGTTGGATGCCCCAAAATGGTAGTATAAGGGTTTTCTATAGCCTTAAGTAAACGTTCTGTAGCTTTTTCTTCCGTCATTTTTAACTGACTGTGAACAGAAGCTACCACAAAATCGAAAGTTTTTAAAATATCATCGCTGTAATCTAAAGAGCCATCATACAAAATATCACTTTCTATGCCTTTAAAAATTTTAAAAGGAGCTAGTTTTTGGTTCAGCTCGTTAATTTGTTGGTGTTGGGCATACACCCGTTGTTCATTTAGCCCGTTGGCATAAAAAGCAGATTTAGAGTGGTCGCAAATGCCAAGATATTCCAATTTAAGGATGTCTTTACAAAATAAGGCCATTTCTTCTAGGGTGTGTACGCCATCGCTCCAATCGGAGTGGTTGTGTAAACTTCCTTTTAAATCTTGGTTGGTAATAAGCGTTGGTAACTGATGTTTTTTAGCCAGTTCAACTTCATTTAAACCTTCGCGTAACTCGGGCACAATGAAAGCTATACCAGCTTTTTCGTAAATATCTTCTTCGGTCTTGAAAACCTGATTTCCAGCTATCGCCAATACTTGGTTTACGTGCGTTTCATTTCCGGTTAGCTTAAAATAATCCAGGTAAAAATTAGCCTTCGGGACAATAAACAGTTTAATAGTTAAGTTGCTCTCTGTTTGTGCCGTGAAGATATTGGGGGCTGTTTCAGTAAAATTAAGTTCAAAACTGCTTAACTGTGTAATGAGCAATGCTTGATTTGCTGTGCCAAGCACAAACACCGCCTCCTCAATAATTTCGCATAATCTTCTGTATTCGCCTGCAATTCCCAATAAGGCATCGTGCTCTACCTCATTAAGCCAAACTGATAGTTTTTCATGCACGTTGTTAACCACAGGTTCTGCTTGGGCATACAAAAACTTACCATTAGCGGCCATTTTAAACTCAATAACCTTCTTAATTTCTTCTTGAGTTTTTAGTCCAAAACCTTTGGCTTCAATTAGTCGGTTTTCGTTGCAGGCATAGTATAGCTCGCCAATATTTTCGATGTGTAAATCGTGCCAGATGGTAGCAATTTTTTTAGGACCAATGCCTTTAATGCCCAACATTTCTACAACTCCAGGAGGAGTTTGGTCCAATAAACTTTCTAGTTCGCCAATAGTTCCTGTTTCTAGCAATTCTACAATTTTTGCCGCAATACTTTTGCCTACGCCATCTATTTTGTCAATTTCGCTAATGGGCTTGCTAGCAATGGCAAAAGGTAATTTATCTATTTTAAAGGCTGCATTGGCTACAGATTTTATCTTAAACGGATTTTCGTTGTGAAGTTCCATTAATTGGGATAATAATCTGAGCGTACGAGCTATGGGTTTGTTTTCCATGAGGAGATTTACGATTTTAGAATTACGATTTACGATTTTTTACCACAAAATACACAAAAGAATACCAAGCAGCTTTTAATTGTAAGGTTTAAAGTTCCCCTTCTGGGGGCTAGGGTGTTACTTAATTCTAATCTCGTAATCCATTCTAGTCTGAATGCCACTATTGGTTAAGGTTTTTTGCATTTGTTTGTAGTACAGGTAATTTTCGCCAAATTCTTTTTTAGCGTAATAAGCACTTACTTTATCTTTTGCAGAGCTTAATAGCTCTTTTAATGGATCAATTTTTTCTGGATATTCTACCACTCTATAATCCTTTAATTTAGCTTTGGTAGCCGCAGATTTAACGGCGTCGCTAAAGCTTCCCAATCTATCTGCTAAACCATTTTTAACAGCTTCGGTGCCTATCCAAACACGGCCGCCTCCTAAACTATCAACCTGTGTTTTGGTTTTCTTTCTCCCGTCGGCTACTTTGCTAATAAAAGTATCGTAGATTTTGTTTACACTTTTTTGGATAATAGCCCGCTCACCAGGAGTTAAAGGTCTATTGGTGCTCATAATATCGGCATATTGCCCTGTTTTAACACCATCGAAAGTTAAGCCTAACTTGTTGTTAAGTAAGTTTTGGAAGTTTGGAATAATGCCAAATACGCCGATAGAACCAGTAATGGTATTAGGTTGTACAAAAATACTATCGGCACCAGCGGCGATATAATATCCGCCAGATGCGGCCACATCACCGAAAGAAGCCATTACAGGTTTTACCTTTTTGCTTAATACCATTTCTCTCCAAATTACATCAGAAGCTAATGCACTACCGCCACCAGAGTTTACGCGTAAAACAATGGCTTTTACATTCTCGTCTAAACGAGCCTTTCTAATAGCTCTAGAGATACGTTCAGAGCCAATTTGCTCATCAGAGCCTTCGCCGCCAACAATATCGCCATTGGCATAAATAACAGCCACTTTGTTTTTTGAAGCCACATTGCCTTGTGTAGGCAGGTTCTTAATATAATCGTTAATGCTTATACTATTGATGTCGTCTTTTTTGCCTTTGCCTGTAATGTTTCTCAGCTCATCTAATACTTCATCTTTATATTTTAATCCATCAACCATTTTGTAGGCCAAGGCATCTTTAGGGAATTGTATTTTATATTGGTTGGCAATTTGATATAAACTGTCTTTTTCTATTTTACGGGTTTCGGCAATGCCATTTAAGAAGGTTTGGTACAGACTATTTACATAAGCAGTAACTTGTTGACGATTATAATCGCTCATTTTGGTGTTTATAAAAGGCTCTACTGCACTTTTGTAATTTCCAACACGAATAACTTGGGCCTCAATGCCCAGTTTTTCTAAGGCACCTTTAAAGAAGATCAGTTCAGAACTAAATCCTTTAAATTCTAAATCGCCCTCGGGGTTTAAATAAACCTTGTTAGCTGCAGAGGCTAAATAGTATGCGCCTTGAGTGTAAACCTCGCTGTAGGCAATTATAGGTTTTTTACTTTTTTTGAAATCTATAATAGCATTTCTAACTTCCAACATGGTAGCCATCCCTGCATTAGGAGCACTTACATTAATATAAACAGCTTTTATATTTTCGTCTGATTGCGCTTTTTTTAGCGCTTTTATTACATCGTTAAAACCTATACTTTTATCATTAGCGCCGCCAAAAAACTTTCCGAACGAATCTTCGGGTGTTCTTTCAATAATAGTTTGATCTAGGTTGAGGTATAATACCGAGTTTTCCTTTACAGTAGTTTTGGTATCGCTATCTAACGACGAGATCATACCCACGAGTACAATAAGGCCTAGAATGCCTATGATAATTGTAGAAAGCACTATGCCCACTATTGTAGCAAAAACATACTTGAAAAATTCTTTCATAAGTTGTAATAACGTTTAATTTGTAAATATAAAGAATGCATTGAGATATATCGAAAATAAGTGTTAGGGCAACGCATAAAATGCTATCGCTATAAACTCTAAATACAATATGAAATTAGATAGTAACACCGCTTATTTGTTACTTGGTACTAACCTTGGCAATAGAGCGCAAAATTTAGCTACGGCAATAGCGTACATAGAACGTGAAATTGGAGAGGTTTTTGCAAAATCTAGCGTGTATGAAACTGCGGCCTGGGGCAAAACAGATCAGCCTGGTTTTTTAAATCAGGCCATTGCTGTAAACAGCGAACTGGAGCCTTTGCATATGTTAAAATTATTGTTGGCTATTGAACAGAAAATGGGAAGGGTGAGGTTAGAAAGATGGGGAGAACGTTTAATAGATATCGATATTATTTTCTATGGTAATGAAATTATGCAAGATCCAAGCTTAATTTTACCCCACCCAGAAATGCATAAACGTAGATTTGTGCTAGTGCCTTTGAACGAAATTGCAGGAAATTTTATTCATCCAGTTTTTAAGCAAAAAATTTCAAGCATTTTATTTAACTTGAGCGACAAATTAACTGTTCATAAAATATAACCAAATATTCCTATGATTAACCCGGCAAAAAGTACAGTAGACTTAGATCTGTCTTATTTGAAAGAAATGTCTGGCGATAGTGCAGAATTTATGATTGAGATGCTAGATACTTTGGTTGAACAAATTCCTGTTTATTTGGAAGATTTGCAGCGAGCCGTTGATGCCAAAGATTGGAAGGCAGCGTCTGAGTTTGCCCATAAAGTAAAGCCTACTTTTTATTATGTAGGTAGAGCGGATATTAGAGATTATGTACAAGTAATTGAGCATAATGCCAAAGAAGAACTAAATGTAGCAGCTATTCCGGGCGCATTGGCAGAAATTAAGCAAGAACTGAACATGATTTTAACGCAAGTAGCCAAGTCTAAAGCAGCATTAGAAGCGCAGTTGTAGCAGGCTCTGAATTTAATTTCAGGGTATGCTATGTATGAATTGACACCTTAAAATTTACGTTATTTATTCTTGAAATAAACAAAAGACAATCCTATGTAAAGCAATAGGATAATTGGCAGCGCTACAAACTGTTGCCAAACAAATAATGCGAGCGATAAAATCATAAATATAAATTTAATTTTGTTTTCGCCCCATTTCAAATTGTTAAATTTTAGAGAGAAAATCTTGATTTCGCTTACCAATAAATAACTGCTTACTACAGAAATAGCAGCTAAAACTAGCCAATTGCCAATTATTTGCGGATGATAATCGGCCACGTAAGGTAACGATACAATGAACAGGGTGTTCATAGGTGTATTTAAGCCAATAAAATCTACTGTTTGGCGAGTATCGGTATTGAACTTGGCCAACCTTAAAGCCGAGAATAAAGTAATGATGAAACCAAAATAGGATAGGTATTGATGTGGGGCATCGCTGGCCTTAAAGAGGTGATACATAATTGCTCCGGGTAAAAATCCGAAACTAACTACATCAGCTAATGAATCAAGGTCTTTACCAATGCTGTTTTTTATGTTTAGCGCCCTAGCTGCCATTCCATCAAAAAAGTCGAATATTCCTGATAGAATTACAAAATAGGCGGCAGATTTTAAATCGCCATTAAAACAAAACACAATACCAATACAGCCAGAAAGTAGATTGGCACAGGTTAAAGCATTAGGTAGGTTCAGCATTTGAGTGTTACGTTATAGGTATTACGTTATACGTTTTTATTGCAAAGCCAAACTTACAATTTTATAACGTATAACGTAAAATTTTTACTAGCCGTTCATTCCCATTAAAAACTCCTCGTTACTCTTGGTGCCTTTAATTTGGGCTTGTACCAATTCCATTGCCTCTTGGCTATTCATGTCGGCCAAGTGGTTGCGCAGTACCCAAATGCGTTGTAGGTTTTCTCTATCTAACAATAAATCATCTCTACGCGTACTTGATGCGGTAATGTCAATTGCAGGGAAGATACGCTTGTTGGCCAATTTACGGTCTAATTGTAGCTCCATGTTACCTGTACCTTTAAATTCTTCGAAAATTACCTCGTCCATTTTAGAGCCAGTTTCGGTTAAAGCTGTAGCTAAAATAGTTAACGATCCGCCTTTTTCTATATTACGGGCCGCACCAAAAAAACGTTTAGGTTTATGCAGTGCATTGGCATCAACACCGCCCGAAAGAATTTTGCCAGAAGCAGGTGCAGTGGTATTATAAGCTCTTGCCAAACGGGTAATAGAATCTAGCAAGATCACTACATCATGACCGCATTCTACCAAACGCTTAGATTTTTCTAATACAATATTGGCAATTTTTACGTGTCTTTCAGCAGGCTCGTCAAAAGTAGAAGAAACTACTTCGGCCCTTACGCTGCGGGCCATATCGGTTACCTCTTCCGGACGCTCGTCTATTAATAAGATAATTAAATAAACTTCTGGGTGATTTTTAGCAATGGCGTTGGCCACTTCTTTTAACAAATTAGTTTTACCCGTTTTTGGTTGCGCCACAATTAAACCACGCTGGCCTTTACCAATTGGGGTAAACAAGTCCATAATACGGGTAGAATAATTGCTGCTATCGGTAAACAGGTTTAATTTTTCTGTAGGGAAAAGTGGGGTAAGGTAATCAAAAGGAACCCTATCCCTAACATCAGCAGGTACACGCCCATTAATGCTAATTACCTTTACCAATGGGAAATATTTTTCGCCTTCTTTTGGTGGGCGGATACTTCCGTTCACCGTATCGCCAGTTTTTAAACCAAACAATTTAATTTGCGATTGCGATACATAAATATCATCTGGAGAAGATAAATAATTATAATCTGCCGAACGTAAGAAACCGTAGCCATCTGGCATAATTTCTAGCACACCCTCATTAGTAATGGTGTTGTCGAAATCTAAGTTAGAATAGCTGGTTTCGTTTTGTTTGTGGTGGCCACCTCCGTTGTTGGTATTGTTTTGGGGTTTTTGCTGACGGTTTTCGTCTCGCTGAGGTTTTTCTTCTCTAGCAGGCTTTTCATCGATAACAATGATCTCGTTATTGTTTTGTTCGCCTTTTTCGTCTTTAGAGGTTCGCTCTCTTTTCGATTTTTGGTTTTTTAACTTATCGGCAATGCTTTCTTGTTTCGAAAGTTCTTGGCCTGTTACCAAAGCAATAGCTTCAAAATCTGGTGAAGGAATTTCTATTTCTTCAGCCTTATCAAAAAGAGTAGGCTCTGGAGCTTTGTCTTCTTTTTTCTCCTCTACTACAGGGGCTGTATCTTTTGGGATACGCGTTCTTTTTCTAGCAGGTTTTTCAGATGAGGCTTCTACTGCATGAGGTGTTGGCGTAACGCTTACTTCGCTAGTAGCTGCTTGTTTTTTTAGAATTTCTTCAATCAAGTCGTTTTTGCGTAAATCGCCCGCATTGTCAACGCCACTTGTTTTAGCTAACTCACGTAATTCGGCGGTAAGCTTTTCAGTTAGTTCTGTTTTACTAAACATTTATATTTTGTCGAGAATTTTATTTTTGGGTTTAACCAAATAATACAACCAAAAATGGGCTTAAAAGATTTAAGAAATTTTTCTAGCTAAGGATTTTCGGGAGGTATTCAGATAAACTTTCTGGGAATTATGCCACAATTGTATGAAAATGGATTTTAATCTGCAAGATATTTTTTAAAAAAAATACATGTTGCCTTATTAATCGTTCAAATTCATAGCTAATGAAGCCTGTGTAAGTTGCCTTCCCATAGGCTTAATGTAACAATGCGGTAAAAAAAATCCTAAATCGTAAATCTAAAACCGTAAATTTCTTCATCTTTGCAACATGAACAAACAGCAGCTTTTCGAACAAATTCAACGTAAGAAATCATTTTTATGCATAGGCCTAGATCCAGTATTGGATAAGTTGCCTAAACATCTTTTAAAATATGACAACCCAATACTTGAATTTAACAAGCAGCTAATTGACGCTACCCATGATTTGTGCGTGGCATACAAGCCCAATACTGCTTTTTACGAAACCCGTGGGGTGCAAGGTTGGGATACTTTGGTGAAAACTTGGAAACATTTTCCGAAAGAGGTGTTTACCATTGCCGATGCCAAACGCGGCGATATTGGCAATACTTCGGCCATGTATGCAGAAGCATTTTTTAAGGAAGAAAGTTCGGGAATGAGCTTTGATTCGATTACCGTTGCGCCTTATATGGGCAAAGATTCGGTTTCACCATTTTTAGCTTACCAAGATAAGTGGGTAATTCTGCTGGCATTAACCTCTAATCAGGGTAGCCAAGATTTTCAAGTAAAGCAGAGCGATCATCACAAGCTTTATGAGCAAGTAATTACCACTTCGCAACAATGGGCAGATAGCCACCAAATGATGTACGTAGTTGGTGCTACCCAAGCCGAGGAGTTTAAAAATATCCGTAGGTTGGCGCCAGATAATTTCTTATTAGTGCCAGGTGTTGGTGCACAGGGCGGCAGTTTAAGTGCGGTTTGCGAACACGGTTTAAACAAACAGTGTGGTTTATTGGTTAATGCCGCTCGTAGCATTATCTATGCAAGCAATGGCGAAGATTTTGCCGAAAAAGCAAGAGCAGAAGCATTGGCTTTACAACAAGAAATGGAGCAGATCCTTGTGGCCGCTAATTTAATATGAGTACACAAAAAGACGTTAAATTAATTGTAGCACTGTTTACCATTGCTATTGTTTGGGGCACTACATATTTGGGCATTCGCATAGCGGTACAAACTATTCCGGCCTGGTTTGTGGCGGGTTTACGCCAAGTGGTTGCTTCCTTAATATTGTTAGTTATTTTACTATACAAAAATGAGTTTAAATGGATAGGGTGGAAGAGCCTTGGTCGCCAAATTTTCTTGGCTAGTTTAATGATTATTATTGCCAACGGAATGACTACCGTAGCCGAGGAGAGTATTCCTAGTGGTTTGGCCTCTTTGCTTACTGCGCTATCGCCCATTATCGTATTTTTAGGTAGTTTAGTTTTTGGCTTGCAAAAACCCAGTTTAAAAGGTTTTATAGGTGTAATTATTGGTTTTAGTGGGGTGGCTTTTATTTTTAGAGATGGCTTGGGCGATTTGTTAGATCCCAATTATAAAACAGGTATCGCTTACTTGGCAATAGCCATTTCTGGATGGGCAGCGGGTACTATTTATATTAAGAAATACACACAAAAGAGCAATAATATTTTTCTCGACTTATTTTACCAGTTTGCCTATGCGGCCATTGCACAGTTAGTTATAGCTTCGTTGGTTTCTCCTGCTACAGACTTTAATAAATGGAGCTTGGAAAGTATGGCTGCTATTGTTTATTTAGGCGTATTTGGATCGGTGGTTGGTTTCTTCTGTTATAATTATGCGCTTAAAAAAGTAACCGCTACAGAAGTTTCTATTCTTTCTTATTTTAATACCATTATAGCCATATTTTTAGGTTGGTTGGTATTAAACGAAACCGTTACCTACGATTTACTGATTGCTACTGTACTGATTATTTTAGGCGTTTTTATTACGAATTATAAGAAACCTACTACTTAAACAGGTTTTAGTTGTTCGTGTTTAACAACGAAAATATATAGCGGTATGTATATTTCAAGTTAAATATTCGTAACTTCAAATATGCGCTTTCCCGAAGAATTTCTACATTTTGTTTGGCAGTTTAGGTTGTATCATACATTGCAGCTTGAAACTGTTGATGGAGAACCATTAAAAATATTGAACTGTGGCTTTCCTAATAAAAACGCAGGCCCAGATTTTACTAATGCCAAAATTAGTATTGACGGTACCACTTGGGTAGGACAAGTAGAAGTGCACTTAAAATCATCAGACTGGAATGTGCACAGGCACCAAAACGATAGCGCCTATGAAAATGTAGTGTTGCATGTAGTTTGGGAACACGATATTGCTATTACAAGAGCCGATGGCACGTTATTGCCTACTTTAAGTCTTAAAGATAAAATTCCCCAACACCTGTTCGAAAATTATGAGCGTTTAATAGCTTCAACAAATATTTTTCCTTGCGAGCAGCAAATAGGAAAGGTAGATAGCTTTGTGGTTAATGGATTTTTAGCTAGGGTGTTGGTAGAAAGGCTAGCACAGAAATCTGAAGAAGTTTTTGCGTGTTTAGCACAATTAAACGGTAACTGGGACGAAACCTTTTATCATTTTATGGCCAAAAGTTTCGGTTTTAAAGTTAATGCCTTGCCCATGCAGGTACTTGCCCAAAGTTTATCACAAAACTTATTTGCCAAGTATAAAGATCAACCTTTGCAAATAGAAGCGTTAATTTTTGGTCAGGCGGGGTTTTTAAATCAAAGTTTTGAAGATAACTATCCTAAGCAATTAAAAAACGAGTATGCTTTTTTGAAAAAGAAATATGGCTTAACACCTATTGATATTTCACTTTGGAAGTTTTTAAGAATGCGTCCGCAAAATTTTCCAACATTAAGGTTAGCACAATTTGCCGCACTAATTGTAAAATCGAGCCATTTGTTTTCTAAAGTATTGGAAGTAAAAAATGTAAAAGAATTGCATTTGCTTTTTGAAGAACTACCAGTAAACCCATTTTGGCAAAAACACTATCATTTTAACAAAGAAGCAGAAAAAGTTTACCTGCAACTAGGAAAATCATCCATAGATAATATTTTGATCAATACGGTAAGCTTGTTTTTGTTTGCTTATGGCAAATACACAGGCCAAGCTAACTTTCAAACCCGTGCTTTTTATTTGTTAGAGAGTATTACTGCCGAGAAAAATGCAATTGTTACATCATATTTAGAAGCGGGCGTTGTTGCAGATAATGCCTACCAAACACAAGCCTTATTGCAGTTGCGAAAAGACTATTGCAATGCTAAAAAGTGTTTAAATTGCGGTATTGGCCTAAAGATTTTGAAGAGGTAATGAGTTAACATAAGGAGGATGGCAGCCTAATCTTTAGGGGGAAATTGTGAAGGATAATGACGGGTTTATGTAAATTAAACTTTGAATATTCAACCTATCGGTAGGTGTCTTCACCTACAGAAAAAGAGAAGTTGGGTGGGGACAGCCAACTTTAGGGAGTTAACTTATATTATCTATCGGCGGGGTGTCCCCACCCACCGAACTAATCTCTATAATGGGTTAATATGCCAAACTCATCAATTCCGTTTTGATAAAAACTTGCACTGCTCCATCTATAATCTTCAGGGAATTTTGCCAATTTCCATTTCTCTTGTATCGGATTTGCATGAATATAATCTAATTTCTGTTCTAATATTGGTAAGCTGCTTAGTGGGATAGCTAAAGCATCACGTTTCCAAAACTGATAATTTCTATCACTAAGAGCAACTTTATAGGTTTCGAGTTGATGGGGATGGTTAGACTTTAAATATTTTTGGAATTGGTGCGCCGTATATTTGGTAAAACTTCCTACTACCGATTCATCTCTATCATCATTGATAGTTTTCCAAATTAAGTGGATATGATTTGGCATAATTACATAACCATATATAATAGCTAATTTGTTTATATAAAGATAGCGGAGCGATTCAATTACGATTGTTTTTACCTCAGCTGATTTTAACAAATGATGGAAGTTATTAATAGTAACCGTGTAGAAATATATCTCATGATTATCCATTTGTCCTTGTCGTTTATGAAATAAACTCATTTTGTTTTTCTTTGAATTAAAGTTAGGTATCTTTTACATAAGGTGGGTGGGGACACCCAACTTTAAAGAAAATGAATATCGTTGTGCTGTTTTCTCTGTAAAGTTTCCAATCTATCGGTGGGTGCCTGCACCTGCCGAAAAAAGGATATAATTACTCGTGTACCTATATGAAGTTGGGCGGGGACACCCAAATTTTAAGAAAATGAATATCGTTGTGCTGTTTTCTCTGTAAAGTTTCCAACCTATCGGACACCCAACTTTAGAGAAAATTGTGCAGGACGCTTAAATTTTTATGAAAATTAAACTTTGAATATTTATTCCTTGTCTATTATTTTTGTAAATTAGATTTAAAATCAACTAAAAGATGTTTCAACGTATAGTTACTTTTTTCGAAAAGAGAAGCTTTGGGGTTTCAGAATATTTGGCCAATAAACTAGATATGAGCACCAACAAAGTGAGGTTGTTTTTCATCTATTCATCGTTTTTAGCAGTAGGTTTTCCTATACTTTTCTATATACTGGCTGCCATAGTGCTCGATATTAGAAACTATATGAAGCGCATTAGATTGCGAATTTGGGAGTAGCCTAATTTACGAATTACGATTTAAATTTACGATTTGTCCCGTCACTCTTAATTTCGGACATTGGACTTTTCTTACCCCGGTTAATCGTCATCCCTTAAAATATCGGCAATTTCAATAAAGCCTTTTTCTGCCGCTAAGTCTGCCGGTAGTTTTCCGCCCTCCATTCGCAAAGTAACTTCTGCGCCGTGTTCTAATAAAAGGATAATCATTTCTATGTTACCTAGTTGTGCGGCGCTATGTAAAGGTGCTACACCAGATTTTTGGCAAACATTAGGATATGCGCCCGCATCTAAAAGAATTTTGGTAATATTAAAATTGTTGTTGGCTACTGCCGAATGTATAGGAAACACGTTAAAGCCATTTTTACTTGGCAAGTTAACTTCAGCATCTTTTAATACTAAAAAACGGGCAATTTCTTCGTGGTTAAAATAACAAGCCAGACCAAGTGGCGTAAAGCCATCTGCCGAATATTCGTTTATAGAGCGAGGGTCTTTAAAGATCAATAGGGTAACCTCCTCAAATTTTCCAATAGCGCAGGCGTCAAAAATGCTCAGCTCGGGCATAAACTCGGCAATGGCATTAGCAATTTCCATTTTTTTATAATAGCAGGCTAGCAACATTGGCGAAATTTGATGAGAAGTGATTTGTGTTGCCAATTGTGGTTTTTGCGATAATAAAGCCACTATTTCATCTAATTGGCTGTTTTCTATAAGAGTTTCTAGCTGCGTGATATCCATTTTTTTTATTTAGGTTTCGCTAATAGGTTAAATTAACGAAATTAAATTAACATTTAGAAAGCGCACTTAGTTGTATTTTGCCACCGATGCACAGCTGTCTTTTAAAATAGCTTTTAATTAACTATTTGCTACCGCAATTTAATGGCAACGATTAAAGCAAAAATCTGTGCATCTCGTAATTGGGACAAGTGCCCTGGCTAATAAAAACAAAAAAAAATCCTGCTCAGTTGCTGCTGGGCAGGATAAAACTAAAATAAAAAACCTAGGCAATAAATTAATTGCTTTCTGAGTTACAGACTATAATTCAGGCAAAAGGTTTAAACTAATTATAGGTTAAATGAAATAGTAACAGCTAAATGTTGCACAGGTTAAAAGAATATAAACAGTTTCTTATATTTGTTCATTAAAATATTAAACGATTACGATGTCGGTAAGGGGAAATTCATTCAAATCCAATTCTTTTAAACAAAATGCTGAAGCAAGCAAAAGTGGACAAAAACCAAGTGCAAGGGAACCCCGAATAAAGCCCGAGTACCTTCCTGCTTTTAATCTTCAAGATGGGCGGTTTGTGAAAATTATTGGCCTTTTTTTTATCATTCTTTCGATCTATTTTTTAGTGGCCTTTACCTCTTATTTGCTTACTTGGGAAGAAGACCAGAGCTATGTAATTGATGCCAACGGAGGGTGGAGTAATTTATTTAAAAGCATTGAAGAGCTGAAACAAAGTGGCGTAGAAGACCCTGTGGTGCAAAACTGGCTGGGTAAAATCGGTGCGCTTTTGTCACATCAGTTTATATACGAATGGTTTGGGGTAGCTTCTTTCCTATTCGTTTTTGTGTTTTTCGTTATTGGCTACAGAATGCTTTTTAAAGTAAAGATTTTTGCAGTAGAGAAGGTGCTGGCTTACAGTTTCTTTTTTCTGTTGTTTATTTCGTTAGCTTTCGGATTTGGGCATTCGTTTTTTGCTAAAACGCCACACTTTTTAGAAGGCGAATTTGGTTATTGGAGCAATAAATTGTTAGAGATACAAATAGGTAGAACTGGCGTTGGGGGCCTGTTAATTTTCTTAGGCTTATCGGTGCTCATTATTGCTTATAATATAGATTTTAAGTTCCCCGAGAAACAACCAGAGCCAAATCCTAGGCGAATTATAGTACCTGAAGTGCCTGAAAATACAGCGCTAGAGGCAGAAAATATAGCCCAACCTGTAGAATTTAGCTTAAACGATAAATATAGAAACCAGCAAAAGCAAGAACAAAATATTGTTTTAACACCCAGTAGGTTTGAAAAGCCCGAATTAGAAGAAGAGCAAGAAAAATCAGCCATTCCTTTGGGAACAAATGTGTTGTTAAGCCCAGCGGCGCCCGTAGCGGCAGCACCTGTAGTAGCAGCTGCAACACCAGCAATGGAAATTACACCTGCACCAAAGGTAGAAGAACCAACATTTACCATCGAAAAAACCGAAGAAGAAGTAAAATCTGATGAATTGGTAGAACAGTTTGGTAATTATGACCCAACGCTAGATTTATCAGGCTATAAATATCCTCACCTAGATTTGATGGAAAATTATGGGACAAACAAAATTTCTGTAAATTCTGATGAACTAGAAGCCAATAAGAACAAAATTGTAGAAACATTAAATCACTACAATATTGAAATTGATAAAATTAAAGCAACCATTGGCCCAACCGTAACGCTGTACGAAATTATTCCAGCACCGGGGGTTCGTATTTCTAAAATTAAAAATTTAGAAGACGATATTGCATTAAGCTTAGCTGCTTTAGGTATCCGTATTATTGCGCCAATGCCGGGTAAAGGAACCATTGGTATCGAAGTGCCAAACTCGCATCCAGAAATGGTATCAATGCGTAGCATTTTAAATACCGATAAATGGGCGCAAAATACCATGGATTTGCCCATTGCCCTAGGTAAAACCATTAGTAACGAGGTATATATTGCCGATTTGGCTAAAATGCCTCACTTATTGGTAGCGGGTGCTACAGGACAAGGTAAATCGGTTGGTATTAACTCTATTTTGGTTTCTTTGCTCTATAAAAAACATCCTTCGCAATTAAAGTTTGTTTTGGTTGACCCTAAAAAAGTAGAGTTAACCCTATTCAATAAAATTGAGCGTCATTTCTTGGCCAAATTGCCGGGCGGCGAAGATGCCATCATTACCGACACGAAAAAGGTAGTACATACCTTAAATTCACTTTGTATTGAAATGGATCAACGTTACGATTTGTTGAAAGATGCCATGGTGAGGAACTTGAAGGAGTATAACGAAAAATTCATCAAGCGTAAGCTTAACCCAAATAACGGGCACCGTTTCTTGCCCTATATTGTTTTAGTGGTAGATGAGTTTGCCGATTTAATTATGACCGCAGGTAAGGAGGTAGAAACCCCAATTGCCCGTTTAGCACAATTAGCCCGTGCCATTGGTATTCATTTGGTGTTGGCAACGCAACGTCCGTCGGTAAACGTAATTACAGGTACAATTAAAGCTAACTTTCCTGCCAGATTGGCGTTTAGGGTGCTGTCAAAAATAGACTCCCGTACCATTTTAGATAGCGGTGGCGCCGATCAGTTAATTGGTAGGGGAGATATGCTTTTAGCCACAGGTAGTGACTTAATTAGGCTACAGTGCGCTTTTGTAGATACGCCCGAGGTAGATCGGATCTCTGACTTTATTGGTAACCAGCGTGGCTATCCAGATGCGTATTTATTGCCAGAGTATATCGATGAAAATGGAGAGGGAAGTACAAAAGATTTCGACCCAGACGATAAAGACCCTTTATTTGAGGATGCAGCAAGGCTGATTGTAATGCACCAGCAAGGTTCTACCTCATTAATCCAGCGTAAAATGAAATTAGGTTATAACAGGGCAGGCAGAATTATCGACCAATTGGAAGGCGCAGGCATTGTTGGCCCGTTTGAAGGCAGTAAGGCTCGTGAGGTTTTAATTCCAGACGAATATGCTTTGGAACAGTTCTTGAGTAACCTTAACAATAAATAGAATTTAAGATTAGATAACATGAAGAGAGTAATATTGGCGTTTTTAGCAGTAGGTGTTTTTAGTGCGGTAGCCTTTGCACAAACAGACCCAAAGGCAAAAGCAATTTTAGCAGAAGTAAGTAAAAAATATCGTTCGTACGATGTAGTGAAAACAGATTTCACTTTTACCTTAGATAACAAACAAGCAAAAGTTAAAGAAACGCAACAAGGAACCCTGTATGTAAAAGCTAACGCAAACAAGTACAAGGTAGCCATGACTAACCAAGAGTTAATTAGCGACGGTAAAGTACAATGGACATACCTGAAAAATGATAAAGAAGTACAGGTGAATAACGTAGATCCGAATGGCGAAGCATTAAACCCGGCAAAAATATTTACCATTTACGAAAAGGGTTTTAAATACATTTATACTGGCGAGCAAAAGGTAGGGGCTAAAACCTACCAAATGATTGATTTATCGCCCACAGACATTAAAAAGAATGTGTTTAAAGTACGCTTAAGTATTGATAAAGCCGCAAAACAGATTGTGAACATTGTAGTATTCGAGAAAAATGGAAATACCTATACCTACAATGTAAAAACATTTTCGCCTAACGTAAAAGTACCAGAAGCAACTTTTGCTTTTGATGCAAAGAAATATCCAGGTGTAGAAGTGGTAGATTTAAGATAATTCAATTAATTATACATCTAAAAAGGGTTTGGGCTATTAGCTTAAACCCTTTTTTATTAGCTTTGGAAATCACGTTAAAATAATCATTTTGAAGATCACTTTTTTAGGTACGGGTACATCGCAGGGCATTCCAGTAATTGCTTGTAATTGTGCAGTATGTAGATCTAGCAATAAAAAAGACAAACGCCTAAGGGTTTCTGTTTGGATAGAAACCGATGGACAGAGTATCGTTATTGATAGCGGGCCCGACTTCCGTTATCAGATGTTAAGAGCCGGTGTAAATGATTTAGATGCCATTCTGTACACTCACGAGCATAAAGATCATATAGCTGGTTTAGATGATATTAGGCCTTATAATTACATTCTCAAAAAACGAATAGACATTTATGCAGACGAAAGGGTGCAAGCTGCATTAAAAAGAGAATTTCATTATATCTTTTCTGATGTGAAATATCACGGCTTACCTCAAATAAAGATGCATACCATTGCCCAACAATCTTTTAAAATAGGCAATGTAGCAATTGTTCCTGTTGAAGTAATGCATTACAGACTACCAATTTTAGGCTATAGAATTGGAAACTTTACCTACATTACCGATGCCAAGACCATCAGCGAAGAATCATTAGAAAAAATTAAGGGCACAAAGGTATTGGTATTAAACGCCTTGCAAAAAGAAAGCCATATTTCTCACTTTACGTTTAATGAAGCCATAGCGATGGCAGAGAAGATAGGGGCAGAAATGACTTATTTTACCCACATTAGCCATAATTTAGGCCTGCATGAAGAGGTGAGTAAAGAATTGCCAGCAAATATTAAATTGGCCTATGACGGACTTTCTTTTGATTGCTAAGTTTGCTTAATTGCAAACACTAAAAATCATGTAAATTTCAGCAATAAAGAAGTTTAATTACTTTAAAGTTAGAAAACAAAACTCCCAGCGTACATATTCATCGAGATATCCTGTCTGTCTTCTAAAATAAAGGAAACCCAAGTATGAAAGGTTTTTCCCTTATCAAATTTAGAAAGAGTTACAGTTTCCATTTGTTTCCACTGATTTCGTAATAAGCATTTGCGTTCTCCACGTCATATACCATCAGCATTACCTGATGTTGCGCTCTAACCTTTCCGTCTATTGTACGGTTTGCCCAGCTAAAATGTACGCCAATATCATCTAATTCAAAGTTAATGTCTAATGCGCCTCATATATTGCCATAAGTTAAACATACTTTAGCATAATCTATTGCTCCGTTTGCATTTTGCGAGTTTAGCATGTTGTAAGATTTTGCTACATTATTGGCGGTCATCATTCGTTTTTTTGATTTCATATTGAAACCTATCCTCACAAAACCAACAATTGGTTTGAGAAACTGCTGCATAATAGTGAATCTCGACCTCGCTGCCTTTTGCGTAGCACTTCCTATTTTGTTTTTCTTAGAGGTTTTGCGTTTGCTCCTTATTGCATATTTTCCATGTAAGTAATAACCTGTCACGGTACCCACTGTTCCAGTTAATCCTCCGTTTATTCCATTTTCAATTATGGCCATTTTTAAATATAATACAATATAATAAGTTATTGATTAAGAAATAAATACGCTTTAATTAGGTCGTAAGTTAGATGCGTTTTATTCGGATATAATTGTCATAAGTCCGACCAAAGCCCGACTTAACTCCATTAAAAGCCCGTTAAAAACAATTATCTAAATAACTCATTCTAATAAAATAGGGGCAATTGACGGAGCCATTAATTCTTATTTTTTCTTTTGAATTTTTTATTAGCTCTAGGGTTAATTTATATATTTGCAGCAGATACCCGGGTGGCGAAATTGGTAGACGCACCATCTTGAGGGGGTGGCGCTGGCAACGGCGTGGCAGTTCGAATCTGCTTCCGGGTACTAACCAGATTCATGGTTAATTTTTTAAAGGATTTTTCATTAATAAGCAATCCTTTTTTATTGATTTTCAGTAGGTTATCATGAAAGGTTCTATCAAGGAATTTTGTTTTAAATAGACCCTGACCCCATATCAGATTATCTTTGAACAAAGCTCTGGCTAAAGTGTGCTTTTGTATAACGTTTCCCTTATCATAATAAGGCGAAAATATTTTCGAGACTTGGCAAAAACCGTTCTACGATAGTTTTGTTAGATTTTATTTCTGGTCTGTCATCGCTGTTTGGCACAGCTTCGATTAAACGCTTTTCATGTTGGAGTTTCTTGAACCACGTTTGGTAAGTAGAGTTTTCAATTTCACCATTTACCATTTTTTCCAATTAAGAGTTTTCTTGTTAATAGTCCGAAGTATCTATAATTTTCTTTTATATCTACATTCACTATTCTTTATAAACTATAGTAGTTGATTCTGATGGATATTCTTAAACGAAAGTTTAGATTAAAAAATGATGATGAATAAATATTTTTTTTTAATTAAATATGTACTACATTTGTACTTATGTGATATTGATTATTTTTATTAACCTAACCAAACCACTTGTTATGAATACCTTTAAGAGCGTTGTGCCATTATTGTTGCTGGCATTTTTGTGTTTAGGAAAATCTCCAAGTTTTTCCGCCAACGCTAAAACTAAAATTAAATCAGCTACTGACACAGCGCAAGTATTTGCTCCAGTAATCGTAAAGAAAGCTCCAACTAACGAAGCATCTATTATCACAATTGATGGTAAGCATAAGATATTTTTTATCAATCGTCCAGGGCCAGCAGACCAAATGATGTCTGAAACATCTGTAGATGGTCTAAGTTGGGAAGCGCCAAAAGTAGAATTTAAATTGCCAGGTACATCATATTATGCTAATCAAGTATTGGTTGACGAAAAAGGTACTATTCATTGTGTATATCATCTTTGGAGTAAAGGAGATAAGGGCTATCGAGGTCGTCAGCTAGATTTATGGTACACTCGTAAGAAAAAAGGAGATGCCGAGTGGGAGAAGAGCCGGATGATTTTCGTAGGCTACGTAGGCTCTCATCGTAATTTTATGCAACTAAAATCTGGACGCTTGGTAATGAGTTTTGCTAAGGCCATTCCAGGTAAAGATTTTAAACCAAAAGATACAAAAGAAGTGGATTTTGGTTTTCACGAAACTGTATCATTATATTCAGATGATAATGGGGAAAGCTGGAAAGAATCTAATGGTATTAAAATACAGATAGATCCCAATAAGGCAACTCGTTACGGAGCTATAGAACCTACAGCAATACAGCTAAACAATGGAAAGTTGTGGATGCTCATTAGAACTAATAATGGTATGCTGTATGATTCCTTTTCTGCTGATAATGGAACTACTTGGAGTAATCCATCACCTTCGTCGTTCATTTCCTCAGATTCGCCTGCTCATTTTTTAAAATTAAGAGATGGAAGATTGGTTGTGATATTTAATATGAGCCAAAGATGGGATATCCCTAATAGCTATGCATTTGGTGGTAGGGAAGTTTTACATGCAGCAATTAGCTCAGATGACGGTAAAACCTGGAAAGGTTTTAGAGAAGTTTTAAGGACACATTCTACAAGAAAAAAAGGAGTTAGAGGAGATTCAGGCTCAGCATATCCGTCTGCTATAGAAAATAAGGATGGTAAAATTGTAATGGTGAGCGGACAGGGAGAAGATGGAGCTGTAGTAGTTTTCGATCCTAATTGGCTAACAAGTTACGATAGTAAAATCGATGCTAAAACTTCCGAAAACTGGACTTTATTCGGTTATGAAGGAACGGTAAAAAAGAACTTAAAGCCTAATGGTGTAGAATTTAAGGCTGATACAGCTGGTTTGGCGTTTGAAGCTGTATGGAATTTCGCAGCAACAACAAAAGGAGAGCTTTCCATGCAAATACAATCCTTAAATAAGGGTAATGAGTTTAGAATGGCATTAACAGATCATTTCTCAATTTCGTCAGATACTGCAGCATACAAACAGGCCATGTTTAGTTTTGATCTTGGAAAACAAAACAAGAATGGAGCCATAATTCCCGTAACCATAAAATGGGATTTGAAACTTGGTGTAGCTAAAGTTTACATTGCTAATAAAGAAAAGTATAACCTTAAAATCAATAAAAAATCAGCTTTTGGTATTAACTATTTAAGGCTGGGAGTGCATAATGCCAATAAAAAAGAACTGCTTGGTTTTTTAGTTAAATCGGCAGTAGTAAAATCAGAAAAATAAACAAATAATATATTAGACAATGGAAAATGGATTTTATCCAGCATTAGGTACACCAGTTGATAATAATGGGGTATTGTTGGAAGCTAGTTACGCAAAGCAAATAGAATTAATGATTGGTGCGGGAGCAAGCGGTCTTTTGTGTATGGGTTCGATGGGACAAATGGAAAGTATAAAGAATTCTGAATACTTAAGAGTTGCAACTAAATGTGTAGAAGTAACAGCTGGCAGACTACCTGTAATGGTAGGTGTAATGGATTGCAGCTTAGCAAGAGTATTAGATAGGGTAGATTTGTTAAATAAACTAGATATACAGGGTATTGTGGCTACGCTTCCATTTTATTATAAAATAAGACCAGCCGACGGGGTAAATTTCTTTAAGCAATTGGCAGAGCGTTCGAAGTTTCCTGTTTATGTTTATGATTTACCTTCGGTTACACAAACTCCTATAACTTTCGATATGATGGTTGAACTTAGTAAAGTAAAAGGAATTAAAGGCATTAAAACGGCTAATATGGTGCTTATTTCCGAGCTTCAGCGAAATAAGTTATTTGATAATGATTTTTCTTATTATTTTAGCAATTTAGATTTATTTGATAATGCCCGTGCAGTAGATATTAAAAAAAATCTAGATGGCATGTATACATGTACACCGGTAAACTCCAAAGAAATGTACAAACAAGAAGCTGGAATTTTTGCCTATACACAGAGCCTTACTAATATTTTAAAGCTTCGCAATTTGTTTATAAAAGAAAATGTGCTTGCGGCCTATTCGTATGCAATGGAATTAATCAGCTGTCCTGGTAATTATCATCCTGATTATGCAGTGTTAATATCGGATGGTCTTAAAAAGGAAATCAAAGAGTGTATGATTGCCATTGGCGAAATAAAAGGCTAACATGACTAGCGCAACAACAAAATACATACTGCCAAAAGGCGCTTGGATGATAGTTTTCCTGCTTTTTATAGTAGGAGTATTAAACTATATAGACAGAACCATGTTAACTACAATGCGTACCTCTATTGTTGGTTCTATCCCGATGACAGATGCGCAATTTGGATTATTAACATCCGTTTTTTTGTGGATCTATGGTTTGTTGAGCCCCGTTGCAGGTTATGTTGCCGATAGAGTAAAGCGTACTAAAGTTATTATTGGAAGTTTAATTGCTTGGTCTTTAATTACTTTACTAACAGGATATGTAACAACTTTTAATGAGTTAATAGTAGTTAGGGCGTTGTTAGGAGTTAGTGAGGCATTTTATATGCCGGCGGCTTTAGCTTTAATTGTAGATTATCATAAAGGAGAAACACGCTCTCTAGCTACAGGTATTAACTTGGCAGGTGTAATGTTGGGGCAAACTTTAGGCTTTCTTGGTGGCTGGATTTCCGATGAACATAGCTGGCATTTCGCGTTTAAAATTTTTGGAATAATTGGTATTGCCTACGGATTGATACTAATCTTGTTGTTGAAAGATAGAGGCGATCAAAATACTGATCAATTGGAGGAAAATAAAGAACAAAACAGTTTAAGTGTAGTAGATACATTTAAGTACCTGTTCAGTAAATCTAGCTTTAACTATATACTTGTTTTTTGGGGACTGATGGGGGTTGTAAGCTGGATGATAGTTGCTTGGTTGCCTACCTATTATCAAGAGCGATTTGAGCTGTCGCAAACCAAGGCTGGTTTATACGCTACAGCTTATCTATATCCTGCCTCGATTTTAGGACTGTTGTTAGGTGGATTTTGGACCGATAGATGGAGCTTGAAAAATAGTAAAGCAAGAATATTATTGCCAATTATTGGTCTTGTTATAGCTGCTCCCTGTGTATTTATGGCTAGCTATTCCTCTGTGTTGTATTTAGCAATAGTATTTTTTATGGTGTATGGGTTTACAAGAATGTTCACTGATACCAATTTAATGCCAATAATATGCCAAATTGTAGATAATCGGTTTAGAGCAACGGCTTATGGGATATTAAATATGTTTGCTACCATGGTAGGTGGTTTGGGTATTTATGCTGCTGGGGCAATGAGAGATCATAACATACCTTTGGATATCATTTATAGGACAGCATCAATAACGATGTTAGTTTGCGTATTCATGTTATTTCTTATAAAAAGAAAAATTAAATTAACATAAAGTATAATTATTAACCTAATAAAACAAAGGAGAACAAACAATGAGAAAACTTTTTTTAAGCCTTGCTTTAGTTTTAGGGATGTCGGTAGCGGTTAATGCGCAGGTTGCCAAAAAAATAAATCCCTTTTCTGTAGAAACTTTAGACGTTTTAAAAGCAACAGACGAACAGAAAAAGCAAGTAGAAGAGCAAACGAAAGATGTTAAAGCAAAAATTGCCGCTATTAAAAAAAATACAGCATTAAGTGATGAAGAGAAAGTAGCGGAGCATCAAAAAGTAAATAGAGAAAGATCTAGACGTTTTTACAACGAAATACTAACACCAGAGCAGGCCAAGCAATTAAGGCAAATGATTGCAGAGCAGAGGAAGGCTCAGAATTAGTAGTTTGTCTTTTAGCAAAAAGCCTATTTCATGAAGTTGAAATTGGCTTTTTGCTTTATTAACACGCTTCTATTATTGGTTAGAATTAGCCAATTCAGCATCTTGAGATATTTTATCGAAATAATTTTTTAGATGTTGTTTCATTTCTAATCTAAATTGTTCAGGAGTATTATTTTTAAGTGTTTCTAGTAGCTTTCTGTGGGTTACTGCATTGCTAGCTTCTTCTTTTTTGGTAACATATAGGCCGTTATCAACGTAATCAAAAATTGGAGAAAGCAACTTCTGGAATCTACGGATTGTATCATTTCCAGATATCTTGTAAAGCATAGAGTGAAATTCAACGTCGTATTTTAGCTTTTCTACTTTGTTGGTAGTTTTTTCTTCTTGTTCTACGATGCTTTCTAGTTCGCCTAAATTTTCATTGTTTTTCCTTAAGAAAAGTAAATCCGCTATTCCCATTTCCAAAACAAGTCTCATTTCAAATATCTCTTTCATCGTATCTCCGTCAAGCAGCTGTGGAGTAAGTACTTTCTGCATATTATTCAAAATATCAGGACGCGTAATAATCATTCCTCTATTCTTTCTCGATTCGATGATGCCTAAAGTTCTGAATCTAGAAATGGCCTCTCTAATAGCAGTACGACTAACACCCATGGCTTCAGCAAGCTCCGTTTCTTTAGGAATAGAATCTCCTGGTAAGAAATTTTCACTTCTAAAATATTCTTGTAGGTTAAGTTCTATTTTATCAACTTGAGTTAAGTTATCGAGTGGTTTTATTTTAGTTAGATTTGTTTTTTTCATCATCTTAATCTAGTTATATGATTTTTATATTTTATCACTATTTTTAACAGTTATTTTAATGTTGTATTTCCTGGTTTCATGTGGCTTAAGAAAAATTAATGAGTTATCTTTTCTTGCTTTTGCCTGCCCTATTGGAGGGTTTGTTCCTGGTTCTAATCCTACTACATATTCTCCTTTTTTGAAATGTAACCAATTAGTAAACCACGGTAGCTCTTTTTTGTTAAATGAAATTTCTACCATCAGGTTTAATTTATGGTTAATGATAGATGTTTTGCAAATACCTTTTTCGTTAGGTTTAATATCAACAAAAACGCAAGCCTCTCCATTAAACTCATTACTTTCTTCTACAGGAGGCAGGCAATTCTTAAAATTATTATTGTTATTAAATATGTAACTATCTGAGCTAGTACCACGTGGTTCCCAATTTCCTTCCCAGTCAATAAGCGTGCCTTCATCTATTAACGGCCAGCCAAAATTGCAGTGATACATAAACATGTGAGGAATTTTGCTATAAGATACATTGGTTACTTCATCCTCAATATATATAGCGGCTTCTCCTAAAATTGAGTAAATAGTTCTTCTAAGTTCTAAATGCTTGCCAAAAGAAGAAGTTTCTTTTGTGATACCCGTAATACTCATAATAGGTTTTTCTTCAAGCAAGTTTGGCTGTTTAATTGTGATAATTTCAGCAGGTTCATATCCTATGTCTCCGTGTAGCCCTCTTTGTCCGTATTCGTCTTCTTCACTAGCCCCCACATGGCTAAGCCCACATGTAGTTAACAACCCCCCTCCAAATTTTTCTAGCCAATTATCTTTGCAGATACCAGTTTTAGCCGATGAAGCTATTCCTACATGACTTATCCAAGAAAGATTATGTTGGTTAAAATGCGCATCAGCAATATCCATTGCCCTATCTAGTACCACTTTATACCTAAGGCCTGCACCAGTATTAACCCAAGCAATTCTTACTCCCTTGGCTTTGCCACTGTCAATAATAGAGGTTTCGATCCCTCCAATTTGATGGTGGTTACCAACTTTGTTTAGTATTTGAGCATTAGGATGATTAAGCACTTTATAAAATTTTTCAAATATAATATAAAATAAATATGTATTACTTTTTAAATTTTATTTGCAAATTCATATTTGGTTTATATATTTGATATATGTATTACATATTTATTTTATAATGGATAGTATTGTTGATGAGAGTTTGTTCTCTGTTCATTCTTTTGAAGGGGAAGCTAAAGGAAATACGCTGTTAATACTGGCAGGTGTTCACGGCGATGAATACGAACCAATATTAGCTGCAAATGAGTTGATAGATGTTTTTAGGAAGGGAATTTTGAAAGGAAAGGTAGTTATAGTTCCAATTGCCAATCAGTCGGCTTTTGATTTGGATAGTAGGGTAGGAAGTGACGGTTTAGATTTGGCTAGAGTTTGCCCTGGAGATGAAAAAGGTAGTATAACAGAACGTGTAGGATACCGAATTACCGAGCTTATTAAAGATGCGGATTACTTGGTAGATATGCATACAGGTGGTAAACAATTAGATATTTATCCTTTAGCTGGCTACATGCTGCACGCTGATGAAAATGTGTTGATGAAACAAAGGGCTATGGCTAAAGCTTTTGGATTTCCGGTAATTTGGGGTACAGATCCAACACCTAACGGCAGAACCTTATCTGTTGCAAGAGACGCAAATATCCCCGCTATTTATCTAGAGTACGGTGGAGGTAACTCTATCCGTAAAGAGGTAATTGTAGCTTATGTAAAGGGGTGTTTAAATGTGGCAACCAGTTTAGGTATTATTAATAATGGTAGTGAAATAATATCTCCAAAGTTTCATGTAGAAGATTATACCCCTAACGGCGGTCATTTGCAAGTGAAACAACCATCTCCAGAAAGCGGTTTGTTTATTCCCTGTGTAAGCAACGGAAATAAAATATCTAAAGGCGATATATGGGGAGTGGTGAAAAACTTGGAAACAGGGTTTTCTGTAAACTCTTGTGCTGATGATGATGGTATAGTATTGTTTATTAGAAATACAGCTTTCGTAAAAAAAGGAGATTCTTTGGGAGGAATACTTCCCTTAAAAAATAACTAATGGATAAGATAACAAAAGTAGTAATAGTAACAGGAGCATCGAGGGGAATAGGCAGAGAAATAGCTCTTAAATATGCAAAAGAGGGATTTAATGTGGCATTGATACTAAGAAATGCCAAAGATATTGGTGATATAGGTAAGTTAATTCAAGAAAAATATAATAGAGATTTTATTGCTTGTATTGGCGATCTTTCAGACAGTGGCTTTGCCAAAAATATTGTAGATGAAACCTTGAAAAAATGGGGTAGGATAGATGTTTTGGTTAATAATGCTGCTTGGCGCACTATAGAAACGATGCGTACCATGAGCATGGAGACTTGGAATAAAACATTGATGATTTGCCTTACCGCTCCAGCATTTTTATCGAAAATGGTAGCCGATACTATGGAACAACTAAATATTCAAGGTGTAGTTGTTAACATATCAAGTATTATGGCCGATAGGCCAGCAGGCAATAGTCCAGCATATATTGCTGCAAAAGGTGCAATGGATAGCCTAACTAGAGAATTAGCAATTACTTATGGCCGCAGTGGAATAAGGTTCTTAAGCGTAAAGCCAGGTAATATCAATACAGATATGAGCGCAGATTATGTAAATGATGAAGGTGATAATTTAAGTAATAAAATGTCAGATTATATTGTTGGAGCCACGCCCTTATCTAGAGCAGGTACTTCTGCCGAAATAGCTTCGGTGGTTTATTGGTTAAGTTCGGCCGAATCGGCTTTTGTTACTGGAACCAGTTTAGTAGTGGATGGAGGTTTTTCTCCCAACTTAAATGATTATTCAATTAAGAAATTACAATTCCCAAATCAGTTTTAGCCTATGTGGAAATATAGTAAATTGTTGCCTAACTATAACAAACAAGATATTGTTAGTCTTGGGGAGGGAAATACGCCTTTAATAAAGTCGAGGTATATCGGCAAAGAGTTGGGAGTACCAAATTTATACTTTAAGTTAGAAAATTTAAATCCTTCTGGTTCATATAAAGATAGGTTTGCTTCAGCTTTTATTACTGCGTTAAAAAGTAAAGGAAAAGATATTTGTATTGCCACATCAAGTGGCAATACAGGTGCTGCATTATCTGCATATTCAGCAGCGGCGGGTATAAATTGTGTATTGGCAATTGTTGATGGTGCACCCGAAGGCAAGATTAAACAAATGCAGTTATATGGTGCGCATACATACATGATAAATGGTTTTGGTAAAGACCCTCAAGTAACTGGAGATGTATTTAAAATGCTTTCTGAACATGCGGCTAAAATACAGGTGCCACTACCTATTAGCGCCTACTGCTATTGTCCAGAAGGAATGATTGGTGTACAAACGATATCGTATGAAATTATAGAACAAACAAACTTCGCTGTAAATCACATATTTTCACCATCTGGCGGAGGAGGATTAACCTTGGCTGTTGCAAAAGGGGTTGTTGCATATACAGAAAATAATCAACCCAATACCAAAAAACCAAAAGTTCATTGTGTGCAACCTGAAGGGAATGATACCATTGCTAGTTCTTTAAGAAATGGAATTAATGCGGTAGCAATTCCCTATGCTACTACAAATGTAAGCGGTTTGCAAGTTCCAAGTATATTAGATGGTAATGAAGTAATAGAAGTTTGTACGCAGTTAGGTGGAAATGGTTATGTGGTTTCCGATACAGATATTTTTGCTTTTCATCAACTTTTGGCGCAAAAGGAAGGGGTTTTTTGCGAGCCAGCTGGAGCTGTAGCATTGGCCGGTTTAGCTAGTGCTGTTCGCAAAAAGGAAATTAAAAATACCGACACAGTAGTATGTTTAGTAACTGGAAGTGGGTTTAAAGATATGCATTCGGTAGAAAGAAACTTCGGGTTACCTGATATTGAAAAAATAGATGGGAGTTTGTTGGAAGAAAGAATAATTGCATTAGATAAAAATTAAAATTAATAATAATGAGTAGTAAGAAAGCCATAACAGGGCCAAATGTGCCAAAGAGTTTTTTACCATTCTCGCCAGCAGTACAGGCGGGAGATTATGTTTTTGTATCAGGACAAGCATCTGTAGATGGAGAAGGTAATATCGTTAACGGAACTTTCGAAGAAGAATGTAGAAGATCATTTGAAAACGTGCGTACAATATTAACAGCGGCCGGCTTAACTTTCGATGATGTGGTGCAAGTGCGCAACTATGTAGGCAAGCAAGAGTACCTAGCAGAATTTAATCAGATATATAAAGATTATTTTACAGCACCTTACCCTGCACGAACTACTATTATTGAGTGTTTAGGAGATTTGCTGAAATTTGAAGTTGATGTTACAGCTTACATTAAAAAATAACAGATGAAAGTAGCTATCGTTGGGATTTATCACGAATCGAATACTTTTTTACCTAAGCCAACTGCTTTAGATGACTTTAAAAATGGTCATTTACTAAAGGGTGATTCTATTATAGAAGAATATGAGAAAGCTCATCACGAATTAGGAGGTATTATCGAGGTTTTAAAAATAAATGATATAGAGATAATTCCATTGATTTATGCTGAAGCTACGCCAGGAGGAGTCATTACTGCCGATACTTATGATTATTTATTGAATGAAGTAATTAGTAGTGTACAAAATGTATTGCCAGTAGATGGGATAATGGTAGTACCTCATGGAGCTGGAGTTAGCCAGAAATATCGTGACATGGATGGACATTGGTTGTCTGAATTAAGAAAATTGGTAGGCAACGATATTCCAATTATTGGAACCTTAGACCCTCATGCCAATGTTAGCAAGTTAATGGTAAATGCTACCAACGCATTGGTGGCATACAAAACAAATCCGCATGTAGACCAAAGAGCTGTCGGTAAAGAAGCCGCCAAAATTATGGTAGATACATTGGCAAAACGGATAATCCCTAAGCAGGTAATTAGGCAATTTCCTTTGGCTATCAGCATAGAACAGCAATATACCTCTGCCGAACCATGTATAAGCTTATACCAATATGTACACAATTTCCTAAAGGAAGATGGTGTAATATCGGTGAGCGTTATACTCGGTTTTCCTTATGCAGATGTAGCAGAAATGGGAAGCGCAGTTATTATAGTGGCCGATAGTGAAGAAAAAGCAAATCGCATTGCGCTAAACGTAGAGGAATATGTTTTAAACAGAAAACACGATTTTGTAGGCGATAAAAAATCGGTAGAAGAGGTGTTGGCCGAAATACCACAGCATGAAAAACCTATCCTAATGCTCGATATGGGCGATAATATTGGCGGAGGCTCGCCCGGCAACAGTTTAGTTTTGTTGAAAGGACTTGAAGAACTTGGAAACACTCGGTCTTTTGTAGCTATATACGACCCCGAAGCCGTTAAAATTTGTGCCGCAAACTCACTCGGTAGCACCTTTCAATTGACTATAAATGGCGATGGGGATACTTACGAAACCGAGGTTACGCTTGTAAATATCGTATCGGGCAAGTTTACAGAAAGTACGCCCCGACATGGCGGACAGGTAAATTACGATATGGGGAAAACCGCCGTAGTAAAAACAAAAAATAAAAGTACCATTATGCTAACCTCTTTGCGCATACCGCCATTCAGTCTTCAGCAGTTGCTATCGGCAGGGGTAGAGCCGCTAATGCAAGATGTAATTGTGGCCAAAGGCGTTAATGCGCCAATTGCCGCCTATGGCCCTGTGTGCGGTAGCATAGTGCAGGTAAACACGCCCGGTTACACCCAAGCCGATATGACACTTTTTGAGCACAAGTACAGAAGAAAACCATTGTTCCCCTTTGAAAATATCGCATAATGGTACAAAACTTAACATTTGAAATAAAGGATATTGCCAATGTGCCCTTTTATACCGAGGGGCCAGTAATAGATAAGAACGGAAATAGGTTTGTAACCAATCTTGCCGGAGGAGCTATCCTTAAAATAAATGCCGATAACACCGTTACCGAATGGGCATCGGCACCATGTCCCAATGGACAAACCATTACGCCCAACGGCAACCATTTAATATGCGATGTTAAAAGTGCGGCCATAAAATGTTACAACCAGCAGGGCGAGTTTATCAGAGATGAAATTCAGGGATTTATCAATGGAACAGAAATTTATTGTCCTAATGATGTAATAACCGATGTGCAGGGCAATATCTACTTTACCGATTCGGTAAGGCATAAAGGCAAGGTATGTTTTGTAGGCATTAACGGGGAGCATAAAATTATAGCCGACCAATTGGATTACCCTAACGGATTGGTGTTGGTAGAAGAAAAAAACACGCTTTACGTAGCAGAAAGCTATACCAATCGAATTTTGGCCATACACTTAAATAAGCCTGCACAGGTAAAGGTATTTTGCGAACTGCCCAATCATACATCGGGTAAAAAAGAAGATAATTTGCCAGACGGATTGGCTTTAGACACAGACGGAAATATTTGGGTAGCCCATTATGGCATGGGAGCTGTTCAAGTGCTAAGCCCCAACGGAAAATTGTTGGCAACGGTTGAAACGCAAATTCCGTTGACGAGTAATTTAGCTTTTACCAATCAAAACACTTTATTAGTAACCGGAGGTTATGGTGAGCCCGGCCCTGGTGCTATCAAAGAAATCAAGCTTTATGAAACCTATTAACAAATTAATCATCATTATGAGTATAGTAAGCACCGAATTGTTTGCACAGCTTAAACCCGAATTATCGGCTTTGCCCTCGCTGCCGTCCATAGGTTGGGCGGGTATGTATGCAGGAACAAGCAAAGGCGTTTTGTTTTGCATGGGCGGCACTAATTTTCCCGATAAAAAGCCTTGGGAGGGTGGTAAACGCAATGTTTCCAAAGAAATTTACATGCTGAGCAACAATTACTCCAACTGGATTAAACTAAACGAGGAATTGCCTCAACCAATGGCTTATGGGGTATCTGCCACGTATGGCAACCAAATAATTTTGGTTGGTGGTACTACCGAAAACGGGATGTCTGCACAGATAATTGTGTTAGAATGGGATGGCGAAAAGCTGAACAAACAACATTATCCCGATTTTCCTGTGCCAATAGCCTATGCAAGTGGTACGGTAGTGGGCAATTTGTTAATTGTGGCAGGAGGAATGGATTTAGCAGGAAACCTATCGAAAAAATGTTATGCCTTAAATCTTTTAAACCCCAAAAATGGGTGGCTCGCACTGCCCGATTTGCCCGGCAGGGAAAGAATGCTTGCAATATGTGGCGCATTTGGTAACAAGTTTTACCTGTTTAGTGGCGAAACTAAAACCAAAAACCTGTACGGGGAAATTTATAGGGATATATTGCAAGATGCCTACAAACTTAATATCACTGAAAAAGAGAAAGGTTTTTCATTTGAATGGGAAGCCTTAGCTAAAATGCCCAAAGGAATGTCGGCGGGGGCTACGCCCGTTCCGGTGTTAAATAATGAAACGATGTTTTTTTGGGGCGGTGTAGATGCCGTTGCCGGTCTGCATAAAGTACCTGCAACGCACCCGGGTATCTCTAAAGAAATATTTAACTATTACCCCAATCAGGATAAATGGGAATTTGTAGGCGAAATAAAGGATATATCGGCTAAAGTTACGTTGCCCGTGGTATATTGGAACAATCAATGGGTGTACGTTAGCGGCGAAATAAAACCTGGCATACGAGATAATGCGGTAATAAGCATAGAAAATTAATTTATCTTGTTGTTTTAATCAAAAATATTTTTATTTTTGAAATAAGTATTACATATTTATTTTTAATACAAAACCTTTGAGGTATTTTTAAATCTCATAAAAACCAAATAAAACCTAATCTAATGATGAAAAGAACCTATTTAGATAGGAGGCGATGTCTCGTCGTGCCTTGCTGCCTCTTTCTATTTCTTACTGTCTTGCTGCAAATCAATGCTTTTTCGCAAACTGTTCGTAATATTAGTGGTGTAATTATAGATGCCGAAACCAATGAAACATTAACAGGAGTAAGTGTTAAAAATAAAACCACAAATCTTACAGCAATAGCTAATGTTAATGGTAAATATACTATCAAGGCAAAAACTGGGGAGATTTTAATCTTTACATTCTTAGGGTATGAAACAACACAGTTGCAAGTTGGTAAAGACTTAGTAATAGATGTTAAGTTAAAACCAGATGTATCGGTATTAAAACAAGTTGTTGTAATTGGATATGGCGAAGTAGCCAAGCAAGATTTGACCGGTTCGGTAGGGCAGGTAAACCTAACAGACTTAACCAGGGCGCCGGTGGCCAGTTTTGAACAGGCCTTGGCTGGACGTATTGCAGGTGTACAAGTAACTTCTAACGATGACCAACCGGGTTCGGGAATGAATATTGTGATAAGGGGTGCGGGCTCCCTTTCGCAAAGTACGGCTCCTTTGTATGTGATAGACGGTTTTCCAATCGAAGATTTTGATGCCTCGAACTTGAATATGAATGATATTGAAAGTATCAATATATTAAAGGATGCCTCGGCTACTGCTATATATGGAGCAAGGGGAGCCAACGGGGTGGTAGTAGTAGAAACCAAAAAAGGAAAAGAAGGTTTGCCTGTTATATCATATAGTGGCGATTATGGTAACTACAAAATAACCAATCGAATGGAGATGATGGGTGTTTATGATTTTGTAAAATATCAAATAGAACACGATCCTGTGCCAAATGGTCCTCTTTATTTCCCCGATTTGCAAGATCTCACTAAGCCGGGTTCAGAATTGCCTACCGCTCAAGATTTAGAACGGTATAGAAATGTAAAAGGAATTGATTGGCAAAATAGGGTGTTCCGCACAGGTATAACCAATATACACAGCCTATCGTTAAGAGGAGGTACGGCGCAAACCAAATACATGGTGTCTGGTTCGTTTTTCGACCAACTGGGTACTATCGTAAATACTGGTTTAACGCGCTACCAAGGACGTATTACATTAGATCAAAACGTTAGCAAAAAATTAGCTGTAGGCGTAAACCTCAATTACAGCAAGGTAGATTCTTATGGAGTAATTGCATCGGAGGGTGAAGCTACAGCGAGTCTGTTATTTGCTGCATGGGGTTATAGACCCATTATAGGAAGTTTAACCGAAGAGCTTTATGATATAGAAGACCAACTGCTAGATCCAGAGATTATATCGGGTAGAGGAAGTGCAGATTCGCGTGTTAACCCCTTTGTTAATGCCCAAAATACATTAAGGCAAAGAAAAAATACAGGTGTTTTAAGTACAGCCTATGCTAAATACGATTTTAGCAAAAAGATATTTTTAAAGGTTCAGGGAAGTATGAACAGTGCTATGATAGAGAACGAATATTTTTATAGTTCCAAAACATCGCAAGGTGCGCCCAGGGCAACTAATGTAAAAGGTGTGCAAGGTGGTACCGGACTTATTAAAAATAATACTTTTTCTAATGAGAATACCTTAAATTATAAAGAAACATTCAATAAAAACCATGTACTAAATGCCGTGTTGGGCATGGGTTCGCAAATTATCAAAAACTCATCGAATAGTTTCGATGTTCAAAATCTCCCAAATGAAGATTTAGGGCTGGCGGGTTTAAAGCAGGGTAAGCCTAGTTCGGTAAGTTCGGGAGCTTTTGATGTTACATTGGCTTCTTTTTTTGGTAGAATAATGTACAATTACAAGTCTAGGTACTTGTTTACCGCAACCTTCAGGGCAGATGGTTCATCTAAGTTTGCCAAACAGAACCGTTGGGGGTATTTCCCATCAGGTGCATTTGCCTGGCGAATGAATAATGAACCTTTCATGAAAAACATAAAGTTTATAGATGAAGCCAAACTACGGGTAAGCTATGGTGTAACAGGAAATAACCGGGTGGGGGCATATGATTACTATCCACAGCTAGATATAGCCATTAATGATGGTTACTCCTACAACAATAACGAAACTTCTGTAGGCACAAAACCTATAAATATTGGCAACGAAAATCTGAAATGGGAAACTACAGCACAGTTAGATTTGGGCTACGATTTAACCATGTTTAAAAAACGAGTTGATTTAACTATAGATGTATATCAAAAAACAGTTAGTGATTTGTTGTTAAGAGCGAATATACCTTGGATAACGGGGTATGCTACTGCCTATAAAAACATCGGTAAATTAAGAAACCGAGGATTGGAAGTATCTTTGAATACGGTAAACATTTCCTCAAGGTCATTCAAATGGGAAAGCAATTTCAATATCAGCTTTAATAATAATAAAGTTTTGGGTCTGGCCAATAATGAAGAATTTTTATTGTCGAGCGTAAGTTGGCAAAGTGCATTCAATTCTTCTTATCCATATATTGCCACTGTAGGCGGCCCGTCATCAGCCTTTTTTGGTGTAATTTGGGATGGAGTTTATCAATACGAAGATTTTGATGTTTTACAAAACGGCAACTACAGATTAAAAAGTCATGTTGCCGACAATGGTGATATAAGAGCAGATATAAGACCAGGTGATATCAAATACCGCGATATTAATGGCGATGGTACAGTAAACAGTAAAGATGCAACCGTTATTGGGCGAACAATTCCTATACATACAGGAGGTTTTTCTAATAACTTTAACTACAAGGGGTTTAGTTTAAATGTGTTTTTCCAATGGAGCTATGGTAACGATATATTAAATGCTAATAAATCATATTTCGTAGGAAACCAACATACAAGATATAACCTTAGCCAATATGCTGTTTATGCCAATAGGTGGACACCTGAAAATCCAAATTCGAACATTTTTAGAACAAGAGGCGGAGGTCCTAATGGGGTATATTCTTCGTGGTTGATAGAAGATGGTTCTTTCTTACGCTTAAAAACAATTTCATTGAGCTATAACCTGCCTCAAAAATTGGTGAACAAAATGAAACTGAAAACTTTGGCCATATCGACATCGGCGCAAAATCTCTACACTTGGACTAAATATCCTGGTATGGATCCCGAGGTTTCTGTGCGCAACTCTGTATTAACGCCAGGCTTGGATTGGTCGGCCTATCCACGTTCAAAAACCTTTGTATTTGGACTTAGAACAACGTTGTAAAATACGATTATAAAAGAAAAAAGATATGAAAATGAAATTTATCGTAATAACATTTTTAGTATTTGCACTAAGTTCGTGTAGCAAATTTCTAGATACTAGTCCAAAAGCTACAATAGTTCCTGAGAACTACTATAATACCGAAGCTCAGTTGAATATGTCTATGGCTGGGATTTACAACACACTTAATTCGTATGATTTGTACGGCAGTGCAATGATTGCTCGTATGGGGCTTGATGCTGACGAAGCGTACTATAATGTTAACGTAACAACCGTAGGGGTAACTATTAATGATATATGGCCCACAGATATGGTAATTAGCGCTTTTTGGAGAACTTTATACGAAGGTATCAATAAGGCAAATGCGTTATTGGCCAATATCAACAAACCTACTATGGATGAAAGTAAACGTAAAGTAATTAAAGGTGAAGCACTGTTTTTAAGAGCATATTTTCATTTTTTGTTGGTAAGCAATTTTGGCGATGTACCACTTAAACTAACCGAAAGCACTTCGCCAGAGGATATTTACTATACCCGCACGCCAGCAAAACAAGTTTATGAGCAAATTATTGCCGACATGACCGAGGCTGAAGACTTAGTGCCTGCTATTACAGCTATTGGTAATGGTGGTAAAATAAGCAAATCTGCAGTTCAGGGTATATTGGCCAGAGTATGTTTATACATGACTGGCAATCCTATTAACGATGCCACAAAATGGAATGATGTCTTGTTTTGGAGCAATAAGGTAATTGCTTCGGGGATACATAGCTTAAATACATCTTACGAGCAGGTGTTTATTAACTATGCCAAAGATATTTATGATTTGAAGGAAAGTATCTGGGAAGTAGAATTTTATAATCCCTCAGCTACAGACCCGTCCAGAAAAGTTGGCCGTGTAGGGATAGGATTAACAATTCGATCAAATAATGTGGAAGCAGGTTATGGGCAAGGATTGGTATATGCAACAGCACCAGCTTTTAGAAAATACAAAAGCTATCATAAACTAATAGGTACAGTAGATACCGAATATTCGCCCGATTTGAGGAGAGACTGGGCAATAGCACCATATTCATACAATCCAACTAGTAGCAATACCAAAACCTATTGGGCAAAAAAATATCCTCTGCCTATAGAGAACGTCTTGTCTCATAGACGTTTTCCTGGAAAATGGCGTAGAGAACACGAACCAGCAAATCAAAGGTCTAGTGATGCCACCGGGCAAAATTTTCCAATTTTAAGGTATTCGGATGTACTGTTGATGTTTGCCGAAGCGTTAAACGAAGTGCAAGGGCCTAACGGAGTACATAATGGTATGAGCGTCTATAGTGCCATTAATCAGGTAAAACGAAGAGGTTATGGTTTTGGTCCCTTAGAAGCGGGAAGAGTTGACGACCAAGGTAATTCTGTTGATGAAGCGGGGCACAGCCAATTAACTATGCGAGAATATATTCGTGACGAACGTTCGCGAGAACTAAACTACGAGTGTTTGCGTAAAAACGATTTGTTGCGCTGGGGAATTTATGTAGATACCATGCACGAAACTGGCGCAGTATTATTAACAGAAGCCCCCGCTTATACCGAAGATTTGGTAAGATATTTTACCAATGTGCGCCCAAGAGATGTTTTGTTCCCTATTCCGTCTTACGAGATAGGGTTGGGGCGTGGCATGGTACAAAATTTTGGATGGTAAAACAATAAAAAATAATCAGATGAAACCTAACTATTATTTATTTGCAATACTGCTTTTCGTATTGGCAGCCTGTAAAAAGGAAACTAAGGTAGAAGAGGTAAATTTTCAGGTAACTGCCGATAAATCAACCATAAAAGTAAATGAAGAAGCACGCTTTTCTTTTGAAGGAAATCCAGGGTTAATTACCTTTTACTCTGGCGAGCCTAAAAATGCTTACAGCTACAAAGATTTAGACCGTATTGCCTCGCTGCAACAACTAAACGTTACTTTCGAGTCGTCTATTCAAGTGGTAACCAATACGCCTTTAAAGGTAATGTTTTCTACCGATTATCAAGAAGCCTATACTGATAATGGAGAATATACTTACGAGAGTGTGGCAGCCGCAACGTGGACAGACATTACCAACAGGTTTCACATGGCTACAACTACTTATCCCATATTCGATTCTTCAGGAACTGTAAACATAGCCGATTTGGTAGAGCCCGGTAAGAATTTTTATATCGCTTTCAAATATGATACACCTGCATTACCGGCTACGGGTACTGTTCCAAGCAGAAGATGGCGTTTCCGCAATTTTAAGCTAGAAGCCATTACCAACTTTGGGTTTTACGAACGTTTGGCCTATACAACCGTAATACCCGCCGGATGGAAATTTGCCCGCCGGGAGCCCAATTTTAAACATATTAGTGCCATAGGTACTATTGTTCAGTTTATTCCACCGGCCACCGCGGCCGATGAAGGCTATAAGCAAGCCATGCAGTTATGGGCAGTAAGCAAAGCCTTTGCGCCAACCGTAAACATGGGGGTAGATTATGGGCTTTCCATTAAAAACTACCAAACATCGAGCATGAGCAATTACAAACATGTTTACACCAAACCCGGCGTTTACAAAGCCACTTTTGTTGCCGCCAATACCAATATCTACGATAGCAAAAAAGTAGTAAGAGAACTAGAAATTACTGTTGAACCATAAAATATGATTAATGAAACCACTACTTAAACCATTGCTTATTGCAGGAATTGTTTTGGGACAATTGGCCACCCATGCCCAAACCGCTCAAAGGCAGGAAAAAGATTTTGGGGTAATCCTAAACCTAGATGGTGATATTTCCTTTACCAGTAACGATCCTGTGGAAACCACCAATCTCATCAGGGCAAATATAGATTTGATACACTCTTTGGGCATTAAAACCTTAACATATAGCGTAGCTTCGGGCAGCGATGTGTTAAACTATCCTACAAAAGTAGGTAGCACTGTTGGATGGCGTACTACAAAATACGATGAAAACGAGTTTTGGAGAGTTAGAAACGAAAAAGCAAGAGTTTGCATTGCCGCCGGGGTAGATGCTATTAACGTTGCAGCTAGTCAAGCCAAAACCCATCAGGGTATGTTGTTTATTCCAAGTTTAAGGATGAACGATAGTCATTATATGCGTGACCCCGAAAACTATCCACTTACCGGAGAGTTTAGGCTCAAAAATCCCGATTTAATTATCAAGAATGGGCCTTGGCCTTTCAATAAACAGATGTATGGCAACCTGTTAGATTATACCCACGAAAAGGTACGAAAATACAGGTTAGATGTTATTTTCGAGGTAATAGACCGCAACAAACAATACATAGATGGTTTTGAACTCGATTTTAACCGGGTACAAGTATTCTTCCCCGAAGGAAAAGGAGAAGAAAGAGCACATTTAATTACTGATTTGGTTAAAAAAGTACGCGAAAAATTAAATCTGGTGGCAAAAGAACAGGGCAGGCCAATGTACCTTTTTGCCAGAATACCACCTGCTGAAGAATCGTGCAAAGTTTACGGATTGGATATAGATACCTGGATGAAACAAGGTTTGGTGGACATGTTATCGCCAGCGCAATTAATGACTTTGGCGCAGGATATGCCCATTGAAAATATGATAGCCAAAGCAAACCGCTATAACGTAAAGGTATATCCCTCAGTATATGCACGTGCTAATGTAAGAGCCGCTTTTATTCCTTCTGCACCAACATTGGGGATAAACAGGCCAATAGCCCGCAGTGGCACAACAGAAGAAGCAGTAGGAGCAGTATCAAATTATTTTCAAATGGGGGCACATGGAATTTATCTTTATAACCATTTCAGAAAGGAAATGCATCCTTTTGTTGCAGCAGTTACTAATAGAGATTTAGACGGATTGGATAAAGTGTTTTCTATTACAAAAACCTATTATAACGATCATTTAGAACCTTCTTATGCTTACGTAAAACAGTTGCCTTATAAAACGAAAGCGGCGGTTTCTGCCTTTAATTTATATGTAGGTGAAATTCCCAGCCAATCATCGTTTCCGTTAACGAAATGTTTGTTGCGTTTAGGAATTAGAGATTTAGCTGATGGTGCAGTGCCAAAACTAACCTTAAATGGAAAAGAATTAACTCACTTTATTACCGAAGACCATTTAAAAGCAGCCAAAGGTAAAAGGTTTCTCGCCGATGCTGCTCACAAATCTGTAGTTTATAAAATTAATGATCCAACTGTTTTAAAATTAGGAAATAATAAGATAGAGATAACGGTACAAAATGCAACCATAACCGATTTGGAAATAGGTTACAGCTATTTGAATAATCTTAATTATAGATTAGCAGGATTACCCATGCCAAAATTAAATGAGGCTTTTGTAATGCCAGTAATTAACGAAGTAGATGATATCAATTAATTTTACCATGCTAAGATCATTATATTTAGTCTTTACCATTTGCTTTTTTATGGTAAACGGAGGCTATGCACAACAAAAATTAATAAAACCAGTAGTAGTAAAACCAGATGAACCTTTTGGCCTAGTGTTTAACCATAATGGTGATTTATCTTTTGCAAGTGCCAATCCGGCAGAGGCCGAAAAATTGCTTAAAAAAACGGTAGATTATATACACAGTTTGGAAGTAAAAACATTGGTTTATAGTGTAGGTGTTAGTAGCGATGTACTGTATTATCCCACAAAAATAGCTAGTACCGTAGGGTGGCGAGTAACTAAGGAAGAGCAGCAAAATAAACTTTTAAAAACAAGAGTTGAAAATGCAAGAGCATGTATTGCTACAGGGATGGATGCTGTAAAAATTGCGGGTTTACAAGCAAAAAAAAACAATATGTTGTTTATTCCTAGTTTAACAATGAATGATAGCCGCTTTACAACCGATCCTCAAAATTCGGCTTATACCAGTAAATTTTGGTTAGATAATTCAAACTTGACTATTAAAAGTGCCCCAAACGCTTTTAAAAAAGAATATGCCAATTTACTCGATTATACTCACGAGACAGTAAGAAATCACAGGTTGCAAGTCATTTTTGAAGTCATAGATCGCAATAAAGGCAACATAGATGGTTTTGAACTTGATTTTAACCGTGTACAAACACTGTTTCCAGAGGGAAAAACCCAAGCATCTTTAATTACGGAAATGATAAAAAAGATACGGGAAAAATTAGATATTAATGCGAAGCTACAGGGCAAACCTATGTATTTGTTCGTGCGTATACCTTCATCAGAAGAGGCATGTAAGCAAACTGGTTTAGATATAGAAACCTGGATGAAACAAGGCTTGGTAAATATGGTTTCTCCATCGCAGTTGATGACTTTAGCACAAGATATGCCTATTCAAAACCTTATCGCTAAGGCGCACCAATACAAAGTGAAAGTATATCCAACCTTAATGCCTAAATCAAATTTTAGAGTTCCGTTAAAGCCATCGCTACCAACTTTAGGCCTAAATTTGAGGATAGGCTCTCAAACAGCTACATTAGAAGAAATGTTAACAGCTGCGGTAAACTATCGTCAAATGGGGGCTGACGGCCTTTATCTTTTCAATTACAGTATAGGTGATTTTCCGCAAGACTTATATCGCTTAGCAGCCGAAATTAATAGTAAGGGCATAAGCCCTGTAGATAGAGTTTTTACTGTTACAAAAACTGCATACAACGATAATTTGCAACCTTCTTATTCGTATACTAAACAGTTGCCTCTTAAAATGCAATCGGCCAATGCCTCGTTGAGTATTTATATAGGAGAGCTGCCGACTTCATCGCCTTACCCTCTTACTAGGTGCCTACTACGTTTAGGCGTGAGAAATTTTGCAGATGCACCGAAATTATTGTTAAATGGTAAACCTTTACAAGTACTTCATATCGAAGACCATGCAATAAGTCCACGGATTGCTCAAGTTGCCGATGGCTCACAAAAAACTATCATTTATAAAATAGATGAACCAACATTGATAAAACTAGGCAATAACAAAGTAGAGATAATTGCAGAAAATGCTACTCTTACTGATTTGGAAATTGCGTACGGGTACATGACCAATTTAAGTTATATGGTAAGAGGTGTGGCCGATACCAAACTTAATCAACCTATCACTGGTACACCTGCACCGTTAATTAAGTGGGATACCAGTAGCAAACCAACGCCAAAGCCTAAGGAGATAGAGGAAGAGCCTTAAAAAGTCTAAAAAGATTGATGTTGGAAGACTAAATAAAAATACACAATACTTAAAAAATACGCTTTAAGAAATGAAGAAATTATATACGACCTTGTTATGTTTATTGTTAACGGGGTTAAGTTATGCACAACAACAAGTAACTAAGAAAGTTCAGGTAAAGCAGAATGTATCATTTGGTGTGGTGCTAAATGAAGATGGCGACCATGCTTTTGTAACACCAGACCCCATTGCTGCAGAAAAAATGTTAAGGGCCAATGTAGATGGTCATGCCCGTTTAGGCGTAAATACCTATGTGTTTTGCATTGGTGCAGGTAGCGATGTGTTGTATTACCCAACCAAAGTATCGAGCACCGTTGGGTGGCGTAAAACCAAATACGAAGATGAAAATCCGATTTGGAAATATCGTATAGAAAGTGCAAAAGCTTGTATAGCAGCAGGACTTGATGCCGTTAATATTGCCGGAACACAAGCAAAAAAGAATGGCATGTTATACTTGCCAAGCTTGAGGATGAACGATAGCCATTTTATGGTAGATCCGTACAATTATCCGCTTACAGGTCAGTTTTGGCTTAACAATACCGATTTAATCATTAAAGATAGTCCGGTGGTTTTCAGCAAAAACTATGGTAATCTGTTCGATTATACCCATAAAAAAGTACGGGATTTCAGATACGATGTATTTATAGAAGTGTTGGAAAGAAATAAAAACATTATAGATGGATTTGAATTAGACTTTAACAGAACTCAAATTTTCTTTCCGAAAGGCAAAGCCGATGTTGGAGCTCCATTAATGACTGAGCTAGTACGTAAAGTAAGACAAAGACTTAATCAATTGGCTAAAGAACAGGGTAGGCCAATGTATTTATTTGTGCGTATACCCCCATCAGAAGAATCGTGCAAATGGGCCGGACTGGATGTGGACACCTGGATGAAAGAAGGCTTGGTAGATTTAATTTCACCATCACAATTAATGACCCTTCCGCATGATATGCCTATTGAAGCAATGACAAAAAAAGCAAACAAGTATGGTGTAAAGATGTATCCATCCATGTACCCTAGAACAAGTTGGAGGGTTCCTCTAAATCCATCTGCCGATGATTTGGGAATGGAAAATGCCATTGGCAGGGATGTAACTTTGGCCGAGGCATTGGGAGCGGCAGATAATTACCGTTGGATGGGAGCCGATGGTTTTTATCTTTTCAATTATTATAATTACCCGCAAGCTTCATACATGTATGAAATGGTTGCTGCATTTGGTGCCAATACACCAAATGATAATGATAAAGTTTACGCAATTACTAAAACATATTATAACGACGATAAAGAGCCTTCTTATGCTTATGTTAAACAATTGCCTAAACAAGTAAATGGTAAGGGCGAATTTAAGTTGCTTGTTGGTGAAAATATACAATCTAAAGTATTTTCAGGAAAAACTTGTGTGCTAAGATTAGGCGTAAAAAAATATAGTGGTAATGTAAATAATATCAAAGTAGTGCTAAACGGAAATGCTCTTGTATTAAAAGGAGAAAAAGATCATTTAGCGGCAGGTAAAAAGCTACAGGCAGATATGGCAGATAGGTCGTTAATTTACACCATTGATAATCTGAAACATGTATTTCAAGGAAATAATAAAGTAGAAGTAGAAGTTAATGGAGCTTTAGTTACTGATATAGAGATAGCCTATTCAGCGTATAATGAGATTTCACAAATTATGCGTGGGATTAAGGCTCCTACGCTTAATCAAAACATCGGTTTAAAGTAAAGATATTTTTAAAAGAATTTTCTCGTCATATTCTTAATTATGGTTCAACTCACAGATAAAAGCATAATTACCATATTAGGTGCTGGAAAAATGGGGCGTTCTATCGCTTCTTTTTTCTCTGAAAAAGGAATTTTTACAATATTATATGACCCATTTGAAGAGGCTATAATATTTGCAAAGAATGAAATCATTAACCAGTCGAGATTGACTTTTACAACCAATTTAGAGGAAGCGGTGTCAAAAAGTGATTTTATAATAGAATCTGCTCCTGAGAACCTAGATATCAAAAAAGAACTCTATCAAAAGATAGCCCCCTATTTAAAAAGCGATGCAATTATATGCTCAAATACTTCAACTTACCCGTTGCTGACTTTGTCAAAAGGTCAACCTTTTGAAAACAGGATGCTGATAGTCCACTTTTTTAACCCTGCCGATTTAATTCCACTCGTAGAAATTGTAAAACAGGATAGTACTGAAGAAGGTGTGCTAGAAATAGTGAAAAGTTTTTTGAGCTATTGCGGAAAAATTCTGGTTGTACTTAATAAAGATATAAGAGGCTTTATCGCAAATAGGCTTCAGGCGGCATTACTGCGTGAAGCTTGTTATTTATTAAAAGAAGGAATTGCAGATGCTTCTAGCATTGATACTGTTGTAAAAGAGAGTATAGGTTTACGTTGGGCATTAAATGGGCCTTTTGAAATTATGGATTACGGAGGTCTTGATATTTGGGATAAAGTATTAAGTAACTTGTTACCTGTTTTGGATAATACTACAACTGTTCCAGAGGTTATTGTAGAAAAAGTAAAGCAAAATAAACTTGGTGCTAAAACTAGAGATGGTTTTTTTAGTTATAGAAGTGATGTGAAAAGTGAAGAAATCTTAAAGCAACGAAGATTGTTGAAATTGGTTTCGGAAGTAAAAAATAGTTAAAATTCCCATTAGGTATAAATACGATTCTTTTTTGTTGGGTAGGAGCAGGTGTTGGGTAAAAGTTGATAGCCTTGTTGAAACAAACTAATATTAATATGAGTTTTGGGTCTTATTTTGAGAAAATGGTTGGTTTTTTATCTAATCAGGAGTAGCTACAAAATCCTGTGTATAAATTAACTAAAGCATTGATCGAACTTCTGTGCCTAGAATGTTCAATATCACACACTGTTTTTAGAATATCATTTTCAGATTCGATTATTCCTCTTTTTTAAGCAATAGCTTGTGCTCCATTTTCATCAATTTGTTCTTCATGTTATTTGTTATCCCCGTAATCCACTGTAAATCATTTTGTTGAGTTTTTGCATCTAACAGCTTGCTTTTTAAAGACCTTATGGCTGTGTATTCTTCGGTTGTTGCATACGATCAATATGGTAGAATCTTCAAAGTATATCCCACAAGATTTGCCTAAACGACAAAGGTTAAGAGGTAAAGTATAAGATAGCTCAGTATCCTTGGCTTGAGCTGTACAAAGCGACTATAGCTTGGGGCACCTGGGAAATAAGGCTTTAGGTAACCTTTTTCTACTTCTTGGACATAGTAACCTGAGAATAACAATCGATTCTCAGGTTATTATAGAAAATAAAGCTAATTTTTAACAAATCTACTAGTGTAACGCTTTCCGTTTCCGTCTTCATAAACTAAAATATACAAACTTTTTGCGAGTGAAGATAGATCCAAACGTAGGCTTTTCTGAGTTTTTGATACGGTTTCTTGTTTCATGATTCTGCCATCAACAGCTAATACCTTTACATATCCTTTGCCGGTTTCCAAAGGGAAATTAACTTCTACATAGCTATTAACAGGATTAGGATACAAGTGAATTTCGGACATAACTATTGACAAAGGAGCAGCTACCAATTCCTTACTATAATCAACAGAACCATCGTAATCTATTGTCTTTAATCGATAGTAGTTATACAACGAAGTTGAGGCGTTTCTATCCAAATAGGTATAAAGATGTTCCCCTGCGTTATTATTTGCTGCCAAGCTCCCTATTTTAATAAAACTAATACCGTCTACACTTCTTTCTATTTCTATTTGTTTCACATTAATTTCTTGTGCTGTTCTCCAATGCAATCTTATTCCGTTTGCCTCTCTAACTGCGTTAAAATCTACCAACGTTAAAGGTAACACATCTGAATAAGTGCCGATAGCTGCTCTTGATATGGTAATGGTAGTTGGATCTATAATTTGTGTAATAACGGTATTGGGTGCTAGATAATTTTTCGATGAAGTTACCTCCATACCAGGAACCAAACTTAAACTAGTTACTGTTTCTCCAGTTGGTAAGGTGATTACCGATTTAGTAATTTCAGCGATACCGCCATTAAAATTAACGGTTGGGCTAACCAAAACATGCTTAGTTCCAGTAACGGTATAACCTCCTTCTACTAAGGCACCTGCAACCGCCAAAAATTTATCTGTAACGATATCACTTTGTAGCGTTAATGTTTTGTTTTCGCCTATCACGTAGGCAATATTGGTAGCGCCTTGTCCTGCTGGCATTTTAAAACTACTGTTAGCGGCACCGCCTTTAAAGTATACAGTTGCACCACCTTGAGCATCAGTCCAAGATGCTCCAGCTGTTCCGGTAAAAGTACCGTTTACTTCAAAGTTCCCACCAACAATCATAGAAATAGCTTTAATAGTACCACTTGTAGCTTTACTTAAAGTGACATTTCCATTTGTAGATACATTAAAGTTTCCATAAAAATCCATATTTATGTTAGAACTGTTATTTGTATTTACTCTAGATGGTTCAAAATTCCCATTTCTAATTTCCGTATTTCCTTCTACAATTAAGGAGAAAATCGCATTATTGGCATTTGAATACGTTACCACCATAGTTGATACAGCAGTATTTGTTAAACTTTGGTAATCGACTATCAAATCTCCTTTTACAGTTAACCTACATAAATCATTAGAAGCGGACGTGCTACCAGAAAGAGCAAAAATTCCGTTTTCTATGATTAAATTTCCTCCTACCACTGCATCTATTGACCCTGAAGTTAATAACAAGTATCTAACATTGCTGTTTCCCGTCCTTCTAATAATTAGGTCACCTTTAGTTTCAAAACTAGTTGTATTCGTAAGTGTCCAATTTGCGCCAGCATTAAAACTAATAATCAATTTACCCCATATTAAATTAGGAAGCCTTTGACTTGTATCATAATTTATAATCTCTACAGTACTGGTTTCACCGATAGTTCTACTAACAGTTCCAGGCATTACTCCTCCTGCCGCACCATAATTCTGCACATAATATCCGCCATTTGCCACTTCGAAATTAGCAACGGTGGTTATTCTTCCTGCTGTTAATTTACCTAGAATTCTAAGGGTTGCACCATTGCCTGTTATATCCCATACTGCCCCACTAGCGGGGAAGACCATTTCATGAACCGCTTGAACAATAAAAATATCTCCGTCTACTGCAAAATTTGCAGGTGATAATCCACTGCCATCAGTATTAGTTTTCCAATTAGTAAGCGTTCGTGGATCTACATTACCTGTAGAATAATAAGTGGCCGCATAGCTACTCATAGTAGCTATTAGCAACATTAATAATGTAGTAAAGCCTTTTTTCATAATGTTTAAGTTTATTGGTTGATAGTTATTTAGGTTAATTGTTAAGTTCAAATAGAGCCTCAATTTCAAGAGAGGTGGTTTCGCCCCATATATCAGTAGTAATTGCACTAGCAATCAAACTATTATTCTGGGTACTCCAAATATGATTTAACAGCTCGCTGCAACCATTAATAATATATGAGTGCTGTTTAAAGTCAGTCGAACAATTTATTTTTCCATTTATCCCAATCACCCTCTTTATTTTATCCATACTTCCAAACTCTTTCTGTATGGTAGTTATAAAATCCATGGCAATTTCCCTAGCTGCTGCTTTTCCAAATTTTACACTTAGGTCTTCACCTATTTTTCCATCGTACTTGCTTTTACCTTGTAAATGCAAAAAATTACCATATTTCAAAATAGGTTTCTCATTGGACTCGTTGGTTAGCGAACCCAATGATTTAGCTAAACTTGCATACTTATCGTTGGCTGTTATTTCCATTGCTTCTTGTTATTGAAATGCTTTTACATGTTGTTTAGATGCTCCCAATCCATCGATACCTAACTCTACCACATCGCCCGCCTTCAGGTAAATTGGCGGTTTAAAACCTAAGCCAACACCATGAGGAGTTCCTGTAGAGATAATATCTCCTGGTAACAGTGTCATAAACTGACTTAGATAATGTATTAAGTGGGGCACATTAAAAATCAATTGCGCTGTAGTACTTTCTTGCATTTGAGTGCCATTTACTTTTAGCCAAAGCTTTAAGTTATGTACATCTGCTATTTCATCTTTGGTTACCAAATACGGTCCTAAGGGGGCGAACGTATCACAACTCTTACCCTTTACCCATTGCCCACCACGCTCTAGCTGAAAAGCACGTTCACTGTAATCGTTGTGCAATACATAACCTGCTACATAATCCATCGCCTCTTCTTCACTTACGTAACTAGCTTTTTTACCCACCACAACTGCTAATTCTACTTCCCAATCTGTTTTTTCGCTATTTTTAGGAATAATTAAATCGTCATTAGGCCCACATATAGCTGTAGTTGCTTTAAAGAAAACTATCGGCTCTGCAGGAATTGGTGCATTTGTTTCAATGGCATGATCTCTATAATTAAGACCAATACAAATCAGTTTTGATGGCCTTTTAACCACCTCAGCCAAACGTACGGTAGCTATATCCACAATTGGCAAACTACTCTCATGCTTCTCTATTTGCTTTTGAAGTAAATCCAATCCTCCCGTTTCAAAAAAGTCCTCATTATAATCTGTTATTAATGATGAAACATCTAAATGTTTATCCTCTATTAAAACGCCTGGCTTTTCGCTTCCAATGTTCCCAAATCTGAATAGTTTCATATTTTAATTTTGTTTTTATACTATACATTGATCGGCCAAATGCAGTACCGATTCATAATTCTTTTTAACGGCTTCGGACATACTCATTTCACAAGTTTTTGCAGACGAATAATAGCCATCATACTCACAACTACTAACCTCTCTTGCTTCGGCACTAGCAGCCGATTGTATTAACTCGGGATAATGAAAACCTCTGTCGCCAGCCATTCCACAACACCCAGCACTTAATGGAACCGTTACTTCATGTGCAAAATGCCTTGCCACCATTAAAAATTTCTCCTGTAATCCCATTTTTTGCAGTGAGCATACGGGATGTAAAACGATTTTCGATTTTCGATGATTTACTTGCGTTTGCGGAATAACGTAATCTGCAACAAAATCAATCGTATCTATTATCGAAAGCTGATCAAATTTGCTTTTATTATCTTCTGAAAGTGCAGCTCTACATCCCTGCAAAGTATGTGTACAAGAACTTACGTCTAATATTATAATTAGTTTTCCTTGCAAACTGGTTTCCCATAACTGGTTAATAGCCTTGTTTACCGTAAAACGATAAGCTTCGGTATAGCCTTTAGATGAAAATGCTTGACCACAACACAATGAAGATGTTAATTTTGGGAGAAGCACATTAATATTCGCTTTTTGTGCAACACTTAAAAAAGTATGGTAAGTATCTTTTCCCGTAACTGCACCTCCCATCATTCTAGAAATACATGTTGGAAAATAAACTACGGTTTTTAGTCCATTTATTTTGGTGAAATTAGTTGCCCCAATACTTTTTGAAGGAATAAGCTGATTACTCCACAATGGAAATGCAGGTATTATCTTTTTTATCCCATAGGTTACTTTGTGCATAGTATTTTTGCCCAAAACCTTATTCACTTGATGACCAGAATGAAGCATGAAAGATGCCATTGCAGTAGTAACTTTAAAGTTCTTTGCAACAGTTAAAGCAATTTTATTAGCCAAAGTCGAATGACTTTCCCTTCTCAAACGCTTTACCAAATCGCCAGTATTAATATCTACAGGACATGCCGATGCGCATAGACCATCAACGGCACATGTTGCTAGACCATCGTACTGAAACTGATTAACGAGCTCTCGATGCTCTTTATATTTACCTGCAATTTCTAGCGCAGCTAACTCTCTCCTTACCACAATACGTCGACGCGGGGTTAATGTAAGATTTCTACTAGGGCATTTATGTTCACAGTAACCACACTCTATACATTTATCTACTTCTTCCTCTACTGTAGGCAAAGCTTTTAAATGCTGCAAATGAGCATTTTTTTGAGCATTGATAATGACTCCAGGGTTCAGCAAATTTTCGGGATCTATCGCATTTTTCAACGCTTTCATTATTTGATATGCTTCCTCTCCCCATTCTGTCTCCACAAAAGGAGCCATATTACGTCCCGTACCGTGTTCGGCTTTTAGAGTGCCATCATATTTTTGTACTACTAATGCTACCAAATCATCTATGAAAGCATCGTAACGTTTTACCTCTTTATCTTCTGCAAAAGATTGTGTTACCACAAAGTGGATATTCCCGTCTTTAGCATGACCAAAAATTATTCCGTTATCGTAATGATGTTTTTTGAATAGCTGCTGTATATCTAATATTGCATCCCCTAGTCTTTCTACCGGAAATGCAACATCTTCTAAAATTACTGTGGTACCGCTTTTTCTAACTGCACCTACCGCTGGGAACATCCCTTTTCGTAATTTCCAGTAAAGTGACTGTTCATTGGGATCGGTTGTAAATCTCGCTTTCTCTAGCAAAGAAAAACTATCCGATTCTCTTTCGAACAATGCTGTTTTCTCCAATAATTCAGTTTGATTTGCGGCTTGATATTCTATCAGCAATGCAGCTGCACCATCAGGTAATAATTTTAAGATTGCTGGCGCACCTTTTAAATCTTCGATAGATTTTAGTGAGGCTCTATCCATCAACTCTACAGCTTCGGCTCCGGTTTCCTTAAGTAAAGGAATTACACTGCAAGCAGCATAGATATCTTTAAAAAACAAAAATGCTGTCGATTTAAGTGGATAATCATAAACTGTTTCCATCACAGCCTCTGCAATAAAGCCTAAAGTTCCCTCAGCCCCAACGAGCAAATGCTCCATAATATCTAGCGGATGCTCGTAATCTAACAACGCATTAAGCGAATAACCTACTGTATTTTTTGAGAGGTATTTTTTCCTGATTTTATCTTGAAGTACTTTATTCGAAAGCACTTGTAGTCTTAAATTTTGTATTGTAATAAAAAGCGAAGCACAGTCTTTTTCAAACCTTTCGTAATCTTCTTTATTTTCGGAAGAAAAAACCTGTCCGTTAGGCAATATAAACCTAATATGCTTGGTTGTATGATAGGAATTATATCGCACTCCACAACACATACCGCTAGAATTATTCGACAAAATGCCTCCCATCATAGCGGCATCAATACTAGACGGATCTGGACCTATTTTCCGTTGATGGTTTTTAAGCCGGGCATTTACCATTTTACCTGTAATTCCCGGCTGCACCCTAACTAAACAACCAGTATCCTCTACACTTACACCGCTCCAATACTGACTTAAATCTACCAGAATACCATCTGTAATGGCCTGCCCTGAAAGACTTGTACCACCAGTACGGAAAGTAAGTGGTATTTTATGTTGAGATGAGAAATGGAATAATGCAATTACCTCGTCTTCTCCTATAGGCTGCACTACTGCTTTAGGCCTTAAATAGTAAAATCCTGCATCTGAAGCATAAGCAACCACATCAATCAACCGCGTTTTAATCCTTTCTGGCGGCAATATACTCCGAAGCAGAACTCCTATTTCCATACATCCTATGTATTACATCTCGTTAAAAACTTCTTTTGCTTTTTCAATAGCATGTTCAATGTCTTCATCGGTATGCACTGCGCTGATATACCAAAGTCCCCTGCCAATAACCCTAACTTTTTTATTGTGCATGGCCGCTATAAATTGGTTAAGCTTAGCTTTGTCTACATTGAAGGTTTCTCTAAAATCATTAATGCTTTCTTGTGTAGTGAAACTGATATTAAACATAGGTCCCATTCCCTGTATCAATACATCATGACCAGCTTCTTTAGCTGATAATCTTAATCCTTCCATCAGTTTTTTACCCAACCTAAACATTCGTTCATAAGGTTGCTCTTGCTCTAGCACTTCGATAGTAGCCAAAGAAGCAGCTACCGTTGGATTACAAGAATTCATTGTTCCTGCATGGATAACTTTAGCTTCTTCTATTAAACTCATCCACTCTCTTTTACCTACAATAGCACTAATTGGATAACCACTACCCATTGCTTTGGCAAAAATTGACATGTCTGGCGTAATGCCAAAGTACTTTTGTGCACCTCCTAACGACAGTCTAAACCCAGTAATCACTTCATCAAATATTAAAGCAATCCCATATTGATTACATAAATCTCTTAATCCTTGCAAGAAGCCTTCTTTAGGAGGAATACAACCGCTGTTACACATCACAGGCTCTGTAATAATGGCTGCTATTTCTTCATGACGTTTCTCGAGTGTTAACTTTACTAGTTCCAAATCGTTCCATGGTAGCACTATGCTATCATCTTTTGATTGCGAAGACAAACCTTGTGACCACGCAAATACCTCTGGATTTTCTCTACTACCCAATGCCTCTACCGATGGTGCCGAATTACCCCAACATACATTATCTAACCAACCATGATAGTGACCTTCGAAACGAAGAAATTTTTGCTTACCTGTTTTTGCTCTAGCTACGCGAAAAGCGGTATGTACAGCTTCAGAGCCATCTAAGCAGAAGCGCATTAACTCTGCAGAAGGGATAAGTTTATTCAGTTTTTCTGCAAGCTCAATCTCACGAATATGCTGACCTGCGAATATTTGCCCTTGTTCCGAATATTCATTGACAGATTTTAGCACATGTGGATGCGAATGACCAACAATTAACGGCCCTTGGCTTAACGTAAAATCTAAATATTCGTTTCCATCTACATCGTAGATACGGCTTCCTTTACCATGTGTATAAAATATAGCATGTGGATGATTGTACTTCCTAAATTCAGAAGACACGCCACTGGCCAATACTTTCTTAGCTCTATCTAAAAGTTCTGCAGATTTTTTATAACTGGTAGTTTTCATTTTATATATAAGTATAAATGACTTATTTTTTAGTAAATATTTGGCTATTGAATACTATTATATTAAAAACTTGATCAAATGTTTAAAATACAATCTCAATACACAAATATATAAATATGTAATACATATATCAAATAGAATTTATTTTATTTTTATATCCTAGGAAAAACTTGCACAATTGGAATTGCAATTTATATCATCTAACTTTAATTCCATTTTTAGGAATTCTGCTAACTTTTTCTTGGAGACTTTCCATTGCTTGAAAGTCTCTTTCGACCTCAAGGCCTTCTCAACCAATTTTTCAAATTCGCTGATATGTGTATCAACTAGTTCCAATAATGAGGGAACTTTAGGTAGGAATTGTGTTTTTATTATCTAGTTAAAGGTTA
>NZ_DHDZ01000003.1 GCF_002399615.1 Pedobacter sp. UBA4863 | reverse complement strand
GATTAATCGAGCTCAGGTTATAAATATAAAAAACCTCTAGCGTTTTTAAAATGTTAGAGGTTTTGCAATGAAATTTAATGCTTGTTTAAATGTTAGTCAAAGATTGTATGGACGGCGGGGACGCCTTCTTTTGCGGCTATTGCAACGTTTGGCGTTTCCATAAAATAAGGGCATTGCAACAAATGCTAACGTCGAGCACACCGATTATGGGTTAACATAAAGCCAAAAAGGAAATAGATTTCAACTTTGTCAACTTTCTGGCAAACTGTATAGAAAGTTGACAAAGTTTTATTAATCAAATGATCACCATACCGCAACAAATGGTAACGGTGATAGCACCAACATAGTTTAATTAGGGAGGCTAGTAAAATAGCTGAACTTTCAACTATTAATGTGCAATAACTACCTGCTGCTTACTTACTTTTTTGCCCTCGTAAATGTGCAAATAGTAAATACCGTTAGGGATATCTGCTACTTGCAGGGTGATGTTTTTGGTGGTAGCCGTGGTTTTGCCCTCTTTTAGCACTTTTCCTTTTTGGTTTAAAAGTTTTACGCTGAAATCTCTAATGGGCAATGATTTGGAATTACTTTTATTGGCGCCCATTTTTTCTTCGATATAACTAACCTTTAGCTCGGTGCTTGATGGGTTGGGATAGATTATCATTCGGCTATAATAACTACAGTCGCTAACCTCTACCCATGCACCGCTCATTACTCCTACTGTATTGCAAGGGCTACCACTGGCAGTAAACCAAATCTCGAATTTATTGAATCCTACTTGAAGGTCGGCAGGTGCCATAAAACTGCCGCTTGCGGCCGTAATGGGAACTTGCCCCTGATGGGTTACAGTTGACCCCAAGATAACCCGATAATTTAACGTAGTTGGAACAACAGGTGTTTGCGATAGGTAGTAATTAAAAATATTGTCATAGATACTATGCTCATCAGGATTGCCACAAAAGTTTTGATAGGGAGCGGGACCATCATTACAATCAAAGTCTGCCTCTACCAAATAAACTGGCTGATCCATGATGACCGGGCTACTCTCCACTAAAATATCACCACATGGAGTAGCTACTGTTGCCCTTATTTTATAAGCGCCGGGCTCATAATCTCCATTGTTGAGCCGTACCGTTACCTGACTAGCTGTGGAGGAAATAACCTCTACCATGGGGGGATCCCAGATTACAGTAGCGCCTGTTGGTACGCCAGAAATGGTATAGGTAGCTGTACCATTATCGCAAATATAGGAGGGGCCAGAGATGGATGGGATATTGATAGGAATACAACTCGCCGAACAATTCAATGTATTTGAAATATTCTCCATTTCATTAAACAGCCATTCTGCGTTACGGGCTGTAAAGCGGGTATGGCTTTCATTAGAAGTATCACCAAAACTCTCTTGTGCTATAAATGTGGCTGCCCTAGAGGGGTTGGTAAGATGCCACCCTCCAATATAAGTTGATGAAAGACTTGGTGTATCATAGGTCTGTACATCTAATGCGCTTGGTGTAGGTACAAATGCAAAGTTGCTAACGCTTGCCGTATTTAGATTTAATTTATATGCCCCTAAGAAAAAGCCAATAATACCACCCATTGATTGGGGGGCAATGCCCATTGCTCCAATTGGAGATGTTCCCCCCGAAGCACCATCTATGGGTAAATAAGCTGACGAGTTCAAGGTGTAGCTATGATTAAAGGTCTCTTTTTTAATTCTAACAAAGAAATATTTAATCTTAGCTTCTAGTTTAACCTTCGATAACTCTATGCTTCCTCCGAGCGCAGGTAAGGCATTTGCCTTTATTTTAGCTTCTACATTTCCATTTAAACCAGGGATAATTATCATTGCCGCACCACCGTTCCCCTGTACATCTAACAATTGGCTACTTGGAGGAAATAGTTGCGTACCACACTCAGATCCTTGGCTGGTGGCTATAAAACGATAAGTAGGTTGTGGATCTGATGGTAAAAAAGTTATCATAGGCCTATAAGTTGCCGAAAGCCAAGTATTGTTTTGTATAGCGCCATTAGCTGATGATGACCTATAAGTAAGCATCTGTGCTGATGCCGTCTCGTTGAATAAAGCTATGGCTTCATTATATTGTGGAAATACATCTGTTATTCTCCGTCCAAACATTTCTGCATCTCCCAAGGCCTGCACTACTTTTTGCAGCCCTACTGGTACATTAGCCCCTTGGTGCGGGCTATCGTGGGTAATGAGCAAGCGGGTATCGGTAGTTTCATTGTTCTTGGTCATTTGTGCCAAGCCGTAGCGGGCCACCAAACCGCCCATACTAATGCCCATTACCACATTTTGTTGCGGTGCTCCGCTAAGCACCTTATCTGCATTTACCCAGTTAAGCACTGCTTTAAACAAGTTGGCATTACGTACTATATCATCTGTACCTTTGGCATAATCTATAAAAACCAAATCGTATTCTCCTTCCTCGTCTAACTGGTAGTTGAAGTCGTATGGCACTGTTTCGTCATCTATTTTATCTATAAAATGATTATAGCTGTAATTTCCTCCCTGTGTTAAGTTAGGCGCAATCTGCGCTGCATCGTATCCTTCTAATACAATCAAAGGTTTTTTAAGGTGGTTAGTGTTATTGGTACTACTCAGCCTAACAAATACCCTACCGCCACTATGATTACTTGTTTCATCAAAGTCCTTGATAAGATTAACAGTTTCAGGCAGGTAACGTGATAATGCAGGTATATCGGCAACGGTAATGGGCGCATAGCACTCGTACTGGCTGCTATTGCTCATTACCATTTTTAATTTAATGTTTTTGACACCAGCAGTAGTGTAGTTAGGTGTTAAAGGAGTGTTCCAACTGGTACTCTGGTAGCCGTTACCATCGTCAAAATCTATATATAGTGCACTAACCGTAAGGCTGCTGTTGGTAAAAAAGAGATTGGGTTTAAACACCAAAGCAAAATTTCCCGTGGAAAAACCGTCTTTTAAAGGGGTGGCTGCAAACAGGTATTTTAACAGGTAGGGGTTTTCTAATCGTCCGGGCACATCATGCAATACATCATCGCCAGCTATACTAAGCAGGTTATTAGCAACAGCATAACTTTTAAAAGCGTTTAACTCGCCAAAATGGATGGCAATAGGTATGGTGTCTGCCAATGGCAGATATTGGTTAATGCGGTTGTTTAGGCTATCAATGGGCAATAGGGGGTTGGTATTGAGCATACAGGCAGTATAATGCGTAAAATAGGTAGCCCTTAAAGTATTTAATTGCACTTTATTGCTATCGGTAAGCGTACCATTAAAAGGCGTTAACGAAACCAAAGGAAATGCCCGTTCTTCTAAAAAACCTGTGGAAATGGCACTACGGTTTAACTGGGCAAAAATGAACTGCATTTTGCCTGCTAATGAGGTGGTATCTTGGGCATAGGCAAGCCTAAAACCCATCACAAAAATGATGAGTATTAAATAGATTTTTTTCATAATATTTTGATTTAGTTTATTCTATTTTTAAATCGAAACGCCCTTGGGTAGCGTTGATGATTGGGCAACCACTCTTTTCCAATTTGAATTCGAACGTACCTGAAATAAATTTGTTGATCAAATCTAATTTAGTAATGGTTAATGAACCAGAAACAATTCTATTTTCAAAATAATAACAGTCGGACTTAGAGTTTCGATATATTACACCATTATTGTTAAAATAATATGTCCCAGTTTTATTTACGCCTGTCAAACCAATACTAAGTTTCATTTTATCTTCAGAGGAAAGGAGTCTATTAGCAAAAATACCAAAAGAACCCCCGGCATAAGTAGGGTCGTAGGTTAAGTCTAGTTTTTGGTCTAAAAGCCCTCCTTTGGGCAGCCAAAC
>NZ_DHDZ01000044.1 GCF_002399615.1 Pedobacter sp. UBA4863 | reverse complement strand
TTTCCTAAATGCACAACAGGTATTTAATCAATTAAATATAAATTTCAATGAAAAAATTATTATTAACGCTATGCATAGCGTTTTCGGCTGTATTGTTTGCAAATGCACAAGATGCCCCTAAAAAACCAACTTCGTTTGTTTGGAATAAAACATCTTTAACAGAAATTGGTTGTGATGCAGACCAGATTAAAAAAATTGCGACTATCAACAAAGAGGCTTCCCAAAAAGCAAAACAAATAAAGGAAGATACTTCTTTGGATGAAAAAGCTCAAAAAGCAGCTATTAAAACAGCTACGAAAGAAAGAAATCAGGCTCGTTTGGCTGTTTTAACCGATGAGCAAAAGAAAAGAGTTGAAGAGATTAGTGCTAAATTAAAAGAAGAAGCAAAAGCGGCAACGGAGAACTAGAAGTTGTTGTTACTAATCCAAAAGGGATGAATGAGATTTGTATAATCTGTTCATCCCTTTTTTATTGAACTATACGTTAGCTCAAGCCCAATGTCATTAAGTTAAGCGTTGGCGGGGACGCCAACACTTGATTTTGCGGACCGTTGGCGTCCTCGCCAACGGGCTAAACTTTTTAAACTTAATGGCATTTAGCTCAAGCCTCAGTACAAATGGTTAATTGTTTTAGTACAGATACTTCAAAGCAAATGGTGCAAGCTGTAACATGCCGATACTTGGCATAGCTTGTATTAATTTATCGGAGTTGGAAAAGCGCTGTGTAGGGGATAAGGTGCTGTCGTTTTTTTGCGGCCGTTGGCGTCCCCGCCAACGGGCTAAACTTTCTTAACTTAACGTGAGTTTTGGATGTTTTGTGTTGTAGTCCCGAATTAATTTCGGGAGACGAAACGCCAATTTACCGTCACCTCCGATACTCGGAGCAAGCGCTGAATTTATTTCAGGTTCTGTTTAGCTAAATTAAGACCCAAAACTCACGTTGTATTAATTTATCGGAGTTGGAAAAGCGCTTTGCAGGTGATAAGATACTGTCGTTCACTAAAAAAAATCCATAATTCACGTTAGCTTAGTGGCATTGCATAGTTAAACCCTATGTGTTCCCCTGTGAAGTGGAAATTAAAAGAGGGGATACTGAACGACAATGTACTACAGGCATAATGGTGTATTGGAGCAACACACTAGGAACATACTAGGACCACAACAGTTATGGTGCACTTAACGTGCACTTGAGGTGGAGTTAAGGTGGACTTGAGGTGGACTTTTAAAATAGAAACAGATATTTGTTTTAAGGATGGATACCCTTAAATATAAAGTAAACTAAATTACTAAAAAATGGTGACACAAGAAGTGATAATTTCAATTTTGCGCTTTGATTTGAAGGCTAAGAGAATGTTGTTTAATCTAGGTTTTTGTTGTTTTTATTAGCTAGTTAAGGGTTAAAAACCTGTAATTTATTACAGTTGCCTTAGTTTCTATAAGTGTTCTATACTATTTCCGTCATTTCGATGAGGTACAAAGATAAATCTATGGATAGAGCTGTCGTTCTTTCCATATCCTCCTCGTGCTAATGTCTTGGAAGTGACGTTTGCTAAGGCTTTTAATGTGTTAAAACTATGGATTTCTAATCCATAGTGGTATATATTTAGGTGCTAATTAACTTGCAATACCATAAGCATGATAATATCCTACATACATTGGGAAATAAAAGTAATTGCAATGTTATTGGTTACAACTAAATTAGCAAAATACAACAGTAACAAGATAGAACATGATGATAGGCTGTCTTGAAATCTGTTTAATAACCAAGTATATATTGATATGAAATTCAAGTTTTTTTTAGGAGTACTTCCCCTGTTTTTTCTCAATTTAAATACTCAAGCTAAAGTAGTACTACCATCAATATTTTCAGATGGCATGGTGTTGCAACAACGCACAGAAGTTTCTATTTGGGGAAAATCGGAAACGAAAGGAGAGGTTGTAGTAACCACTTCATGGAATGGAAAATCTTACAAAGTTAAACCTGCATTGGGCAATTGGAGCATAAAAGTAGCCACCCCTAGCGCTGGTGGGCCTTACACATTGGTTATTAATGATGGCGATGAAACTAAATTAAATGACATCTTAATTGGTGAAGTATGGGTTGCTTCTGGTCAATCAAATATGGAAATGCCCCTAAAAGGTTTCAAAGATCAGCCTGTAACCAACTCTGCACAAATTATTAGAAATGCTAATAACGATAAAATTAGATTGTATTTGGGAGAAAAAGTAACTTGGTCAAAGCCATTAGATGATATAAAAGGAGAGTGGAAAGCTGCTACGCCAGCAGTGGTAGCCGATTTTAGTGCCGTAGGCTATACTTTTGCAAAAACACTACACGAAAAATTAAAGGTTCCTGTGGGCATTATCCAAGTAGCCTGGGGCGGTACGTTGGTGCAAGCCTGGATGAGCGCAAAAAGCTTAAACTCCTACCCAGATGTGAAAATTCCGGAAGATAACAATGCGGCATTTGCAAACAAAAATGTAGCTACAGGTTTATTCAACGGAATGATTAACCCTATTGTAGGTTACGGAATAAAAGGGGTAATTTGGTACCAAGGCGAACAAAATAGACATGAGCCAGAAAACTATTTGAAAATGTTTCCAGAAATGGTTAAAGACTGGAGGGCACGTTGGGGGCTGGGCGATTTTGCCTTTTACTATGTACAAATAGCGCCTTATATTGCTAAAACAGAAAAACTATCTAGGGCAATGTTAGAGTTACAACCAAAAGTACCATTTTTAAGAGAAGCTCAATTAAAAGCAGAAAGTGTAATCCCTAATTCTGGAATGGCAGTAATTATGGATGTAGGTGCGCAAAACACTATTCATCCGCCAGATAAACAAACCGTAAGCGATAGACTTTCATTTTTGGCCCTAAATAAAACTTATGGAATGACAAAGATTCCTTATCAAGGTCCAGTTTATAAAAGTCAAGTGATAACGGGAAATAAAGTATTTTTAAAATTTGATCATGCAAATGGTTTAAAGTTTATTGGTAATGCAAAAGAGTCTAACAACTTCGAAGTGGCAGGTAAAAATCAAGTTTTCTATCCAGCAAAGGCTAAAATTACAAAAGAAGGCATTACAGTTACCTCAACTGAAGTAGAGAATCCTGTTTCGGTACGTTATGCATTTAAAGCTTGGGTTCTTGGCGATTTAGTGAATAAACACGGTTTGCCAGCCTCATCTTTCCGTACAGACAATTGGGTAATACCCATGTAATACCTGTATCTGGTAACAACGAAAAATTAGAATTAAACTGAGAAAATGAATAAAAATATAAGCGTATTGTTGATGTTGTTGGTTTTGCCATTCATTAGCCTAGCGCAAGATGAAATGGCGGCGAAACGTTATCTGCCAGAAAAATACGATCATTATTTAGATTTATCTTATAAAACGGTAGGCGACTGGCAGGGAGTAATGGATTTATTTATCCCACAAAATACTACAAAATCTACACCTTTAATATTATTTGTACACGGCGGCGGATGGACACAGGGCTCAAAAGGAACTGCAAATCAGTTTAAGATTTTTTTTAAGCAAGGTTATGCAGTTGCTACCATAGCGTACCGTTTAGCTAAACATGCGCCTGCGCCTGCTGCAGTAGAAGACGTAAGAACTGCGCTATGTTTCTTATTGAAAGAAACAAAATACAATATCGATCCAAATAAAGTAGTGTTAATGGGAGGCTCTGCAGGTGGGCATTTGGCTTTGCTTGCAGGGTATCAAGGTAATAATAAGCAATTTGATACAGATTGCGATTATAAAAAACCAATTAAAATTGCTGCGATAATAAATAAATTCGGAATTACCGATGTTTGGGAATACATCAATTCTAAAAACGGAACTAGAAATGCCATTTGGTTGGGCAAGAAGGCCAAAGATCAAAACTTTGCGAAAGTTTTATCGCCTTTAATGTATGTTAACAAAACATCTCCACCTACTTTTTCTGTACACGGTACAGCAGATCAATCCGTAAATTATCAGCACTCGGTAAGGCTAAAAGAAGCACTAGATAAAAACGGAGTGAAAAATGAAATGATTACCGTTCAAGACGGCTTACATGGTAGATTTAGCTCAGCAAAAAATGCTGAAATCAATAGCGAAATCATTAAATTTTTAAAAAACTTGGGCATTTGAAATTAACAAAGCCCTAAACAACAAATCAACTAAAGAACAAATCAACCAATATAGTGATGAAACAAAAATGGATAACAGGCCTAGCTTTGCTTACCTCAGCTAGTTTACTTGCCTTTACGTTAAAAAAAGATATTAAACCTAAGCCAGCAGAAACGCCTAAGCTAAAAATATTGAAATACAATAATCCTGGTTTAGTGGTAGATTTAGGTGTTGGTTTATGGGCTTGGCCTGTTCCGGTAGATTGGGATGGCGATGGCGATATGGATATGCTGGTTTCTTGTCCTGATAAGCCATTTAACGGCGTTTGGTTCTTCGAAAATAAATCGGGAGACAAAATTCCGGTTTTCGAAAAGCCAGTTAGGCTAGGGCCTGCAGTGAAAAATATCCAAATATCTTATACCAACAACGGAAAAGCTCGCTACACCACTCCTGGAATAGAGCTTACCAACTTTACTAAAGATTTAGGGAAGAAAAAAACAAAGCTTTTTCCATCAGAAGAAATTCTTAAAGATTTAAAAGGCCGTAACCGTTTTAACCAATGGAAATTTGTTGACATTGATAACGACGGCGACGATGATATTGTTGTGGGTATTGATGATTGGGGAGATTACGGCTGGGATAACGCTTTCGATAAAAATGGTAATTGGACCAAAGGACCATTACGTGGTTTCCTCTATTTGATAGAAAACAACAATGGTAAGTACGAAAATAAAGGCCGCATACAGGCCGATGGTTTAGATATAGATGTTTATGGCGCACCTTCGCCCAATTTTGCCGATTTTGATGGGGATGGCGATTTAGATATTATTTGTGGCGAGTTTTTAGATAAAATGACTTATTTCGAAAATATCGGGACTAAAGAAAAACCAAAATTTGCTAAAGGGAAATACCTGATAGATGAAGCGGGTGCAATCATTAAAATGGATTTAGAAATGATTTTACCAACTGCTGTAGATTGGAACCAAGACGGTCATGTTGATTTAGTAGTTGGAGATGAAGACGGACGCGTAGCTTTGATAGAAAACACGGGAAAGAAAAAGAATGGGATGCCAATATTCAAAAAGCCTTACTATTTCAAACAAAAGGCCGATAATGTAAAGTTTGGTGCTTTAGCTACGCCAGTAGGGGTAGATTGGGACAATGATGGAAACCAAGACATTGTAGTGGGTAATTCGGCCGGACATATTGCTTTCATCAAGAACTTAGGTATGAATGGCGAAACACCAAAATTTGCTGCGCCGCAACTTTTAAAAAGTGATGGCAAGGTTATTCGTATCCAAGCCGGAGAGAATGGTTCTATTCAAGGGCCAGCAGAAGCCAAATGGGGCTACACTACCATTGCTGTTGCCGATTGGGATGGCGATGGCTTGAAAGACTTGGTCATCAATTCTATTTTTGGTGAAGTAATGTGGTACAAAAATATTGGTACAGCCAAAGCGCCAAAATTAGGCAAAGCACAAAACATAAAAGTAAAATGGGAAGCCAATGCAGCTGCACATAAACCTAGCTGGAACTGGTGGAACCCAAAACCAAATACCTTGGTAACACAATGGCGCACTACTCCATTTGTGGTAGATTGGAATAAAGATAAGCTCAACGATATAGTGATGTTGGATACTGGTGGCTATTTAACCTATTTCGAAAGATTTAAACAAGGCAAAGAGCTTTGGTTAAAGCCAGGTAAACGTATTTTCTACGGAACTAAATTTTCGGGCTATTCGCAAAAGCACGCTGTAATTGATAGCATACCTAATTTATTAAAGCTAAATACAGGCAAAGCGGGTCAAAGTGGGCGTAGAAAGTTTACCATTGTAGATTGGGATGGCGATGGTAAGTTAGATGTTTTGGTAAATAGCAATAATGCAACCTTATTAAGAAATACAGGTAGTAAGAAAAATGTAGTGCAACTAAGCGATGAGGGCACTTTAGATGCTTTAAACTTAGCAGGACACGATACAAGCCCAACTACGGTAGATTGGAACAAAGACGGTGTTCCTGATTTATTAATAGGTGCCGAAGACGGTCATTTTTATTACATGTTAAACCCTAGAGCCCAAAAAAAGTAGTTCGTATGTTCGATAAAAAAATAGTACAGTTAACCAATAGCGAAGTCGGGCATACGTTAAATACTGGTCAAGTATTTTCAGCTAATAACGAGTGGATAGTTTTTGATCATAGAAATAACGATGGTGATATTAAAATTACAGGTAGCATCGGTATCGTTAATACAAAAACGGGAGAAGAAAGAACCATTTATAAAACTACTAACCAAACAGCGCATGGGCCAGGTGTTGGTGCAGCTAGCTTTTCGCCTGTAACAGATAGGGTGATATTTATTCAAGGTATTCGCAATGCGGATGCTCAAAAACCTTATGATTTTACTCGCCGTACAGGCGTAGCAATAGACATCGATAAACCAGGACAACCCATTTTTATGGATGCCCGTAGTTTAGACAAACCTTATACCATTGGTGCTTTGAGGGGTGGTACGCATGCGCATTCTTGGAGTGGCGATGGTGAAATGATTAGCTACACCTATAATGATTATGTAATAGAGCAATTGGCAAAAACAGATGCTCGGGTTAAAGATTTACGCACTATCGGTTTAATGTTTCCCAAAAAGGTAGTTGTAGCAAATCTTGCTAATTTAGAAAATAACGATGGCGAAATGTTTTCCGTTTTGGCAGCAACAGTAGTTGAAAACCCTGTGGCAGGTAGCAATGAAATCGATAAAGCCTTCGACGAATGTTGGATTGGTAAAGATGGCTACATCAAAGCAGACGGCACTCGTCAACGCAAAGCAATTGCTTTTCAGGGTAACGTTAAAAATGCAAACGGCGAAACTATCACAGAAATTTTTGTAAGCGATATAGCGGATGACTTAACACAAAGCAATTTTAATGACAATGCAGCAGGCACAGCTACTACTAGGCCTGCGGTACCAAGTCAAATTACACAACGTCGTGTTACTTTTATGGCAAACTTGTCCCAATCACTAGGGAAAGGAGCTAAAGGCCCTCGGTTTTGGTTACGCAGCAGTGCAGATGGTAGCCGAATATTTTTTCTATCAGAAGATGATAAAGGTATAGTACAAGCTTATTCGGTATCATCCAACGCTCTCAATGGCGGAGAGATTAAACAGGTAACTAATAATGATTTTTCTATCGCTAGTCCTATCAACATCAGCCCAGACGGATTGTACTTATCTTACATTGCCGACCAAAGCGTGTTTATAACAGCAATATCTTCGGGCATATCGCAAAGACTTACGCCCAAATATCAAGCTCCAGAAAAATTAAATGGGGCTGTAGTATGGTCAAACGATGGAAGTAAAATAGCTTATAACAGATATGTGAAATCGGAGAATGGCGTGTTTTTACAGGTTTTTTTGCTTACTAAGTAAGCACAGGACCCCAAAAAATTCTTAGTGCTAAAACAAATGTTTTGGAATAGGTGAGGTGCATCAAAAAAGGTTCTAACAGAAGGCTTATATTATGATAATATCCTATATCAACTAGCGAACAAACGGGAAGTTATACTGTGTTCTGTGTTTTAAATTTGATTAAAACCTAATCAAATTTAAGCTTAATGGTATGAAGGATATACGCAATTTAAAAAGCGTTGTTATTTGCATTTCTATATTTTTATTAAATATTGCCAAAATAGCAGTTGCACAAACTGCTTTTCCGGGTGCGGTTATAGCGCAAAGTTCCACACCACTTACTAGAAACTATGCTTCGCCAAGTATTGCAATTTTACCCGATGGCACTTATGTGGTTTCTCATGATTACACAGGTACAGTTGCTGCTATTTATCGCTCAGCAGATAAAGGTTTAACCTGGAGTTTTACAACACAAATTCCTAACTGCCATTGGGCAACGCTGTTTGTTCATAACAATGCTTTGTACTTGATGGGAACAGCCAAATCATTTGGAGATATTGTAATTTACAAATCGTTGGATGGCGGATTTAGTTGGAGTAAAGCTACAGACCATACAAACGGATTATTGTTTGCAGGAAGGTACCACACAGGCCCCGTTCCTGTTGTTGTACACAACGGACGTATTTGGAGAGCTTACGAAGAAAGCCCTGATCCTAACAATGAGCGAGATTTTCATGCTTTTGTGCTTTCTGCTCCAGCAAATTCCAATTTATTAGATGCGTCGAACTGGACGAAATCAAACATCATGCGTTTTGATGAAAGCTGGCTAAACGCTAAACGACCAAATTGGTTTGAAGGCAATATGGTAGTAACACCAAGTGGCGAAATGATAGATTTTATGCGTTTAGAAACTTGGCAAGCAGTAGGCGGTGCTATGCCCATTACTACAGGTGGCGCAGCAGGTTTACAACGTTACGAGGTGGCAGCTAAAATATCGGTAAGTGCCGACGGAAGTACCATTTCCTTTAACAATACCGCAGCCGAATATGCACATTTCCCAGGAGCAGAATCTAAATTCACCATCCGTTACGATGCCACATCTGGTAAATATTGGACTATTGTCAGCAAAATAAGTACATTCACTTCTACTTGGGAAACCTACAACTTGCCTTCGCATCAGCGCAACGTATTGGCTTTATATTCATCGGCCGATTTGGTGAATTGGGAACATAAATACGATATCCTTAAATGGAATGAAGGTTATCCTGTAAAAACTTGGGATGTTTTTGGTTTTCAATATGCCGATTGGCAATTTGAAGGTGATGATATTGTTGCTGTAAGCCGTACTTCTTGGTATGGTGAAAGATACCATAATGCAAATCTTATTACTTTTCATCGCATAGCTGGATTTAGGACAAAACAATTGACAGATTCTCCAGCAGATTTATTGCCACAAACACAGTCAACCCCAATACTCTCTTGGAAGTTTAGCAATCCAGATGCTGCGGGCAATCAAGCCACAAGTACAACTACTTTTACCAATACCAATTTAAATGTAGCTACCCTAAGTAGAGGTATAGGTTTAAACAACACGGCAAGTTTATTACGCTCTTTCAATTCTACGGCAACTTCTCCAGCCAGTTCATTCGCAAACGCAATGACAAATGGCCAATACCTACAATTCGATGTAGCGCCTAAATCTGGTTATATGGCCGATATTCATAGTATTGATGCTAAATTACGAAGAAATAGCGCTGGGGCAGTTTACTACAAATGGGCTTACAGTACAGATGGTACAAACTTTACAGAAATTGGCGATTACAATATCCCATTTACCAGTACAGACAGCGAAGGTCTTATACAATCTACCATCCATGTGGGCGGTTTAACGCCACTTCAAAACCTTTCATATCCGCAAAAGGCCACCTTTCGTTTAGTATTTTGGGGTGCCATTAGCTCGTCTGGGGGTTTTGCCATAGGGCGATATCCTAGCGGAGATGATACGCCTAGTTTGGTAATTGGCGGTGAAGTGAAAGCTATTCCAGAAACAAAGCCAACATTATTGTCTTGGCAATTTAGTAGCCTGTCTGGAGAAACAGCAAACGTAAGTTCTACTACCACAAGTGCTAATGTTTATACATCTTTACTAGAAAGAGGTCCGGGCTTATCTCCTTATAGTTTAACAAGAGGATATTATTCTAAATTAACTTCTTATGGGCCAGCCGGCTCGGCCATAAATTCAAAAGAAGCAGCGCTTGCCAATCATGATTATATCACGTTTACAGTAAAGCCAAAAACTGATGTGGTAATGTCTTTAGCAGCATTAGAGGCTAAAATTCGGAAAAACAGTAATGGTCCACTTGCAGCAAGTTGGTATTACAGTGTAAACGGCGCTAGTTTTAAGGAAATCACTAAAAGTGCTAGCGTTTTAGTAGGAAACTCTGGCGGAGATGTGCAGCCCACTGTTGATTTATCTGCAATTGCCGAATTACAAAACCTAGATGATACCAAGACGGTAACTTTTAGGCTGTACGGATGGGGGGCTTTAACAGATTTAGGAGGTTTTGGCATTGGCGTAAATGCCGCTGGAGATACAAGTCCAGTTCTCGAATTAAAGGGAACTACAGTTTTTAATGGTGTAGATTTGGCCAATTGGAATTACGATTTGGCAGGGAAAGAAAATATGTCTATTCATGCCAATATCATTAACACTAATCATGTACAACAAGCTACTTTAGGTAGAGGCGGTACTGGAGCGGTATCTGCTAATAATTCTACCTATTCTTATGTAGCAACTTTTGCCCCAAGTAACGATTTTAGCACAGCCTTTAATACAAATGCTTTTTTTCAGGCTGCAGTAACCTTAAACAGTACTAAAAAAGTAAGTTTTAGTAGTATTAAAGCTCGTTTAAGAACATCGAATGGTAAATCTGTAAAAAACTATAAATGGTTTTACAGTTTAGATAATATCAACTATGTTGAAGTTGCCACAGGAAATACCAGCATTGGTTTTACCGACACACAAGGAGAAGTACAGCCAGAAGTAAACTTAAAAGGCATCAACACTTTAAAAAATTTAACAGGCAACACTACTGTTTATTTTAGAATTTACGCTTGGGGAGCAGATGCAACTGGAACGATTAGCGAAAGAGGTTTTGGTTTTGGAAAAGGCGAAAATAGCACTACAGGCAGAACCGTACTTACTTTTACAGGCACCATTGCCGATAACTTAGATGTTTTGCCAATTGATAATTTGGTTTTTGCAGGCAAGGCTAACAAAGGCTCGGTAACATTAAATTGGAGCACTACAACAGAAAAAGAAAATTCGCATTTCGAGGTGTTAAGAAGTACAGATGGAAAACAGTTCAACTATTTAAAGCGAGTGAATGGTAATGGAACGGCAACAACCAAAAGCAATTATCAATACTCAGACCAGAATCCTTTTTTGGGCTTAAATTACTATCAGTTAAAACAGGTAGATTTTAATGGTGTTACTCAGCTTTCAAAGCCCATAGTGGTAGCCGTTAAACTAAGCCAAAATAACTTTCAGGTACAGGCTCCTGCGCAAAGCGATATTGTAAATGTGTTTACAAAAAGTATTAATGGTGCAGCTACTATACAAATTTATGATATGGCTGGGAAAAAAATATGGCTCCAAAAAGTAAAACTAGCCAGTAGCAATAACAAATTAACATTCCCTGTTTTGTTGGTAAAGGGTGTTTACGTGGCCAGTTTATTTGTAGAAGGACAACCTGTAATTAACCATAAGTTTATAAAGGAATGATGCTGAAAATAAATTTTTTTATTGGTGTGATATGCCTATTGGGTTTAGGCACAAAAGCCCAAACAAATGCTAATTTCCTAACAAGTGGGCAGGCTATTAAAAATGGCACGGCTAACGGTATTGGGCAATTTGCATCACCATCTTTAACGGGGGTAATTGCAGGTATGGCAAAGGTGAACGATGACGATGATGCAGATCTCTTTTTAACAGGTGATGCTCGGCGACCAGGTACTTATTTGTATCATTTCAAGAAATTTACAGAAAAAGGAGAGCCCGTATTTTCGCAAGGTGAAAAAATTAAGCTCCCCTTCGAAGAAACAGGTGGGCAAAGAACAGTCGTTATCCAAACACCTTCCAAAAAAATACATGGTTTTTGGCGTTTTGGTGGCAAAATGTTAAAATCGGCAACTTTTGATAGAAACGCTAACGCTTTTGGTAAAACTAAGGATATCGCTATTACAGGCCTGCCTTCTGGAGCAACCACTTTTGGTGTGATAAGAACAGTGCAAGGCAAATACCTATTCCTGTTTACAATTTCAAAACCTAATAAAGAAAAAGTTAAGATAACCACCGATAGTGCTTATTATACACCCGAAGGTTTTTGGCCAAACGATTTAAACGAAGTAGGAATTTACGGTGCAGTAGCCAACAGCTTAGACAATCTGAGCAAGTTGGAAGCTAAGCAACTCACCTCCTTAGATCAAACCTACTATGGCATTAGCGGTTATACCAGTTACGAAGATAACACCGAACAATATCTCATCTATGGCACTAGGTTTGGTAATATTCATGCTCATAACATCATAAATGAGGAATTAGCTCCATTAAAATATGTGATAGATAAAAACCATATTCTTCACAGAAGCCCGTCTGTAAACGGATATGTAGCCTATTTTAAAGGGTCACAAAATAAAGAAGGTTTATTCGTTTCTGGAGAAGGCAGTATTGTGTTTTATCCTAATACAAAACAGAAAGATAAAAATGGAAATTTAATTTTTTCAGACGCATTGCCGCTGAAGCAAGAAAATCCATTATTGTATGGTGGTTCGTTAGTGGTGCCAAGCCTTGCCGATTGGGATGGTGATGGTGTAATTGATATGATTTCTGGAAATTCGGTCGGTAAAATCCTGTTTTTTAAGAATACTGGCACTAACCAAAATCCGGCTTACCAAGATCCGGTAGCCTTAAAGGCGGGCGGCATAGATATTCATGTGCAACCTGGTTACAGAGAAGATATACAAGGCCCTCAAGAAGCACGTTGGGGCTATGTTTGCCCCGTAGTTTACGACTGGAATGGCGATGGTTTGCCCGATATTCTTTTTGGAGATAGTCGTGGGAAATTTATGGTACACCTTAATATAGGAACAAAAACAAAACCTGAACTAGCTGTAGAAAAGCCATTGTATATTAAAGGATTAGATGTGCATGGTGGATGGCGCTCTACGCCTGGTGTTGCAAATATGGCAGGTAAAGATGCTTACGTGATTTTAGATGCCGATAATCAGTTTCATTTATATTATAAAATAGATGCCTATAATATAAGCGATGGCGGAAAGCTCAAATTAACCGATGGTTCCTACATCAACGGTCATAGACGTAAAGGTGGACAGGTAGGCAGAGCTAAAATTCATATTGTAGATTGGGACGGCGATGGGGTAAAAGATATGTTGGTTGGAACGGGCAGGGGGGCTTCTATTCCCAATGCAAAAACAGGGTTGCCTTATAACCGTAAGAAGAAAAATGAAGGAGCTGCGGTACTGTTTATGCGAAATGTAGGAACAGATTCCGAGCCCGTATTTGAGTTTCCTAAAATGATGAAGTTTAAAGGAGAAGACATTTTGTTAGGTGCGCATGAATGTGCGCCAACTACAGCCTATATTGGCGGCAACGGAAAAACCTTAAATCTTGTAGTAGGTACAGAGTACGGAACTTATATGTTTTACGATAGAAAAGACTTATCATGGTAATGAAATTATTTAAACTTGCTTTTTTAAGCTTATGCGGATTAATTGCACTAAATGTAAAAGCACAAGAGGCCAATTTTAGCGAAGTGCCTGGTACTGTAATAGCGCACAAACCCAAAAGTGGTAAGGTTTATTTGGGCTCGCCAAGTATCTGTAAGTTACCAAATGGCGATTATTTGGTTTCTCACGATAACTTTGGTCCTTCTACAAAAGAACATGAAATGGCCATTTCAAATATTTACCGCTCTACTAATAAAGGTAAAACATGGCGATTAGTAACAGAAATTAATGGTGCTTTTTGGTCTAAATTGTTTGTGCACAATAAAGAAGTTTATTTTATAGGTACCAATAAACATCATGGCAATTTAATTTTACGTAAATCAACAGACAATGGTAGCACATGGACAGCACCTGTTGATACAAATAGCGGCTTATTGTTGCAGGGCGAATATCACGTAGCGTCAACACCGCCAATTTATAGTAATGGCCGTATCTGGAGAGCTATTGAAGATGCTTCGGGAACTGATCGAAAAATATGGGGCCCACGTTATGCTGCTATGATGATTTCTGCTCCTGAGGATGCAGATTTGCTAAAAGCAGAAAGTTGGACAAAAAGTAATTTCATCCCTATGGATAGCACTTATCTTAACGGAAAATTTGGTGGATGGGTAGAAGGAAATGCGCTTGTTGCGCCTAATGGGGAATTGGTTAATGTACTAAGGGTACATGACAAAGGTAGTTTTGATGAAAAAGCAGCTATTGTTAGAATAAGTACAGATGGCAAAGTAGCAACTTTCGATCATGCTAAAGACTTTATTCTTTTTCCGGGAGGAAGTAAAAAGTTTGTGATTAAATATGATAAGAAATCTAAAAAATATTGGTCGCTGGTTAATTATGTGCCAGAAGATGTAAAATTGGGAGCCAAAAAATTGCCGAAGGTTAAATTCTCCACCCATATTCGAAATACATTGGCCTTATGTAGTTCTACTGATTTGATGAACTGGCAAGTTAACAAGATTGTTTTACAGCATCCAGATATTTTGAAGCATGCTTTTCAATATGCCGATTGGTTGGTAGAAGGCAAAGATATTCTTTTTGTTTCAAGAACCGCTTTTGACGATGGTTTAGGAGGGGCTGCCAATAATCATAATAACAACTTTATCACTTTCCATAAAATCAAGAATTTTCGATAACTATCCAATGTGGTGAAATAGTTATTTATCAAATATTTTACCAAAAAGCCAATGAAGTCTCTTTATACTATTGTATTTTGCAAACTTTTGTTTTTCTTACTGTAGGAGCATATGCTTAGTTAAGCAAGGCAGTATTGTATAAATGGTTATATGATAAAATCCTATAATAAATAGCTAATAATCACAATTAGAGTAATGGGTTTATATGCTAATTTTATAATATTATAAATGCAACCGAATAATAAAATAGAAGAGATAGTTTCTTGTGCTAGCTCTTAAAAAAACTAAATGAACTTAAAATGAATACGGGTATGGGTATCAGGTAGTGCAATAGGTCAGCAAATAAATTAACACATTAATTTCTCTCGTTTTTTATAACTAAATAAAGCAAGTTTTTATTTAGGTAGCTTTTGCTTTGCCTAAATAATAAGGTTGCGATCAATATGTATGAATTTAAAATTGAAGCAATAATGCAGAGGCTATTAAAATCTAAAAAGCTTTTATGGGCGGTGTTGGTACTGTTTAGTGCGCTACCTACGTTTGCACAACAGAACCTCAAATCGTTTAGCGGTACAATAACAGACGAAGAAGGAGGTGTTTTGGTTGGTGTTTACGTACGTATGAAGGAAGATACCAAAAGAAGTGCGGTGTCTGATAAAGACGGTAAATTTTCTATCAAGGGAAAAGATAACGAGCTAGTTGTTTTTACACTAATTGGTTATCAACAACGTGAAATTCTCGCTAAAAACATAGGGAATAGTCCAATTAAGCTAAAGGAAGACCTTACTTCGTTGCAAGAAGTGGTGGTTATTGGCTACGGACAGGTAAGTAAACAGGATCTCACCGGTTCGGTAGGGCAGGTTAAAATAGAAGAAATGACTAAAGCACCTGTTACTTCATTCGAAGAAGCTTTGGCAGGTCGTATTGCAGGTGTGCAAGTTTCGTCAAACTCAGGTCAACCCGGCGACGATGTTAGTATTACCATTCGTGGAGGTAACTCCATAACCCAAAGTAATGCACCTTTATATGTAGTAGATGGTTTTCCTATTGAAGATTTCAACGCAAGCTCTATCAATCCAGACGATATCGAATCTATTAGCGTATTAAAAGATGCTTCGGCAACAGCTATTTATGGAACTAGAGGTGCAAACGGTGTAATTATTCTCGAGACTAAAAAAGGAAAAATAGGTAAGCCCCAAGTATCTTACAATACATTTGTAGGTCTGCACCAAGCAAACAAAAAAATGGACTTGATGAACCCGTACGATTTTGTAAGGTATCAGATAGAAAGAGGGCCTTCAATGGTAGATGCTTATCTTACCAGGCCTAACTTAACTTTAGAAGATTATAAAAATGCTGATGCTATAGATTGGCAAGATCATTTGTTTACCAATGGTTACGTTCAAAATCATAGTCTCTCGTTAAGAGGAGGAACAGCGCAGACTAAATATTCGGTTTCTGGAAATTTTGTAGATCAAAATGGAGTAATCATCAATTCGGGGTTAAGCAGAAAGCAGTTTAGGGCCACCTTAGATCAGTCTATTAATAAAAACTTGAAGTTTTCTTTGAATTTAAGCTATGCAAATGATAAAAACAATGGGCAAACTGTTGCCAGCCAGGCTTCTAGTCAAAATGCTTACGCAACCTATTTAATGTATAGGGTTTGGAGTTATAGGCCAATAACTTCCGGTTCTAGTGATGATTTGTTTGAAGACCTTTTTGACGAGGACTTTTCTACGGAATCGGTACTAATTATGAACCCAATTGTTTCTACAAAAAATGAAATAAGGCAACAAACAAGAAATACCCTTAATTTTAATGGAGGCATAACCTACGATTTTCTAAAAGACTTTAAATTAAATATTAGGGGAGGTTTCAATTCTCGCTTAACCCGTAACGAAAGCTTTAATAACTCTAATACCTACAGGGGTTTTTATACAGCAAACAACCTAAACGGTGTAAACGGCTCAGTTTACGACATTACATTAAATGATTGGGTAAATGAGAACACATTAACATATAAAAAGAAGATAGATAGAAATAATTCGTTCGATGTGTTGGTTGGGGCAACTGTTCAGGGTACAAATAGCGATAATTATGGTTTTTTGGCTACCAATGTTCCGCAAGAAGAATTGGGATTAAAAGCTTTAGAATACGGTATTCCTAGGTCAGTTAGATCTTCCTCAACAGCAAACGCCTTACTATCGTTCTTAAGCAGGGTTAACTACAATTATAAATCAAAGTATTTATTTACCGTTTCGGTAAGGGCAGATGGTTCATCAAAATTTAAAGCCGAAAACAGGTGGGCTTACTTCCCTTCAGGAGCCTTTGCTTGGCAGTTAGGTAGAGAGCAATTCATGAAAAACTTACAGTTTATTTCGGGCTCTAAACTAAGGTTAAGTTATGGTGTAACCGGTAACAACAGAATTAATGATTTTTCTAGGTTGCAAAGTTTAGATATTGCAGATTATTATGGCTTAAATGGAAGCGGTCCAGAATATACAGTTAACCCTAATAACCTGGGAAATGACAATATTACTTGGGAAAAAACATCACAGTTTGATGCAGGTTTAGAAATTTCGTTCTTTAAAAATAGGATTAACCTAGTGGTTGATGCCTATAAAAAAGTAACAGACGATTTACTGTTAAACGCAAATATTCCATTATCTAGCGGTTATAATACGGCTTACCGAAATGTAGGTAAAATACAAAATACCGGTTTAGAGTTTACTTTAAGTACCGTTAATGTTAAAACTAAAAACTTTTCTTGGAGTAGCGATTTTAATATCTCATTCAACAGAAATAAAGTGTTGGAACTTGCCGATGGCCAATCTAGCCTGTTAAGCACTGTTTCGCTTACCGGAGATTACAACGGTACGCCACTTTACTTAGCACAAATAGGAAAGCCAGTAGCTTCTTATTACGGATTAGTATGGGCGGGTAACTATCAGTACGATGATTTCATTAAAAGAGCTGATGGCAGCTACTATCTAAGAGGTGATGTTGCCTACCATGGAACAGCTAGGGCAGATATAAAACCCGGAGATATTAAATATGTAGATCAAAATGGAGATGGCGAAGTAAATGATTTTGACATGGTAGTGATGGGAAGGGCGTTGCCAATTCATATAGGAGGTTTAAACAATAGTTTCACCTATAAGAACTTTAGCTTAAGTGTGTTTTTGCAATGGAGTTATGGTAACGATATCATGAATGCCAATAGGTTAATGTTAGAAGGAAACCCTGCCGATAGGCCTATCAATCAATTTGCTTCTTACAATAATAGGTGGACACCTGAAAACCCAAATAACACTTATTATCGTACTGGAGGCGCTGGCCCAAGAGGAGTTTATTCTACTAGAACACTGGAAGACGGTTCTTTTTTACGCTTAAAAACAGTACAATTGGGATACACCCTGCCTAAGAAATTGGTGAAAAGCATTTCTAATCTACAACTTTATGCTTCAGCCCAAAATCTGTTTACCTGGAGCAACTATTCGGGAATGGATCCAGAGGTATCAACCAAACATTCTATCCTAACGCCTGGGTTTGATTACTCGGCTTACGCCAGAAATAGAATATTAACAATGGGATTAAAAGTAGCATTTTAAAAAAGGGAAGAAGTTATGAGAAAATTTAAGATATATATATTATTGCTAATTGCTTCATTAAGTTTTGCCTGCAGTAAAATATTAGATATAGATGCCGGTAAGCACATTATTTTAGAAGAAGACTATTATAAAACAGAAGAGCAGTTAAAAGCTGCTTTACGTGGAGCTTATTCAACCTTGGCCGAAGGAAACCTATACGGTGGTAATATGTTGGGCAGAATGGGACTAGATGCAGATGAAGGCTATGAGTCGTACAATTCTGATTTAAACACCGTTGGCGATTATAATGTTTATGCTACCGATTCGAAAATATTAGGTTACTACAGAATGAGTTACCGAGGCGTAAACAGAGCTAATTTATTGCTCGAAAGCGTCGATGACCCAGCGATTAAGATTAGCGAAAAAGAGCGTAACCACATTAAGGGGCAGGCTCTTTTTTTAAGAGGTTATTTCCATTTTATGCTAGCCAATAAGTTTGGGGGCATTCCGCTTATGTTAAAAGCAACTCGTCCAAATGCTGTAAAAACCGAAGACTTGCAAGTGCCAAGAGCTTCTTTGAAAAATGTTTACCTGTCTGTTATTGCCGATTTAGAAACTGCTGCAGATTTATTGAAACCTATGGCAGAAGTTAACACCGGAACACAGGCTTCCAAATCGGCGGCATGGGCTATGTTAACTAGAGTGTGTTTGTATATGGCAGGCCAACCGGTTAACGAAACGAGTAAATACGCCGAGGCTGCCAAATGGGCCAAAAAAGTCAAAGATGAAAACTATCATGATCTAAACCCTTCGTATGAGAGAGTATTTGTAAACTATGCTACAGACGTAATGGATGCAAAGGAAAGTATTTTCGAAGTAGATTTTTATGGAAATGGTACCGGTATCTTTGCTACAACCGGGGGCTCTGTTGGTAGGCTTAATGGTATCCAATATCCATTAGACGAAAGCAATATCGGTTATTCTAATGGCATACTTCGTTCTACCTCTTATTTATTCGATTTATATAAAACAGGCGATACGAGAAGAGATTGGACAATAGCACCTTACCAATATACAGGAACACCTAGGGTAAAAGTAAACTGGACACCACAAACAACAACATTTGCTAGGTTTTGTGGCAAATTTAGAAGAGAAAGTGAAACGCTGTTGCCTAAAAGTAGTGTTTATACTCCTCAAAATTACCCAATCATGAGGTACTCAGACGTACTGTTAATGTATGCAGAGGCTTTGAATGAAATGCCAGGTGGCGATAAAGACTTAGCCAAAGAGCAAATAAACATCGTTCGTAGAAGAGCTATTTTAGATGGTACAACAGATCGCGAAATTACCACTACAGATTATACGGCCCTAAAAGAAATAATTATCGAAGAAAGGGCCAGAGAGCTTTGCTTCGAAGGATTAAGGAAAAATGATTTGGTACGTTGGGGAATATTTACAACTTCTATGCAATACTTAAGCGGCTTGGTGCCAGTTGGTACAACATCATACATTGTTGCTGCTCGTACTTACTACGCAAATGCCAAAGCGAGAGATGTGCTATGGCCTATACCTACTTATGAAATGACGGTAAATAGATTGTTAACCCAAAATGTTGGATGGTAAATTAGAAGTTATGAAAAGTATGAAAATTTTATACAGTTTACTACTTGCAGCTGTTTTTATGGGTTGCGAGAAAGAATATGAAGTAAAAGAACCTTCTTTAAAAATTAATTTAGATAAGCAAACCTATAAAGTAGGAGATACCATCACTTTTGATTTTGATGGCGATGCCGATTTTATTACGTTTTATTCTGGCACTAAATTAAATGATTACCAGTTTGCTCATAAAGAAAGAATATACGATGCCGAAATGCTACTTTCTTTTAGGTTTGCAAAGTATTCAGGGGCAAATGCTGATGTTGCGCAGCTAAAGTACTCTACCAATTATAATGGTGCTGGTACAATAGCGGCGGTACAAGCAGCTACTTGGAATGACTTTCCGCCAGGTGCTTTTAATTATCCTATTAGTATTGGCGTGTCAGCAGCAGATGCCGTACATTCTGGAAACTTTAACATCAATAGTTTATTTGTTGACGAAAATACGCCAGTTTCTTTTTGTTGGTTTTTTAATACGCCAGCAGGTGTGCAAAGAACCCAAGCTTACATAGAAGGTTTTAAGGTTTTTGGTAACGTAACTTCAGATCCAACCTTGTCTGGAGATATTTACACCTTTGGCGACATGGGTTTTAAGGTGTTGTACGACGCTAACCAGTTTACGGATAGTGGTACTAGCTTGCCCAACGTAAATGCTACTCGAGTTTTGTGGACAGGGGTTTATGTGAATACAATAGACAAAGAAGGTTATGCCGTTACAGTTCCTATTTTGAGGAAAAATACGGTGAACCTTGGTATAGACAAGCCAATTGTAGTAAAATCTGTGTCCGATCCGGAGTCGTCTTCGTACAGATACGTATATGCTACACCGGGTACTTATAAAGCAGCTTTTGTAATTGCTAATAGGAGTGTTTATGGCCGTAAAGAAGTAGTTAAAGAGATAGAAATCAACATAGAACCTTAAGATTTTGGTATGAAAAAATATTTAGTAATTATTGTGTGTCATCTGTTCTTTTTGCCGTTATTTATAAAGGCACAGGTAAGCAGCACTATTCTCTCTTGGAATGCAGCTGCGGCAACACCAGGCACCCAAAATGCAACAGTTAATAACGTCAACCTACAAACTGCGGTATTAAGCCGTGGTCCATCGCTTATTTATAGCAACTCATCAACAAATTCATACATTGCTGCTTTCCCTATTGGGCAAGATAAAGCTGCAGCTAAAAATACAGGCTCATATTATCAAATGACCGTACAGGCAAAACCGGGATACTATGTTTCTTTAGGTGCTATAGCCTCTACATTAAGAAGGTCGTCACCTACATCTCCAGATAGTTACAGATGGACATATAGCCTCGATGGGACTACATTTAAAGAGGTTGGTCAAAATGATGTTGTTGTTTCAAGAACAGCTGTAGATAATAATAATGGAGAAGTGCAAGCACCCATTGATCTATCAATGGTGATGGAATTGAAGTATGTGCCATCTACAACTACAATTACATTTAGAATGTATGCTTGGGGAGCAACTTCAGATAATACTTCGTCAGCTAATTTCGGCTTTGGTAAGTTTTCAGCAACGGTGCCATCTATTATTTTTAGTGGTTTTGTTACAGATGCAGTGCCAGCCATACATACCATCACATTTGATTCGAAAGGAGGAACATCAGTTTCTTCTACAATACAATATCATAACTCAAAAATTATGGCTCCAACAGAGCCAACAAGGGTAGATTACGGTTTTGGAGGTTGGTATAAGGACGAAGACTATACCTCAAAATGGGACTTCAATACCGATATTGTTCAGGACAATATTACTTTATATGCCAAATGGAATGACCCAAGGCAAACGATTACTTTTCCTCCAATTGGAGATAAAGCATTTGGCATAACTCCGTTTGAGCTCAATGCAACATCAAACTCTGGTTTACCAATAACTTACGAAGCGCTAACCAACAATATTAGTATTAATGGTGCTACCTTAACTATCACAGGGGTTGGTTTGGCAACTGTTAAGGCTATTCAACCTGGCGATGGAAATTACAATCCTGCAACTCCTGTGGAGGTTAGTTTCAACATTAATAAAGGATTACAAATTTTAACTCTTGATCAATCGGGCCCTTTTAGCCGTTATGCTGCACCAATTAGTTTAACAGCAACTAGCAGTGCTAATTTACCAGTTACTTTTTCGGCTAATGAACCTACGGTAGCGGTTCTTACGGCTGATAATAAGTTAATAATTAAGGGGCTGGGAACTATAAAGATAGTTTTGTCACAAGCCGGAAATGAATTTTATATGCCTGCCGAAGTATCAAAAGAGGTGTTAATCCATACCGCAGGTAGTTCACAATTATTGGTGGTGCAAGCCTTATCTCCTAACGACGATGGTATCAATGACGTATTCATTATTGAAGGAATTAAAGCTTATCCAGAAAACCAGGTAAAAATTATGAATCGTGGTGGTAATCTGGTTTACGAGAAAAAAGGTTACGATAACGATAGTGTAGTTTTTGCAGGAAAAAGCAATGGAGGCGATAAGCTTCCCGATGGTACATACTATTATTCAGTTGAATACAAGCAAAATGGACAATGGCAGCAAAAAAAAGGATACCTTTTTATAAAAAAATAAGACTTTGCTGATTTAATATTTAGTAAGATGAAGATTAAAAATATAATGGCGGTAATAGCGCTTTGCAGTGTGCAATTAGTGGTTAGAGGGCAACAAAGCACAAGTTATAGCCAATATGGAGTTGCCGTTACACCTATTAATACGGCAGGTAGTTTTCTTTCAAAAGAAACTCAAATAAATTTAATTGGTCGCTACCAATGGGTAAATTTAGAAGGTGCACCAACAGCATATCGGTTAGCAGCTAGTATGCCCTTGGGTAAATCCGATTTGCGAGTGGGTTTAAATATTAAGCATGAAAATGTATCCGTAGAAAAGTTAGGGGAAGCCTTAGCTTTTGTAGGAAAAGAGGTGCGTTTGTCGGCTAATGATTACTTGGCACTTTCGGTAGGAGCGGGTGTAAGTTACTACAATGGTAATTTTGCACAGCTTTCTTCAACCGATCCTATGTTTAGCAACGATCTAAAAGAAACCGATGGAATACTTTCTGCCAGTTTAATGTATTATCGCCAAGATAAATTGTATGCAGGAATTTCTTTACCTCGTTTAACTTTTTCTAAAATTGGATTAGGTTCTAGCTCAATGAATTATGATGCTGGTTTACTGTATCAATTTACAGCAGGGGCGGTTGTTCCTTTGGGAGCAGATTTCGATGTAAAACCCGCAACTTTAGTAAACTATGCTAAAAACTTAGATTTTCAAGCAGACATTTCGGCAATCTTTTATTTGAAAAAAACGTTTGGCTTGGGTGCAAATGTGAGAACAGAAGGAGAGATGGCCGCATTGGCAAGTTTGCTTGTCAAAAATTTAAACATTGGTTTGGGTTATCAGTTTGCAACCAGCAATAGTGCTTTAAGTAGAACTTTTAATAACAGTACTTACGAGTTTAGTTTAACCTACCGTTTCGGCAAAGGTTTTGGCGGCTTATTGTAAGTAACTATAGAAGTTAATTAGTAAGGGGCTGTCTCAAAAGAGATA
>NZ_DHDZ01000010.1 GCF_002399615.1 Pedobacter sp. UBA4863 | reverse complement strand
CAGATTTAGAAGCTGTTTAAATTTCAATAAGAATAAATACATAGGCGGGTGGTGACACTCGCCTACAGCCCATAGCTATAGTTTGGTGTCACCACCAAACCCAACCTGTAAAATAAAGGAATAAAAAATAGCTACAGATTTAGAAACTGCTTAAATGTTGGCCAAATAAATATGTATGGACGGCGGGGACGCCGTTATCTGCCCCTAGGCCTTAGGCCAACGTTTGGCGTCCTCGCCAAACGCAATGTAAATATAGTTATCCATTTTTAAACAGCTTCTAAGAGCCTGAGCTTGTCAAAGGCTACCATTTAAACGGCTTTTTAATATGAAGTAAAAAATCGGCGTACAAAAGCCTTAAGCAACTTCTAAATCTTCTGGTTCTTTTTCCTCTTTCGCTACTTCATCTTTTTCTATACGTAGATTTTTGATGATATGTTGTTGCCTATCGGGGGTATTTTTACCCATATAATATTCTAACAAGCTTTTAATGGTTTGTTCTTTTAAAATTACCGGATCTAGCCTAATATCTTTACCTATAAACAAACCAAACTCATCTGGAGAGATTTCTCCCAAGCCTTTAAACCTGGTTATTTCTGGCTTGCCGCCCAATTTTGCAATGGCATTTCTACGCTCTTCATCGCTATAGCAATAAATGGTTTCTTTTTTATTTCTTACCCTAAAAAGTGGGGTTTGTAAAATATAAACATGGCCTGCTTTTACTAAATCTGGGAAAAACTGTAAGAAGAAAGTCATCATCAACAAACGAATGTGCATGCCATCTACATCGGCATCGGTTGCAATTACAATGTTGTTATAATGCAGCCCTTCCAAGCCATCTTCAATGTTTAGGGCATGTTGTAACAGGTTAAACTCTTCATTTTCATAAACCACCTTTTTGGTAAGTTCGTAACAGTTTAAGGGCTTCCCTTTTAAGCTAAATACGGCTTGCGTTTCTACATCTCTAGATTTAGTAATAGACCCCGATGCCGAATCTCCTTCGGTAATAAATAAAGTAGTTTCGTACCTCCTATCGTGGTTGCTATTAAAATGCACCTTGCAATCTCTCAGTTTCTTGTTATGTAACGATGCTTTTTTTGCCCTGTCGTTAGCCAATTTTTTAATGCCCGCAATATCCTTACGTTCACGTTCCGATTGCTTAATTCGTGCCTCTATCGCATCGGCAACTTCTTTGTGTTTATGCAGGTAATCGTCTAGCTCCTTCTTTAAGAAATCGTTTACAAAGGTACGTACGGTTTGTCCCTCAGGTGCTATACGTTCCGACCCTAGTTTGGTTTTGGTTTGCGATTCGAAAACTGGCTCTTGTACCCTAATGGCAATGGCAGCAATTATCGAAGCCCTAATATCCGAAGCATCGTAATCTTTATTATAATACTCTCTAATGGTTTTTACCACCGCTTCGCGAAATGCTGCTTGGTGCGTACCGCCTTGCGTAGTATATTGGCCGTTTACGAAAGAGTGATAATCTTCTCCGTATTGCTGTCCGTGGGTCATGGCAACTTCAATATCGTGCCCTTTTAGATGAATAATTGGGTACCTAATTTCTTCTGGCTTATTTTGCTTAGAAAGCAAATCGTACAAACCTCTTTCAGAAAAGTATTTTTGATTATTGAAATTGATGGTTAAACCTGTATTCAAGAACACGTAATTCCAAATCATACTTTCTACAAAATCTGCAATGTAGTGGTAGTTCCTAAAAATAGTTTCGTCCGGATAAAAGGTAATCGAGGTTCCGTTACGCTGTGTAGTTTCTATTTCTGGATGCTCGGTAGTTACCAATCCTTTACTAAATTCTACCTTTTTGGTTTTGCCTTCGCGATAGCTTTGTACCACAAAAATGGTAGAAAGCGCATTCACCGCCTTGGTTCCTACCCCATTCATGCCCACCGATTTTTGGAAAGCGCTACTATCGTACTTGCCACCGGTATTCATCTTAGAAACACAATCTATTACCTTACCCAAAGGGATACCACGACCATAATCGCGTACGCTCACTTTGTGTTCGTGCAGGGTAATATCAATGGTTTTTCCGGCCCCCATCATAAACTCATCAATAGAGTTATCCAAAATTTCTTTCAACAATACATAAATACCGTCGTCTTGTGCCGAACCATCGCCCAGTTTACCAATGTACATACCTGGCCTACGGCGAATATGTTCTTGCCAATCTAGAGATTTAATACTGTCTTCGTTGTAAATAGGTTCTGCCATGATACGCTGATGGGGTTTGATAATACTTAAAAAGCAACCTTACAAATTTAATCAATTTTAAGGGCTTTTACAGGTTAGATTTCCACATTTAAACAATCACCCAATTCGTCCGCTTTTCGGAATTTGTAACTTCGAAGCCTTATCATAGTATCCATGATCCGAATTATGCAAACCAGATTGGAGATCCTAATATGAGGAAACGGCAAACGCTGCATTAGCCGCAAAGGACGCGTCCTCGCCATCTATAATTTCTTTGCGGCATAGTGATACTACCCAGCACAAGTATAAATAGTTGATTTTTAAAAAATTATCTCTAAATTCAACAAACCAGAATATAAAATATGAAAACGCTTAAACACTACAGTTTTATGCTTTTGGCTTTATGTTTTCTGCTCATCACAGGCATGAAATGCAAAAAAGACAGCCAAAACCCTAGCAAAGAACAATTGCCTGCCGCTACACAAACAGGCGCAAATACTTTTGGCTTTTTGCTAAACGGAGAGGTTTGGCTGCCCAAAGGAGGGCTGTTAGATCAGAAACTCGATTTGTCTTATGACCCAAGCTATAAGAGAGGAACCTTTAATATCATCGCCAAAAGATATTTTGATGATGGAAGTTTTCAGAGCATTTCGATTTCAAGTTTTGATATAAGTGCGATTGGAACCTACCCTATCGCAGCTGATAAAGTAACTATTTATTTCAACAACACAGTTTCCTGTAGTTATCATTGGAATGAAAGTTCAAGTTCACAGAATGGCACATTAGTTATTACCAAACTAGACCTGACAAATAAATTTATCTCTGGTACATTTGAATTTAAATTGGAAAAAAATGGTTGTCCAACCATTAATGCCACGCAGGGCAGATTTGACATGAAAATAGAATAAACTTAAACCGCTATATTGTTATGAAAAGACTTTACATTTTATTCATCATTAGCTTGATGAGTATTGGGCTCGGCTATGCCCAAGATACCACCTCATTAGCGGGCAAAATGCAATTTGTGTTTGCACAGTTAAACCGCAGTGCCATTTCCACAGGCTTTTTAGAGGAAAGGGCATTTCCTTTGGTTTCGTTAACGCCTTTTAATGGTACACTTACCGATAGTAACAAAGTGCAATTGAATAATTTAAGGGCAAGCTACTTTACGATATTTCGTTCATTAGGCGTATAAATGGTTGATTTATAAACAATTTATCTCTAAATTCGATAAACCAAAATATAAAAAATGAAAACGCTTAAACACTACAGCTTTATGCTTTTGGCTTTATGTTTTCTGCTCATCACAGGCATGAAATGCAAAAAGGATAACCAAAACCCCAATAAAGAACAATTGCCTGCCGCTACACAAACAGGCGCAAATACCTTTGGCTTTTTGCTAAACGGAGAGGTTTGGCTGCCCAAAGGAGGGCTTTTAGACCAAAAACTAGACTTATCTTATGATCCTAACCATAAAGGAGGGACACTAAACATTGTTGCAAAAAGGTATTTGTCTAGTGACACAGAATATGAAAGTATAGCTTTTGGGAGTTACAATGTAAATTCTCTGGGAAACTATCCTACAAACAAGGATAATGTTATTGTTCTTTTTAGAAAGACTACGGATTGCAGGTATAACGGTTATGAAATTGATAACAATAAACAAACCGGTACTTTAGTTGTTACCAAACTTGATCTTGCCAATAAAATTATTTCTGGTACGTTTGAGTTTAAATTAGAGAAAAATGGTTGCCCGACCATCAATGCCACGCAGGGCCGTTTCGACCTTAAAATAGAATAAAAACGTTTAGAACAATTACTAAATCTCTCAAGATATGAAGAAAATCTATTTTATCCTCTTTATCATTCTAATGAATGTAGGGGCTGGTCATGCTCAAGATACCACCTCATTAGCCGGCAAAATGCAGTTCATTTTTGCCCAATTGAACCGCAGCGCCATTTCTACAGGTTTTTTGTAAGAGCGGGCATTCCCTTTAGTTTCGTTAACGCCTTTTAATGGTACGCTTACCGATAGCAAAATACCCATTTTTAGATATTGCATTAATGCCTTTCCTTGCCTAAATTTACTTAACTAAAAGAAAACGCCATGAGAAATTTAAAATTTATATTCTTAGCCGTAATCTTTGCACTTTTTACAGGGATGCAATGTAGAAAAGACGGTAAATTGTCCGGTAAAGAAGAGCTTCCGCCCATAACTCAGGACGGCAGAAATACTTTCGGTTTTTTGCTTAATGGTGAAATTTGGATACCAAGAGGAGGAATGTTAAATTCTATATTAGATTTCTCTTACTTCGATCATAATGGTGTACCTGTTGTGCATTTAAGATAA
>NZ_DHDZ01000048.1:10666-29195 GCF_002399615.1 Pedobacter sp. UBA4863 | reverse complement strand
GCGGGATTCGAACCCGCGGTACCGTTTCCAGTACGACAGTTTAGCAAACTGTTCCTTTCGGCCTCTCAGGCACCTCTCCTTCCGATTAGCTTTTAAGCCTTTCGAGGTTGCAAATATAGCAATTCATTAATGTTTGCAAAAAAAAATTACGTTGTTTGTGAATAATCTACGCGAACATGATAGATACTCATTAGCATCGTCTTGAATATCAACTTAATAGTTTCTAAATCTTTTAACGTTAAATCGCAATTATCTAATTGATTTTGCTCTAATTTATAGTTAATGATCCTTTCTACTAGGTCATTTATATTTTGCGCATCCGGATTTTTAAGGCTCCTTGAGGCTGCTTCTACCGAATCGGCCAACATTAAAACACCTGTTTCTTTCGAAAATGGAATTGGTCCTGGATAACGAAAAATATTCTCGTCTATAAATTTCTCCGGCGAATTTTTCAGGAAAGATTGATAAAAATAATCGACACGAGTGTTACCGTGGTGCGTACGGATAAAATCGATTACCGACTCGGGCAACTTATTCTTTCGTGTAATTTCAATTCCTTTGTGTACATGCCTAATAATAATCTGGGCACTCTGTTCATAAGGCAATTTATCATGTGGACTAACACCTGTTTGGTTTTCGATAAAATACTGGGGGTTTTCCATTTTACCAATATCGTGATACAAGGCTCCTGCCCTAACTAAAAGTGCATTTCCTCCTATCTTAAAAATTGCAGCTTCCGCTAAATTAGCCACCTGTAGCGAGTGCTGAAATGTTCCTGGTGCCTTAAAAGCAAGTTCTCGGAGCAGTTTATTGTTGGTATTGGTCAACTCAATTAAAGCTACATCAGAAGTAATACCAAATAACCTTTCGAAAGCATAAATTAACGGGTAGGCCAATAAAGAAAGTAATACGCTAAATACAAAAGGCAAGAAATTCACCCATTCTATATGTCCCAGAGAACCTTCCCGCAATAGCGCAATTCCCATGAAAGATACAAAATAAGCACTAAGAATAAACGCTGCTGATATTAAAAGTTGTTCACGTTTTACCAGGTTTTTGATACTATAAATAGCTACCATACCAGCCGTAGTTTGATAAAAAACAAACTCGAAACTATTAGGCACAAAAAAACCAGCAATTAAAATTACCAATAAATGCAAATTAAGCGCCAAGCGTGTATCAAACAATATCCTGATGATAATGGGAACAATACAGAACGGAATTAGGTAGAGGCTAGATAAATTAAACTTAATTGCCCAAGTAAGCACCAGCAACATCATGGTAATTACCAAAAGCAATAGTGCCAACTGCCTATTGTCAGCATAAATATCTTTTCTAAAAAGGAAAAGAAACACCATCAGCAAACCTGTAATAAAACCTACTAATAGCACCTGCCCTAAAAACACCAGCTTATCATCTCCTACACTTTTAGTCTGTGCGTCGTATGTTTCTCTAAACGATACCAACTTCTGATATACCTCTTCATCAATCACCGTTTCATTAGCCACAATTAGCTCGCCCTTTTGCACCATGCCTTTGGTGGTAGATATACTATTAATTGCATTTGCCTGCACCGTTGTGGTAAGTGCATCGTCAAAAAGCACATTGGGTTTTACGTGGCTCTCGGCCAACTCAATTATTGTTTTTTTAATAGCCTCATTACTAATATTAAGATGATCTTTTAAATAAACTAGTGCAGTTTCTACCGTAAATAAATCCTGAGAGTTGCTTTTTGTAGAAACGTTATTTTTTACCAGCGAAAAATCGTAATATTTTCCTTTTGTTTGATGTTTGGGGTTTACATCAATAATACCTTTGTTGTAGATGGTATTTAGTAATTGATAAGAACGCTGCTTATTCGTTTCTTTTTCATTTTCATTTAAGGTGTTCGATTTCCATTTAACATCAAATTCATTCAAATAAGCTTCCCCTTGCTCTTTAAAAACATCTTCTACATATTGATAAATAGGCAAGGTATTCTCCACAGCAGTCTTTTTATCCGCTTCTATTTGTTGGGGCGTTTTTAAAACAGCAAAACTAAAGGGCGAAACCAAATCTTTATTTAGCCATGTTTTACCTTTTTCAAATTCGTAACGAAAGCGGGGCTGTTTGGGCAAGTAGAATGTGATTACTAACACACAAACCACCATCATCACATATTTAAGGTTAGATGAATACTTGCGATAAAGTATTTTATGCGAATTCTTTTTAATCTTGGCCAAAATATAATTCTTTTAATAAATCAAAAATACTATTTATTTCTTCATAAGCACATAAAGTAGCCAATAGATTAAAGAGAGTGGAAAAAATCATTTGGAACTAAAAAATATTTTTATTAAAATTGATATCAAAATAATATCATTATGCAATCTGAAAAAATTATCAAACCACCTTCTGGCTACTTAACGTTAGTCGTGTCAATTATCCTCTTAATTGTTGGGGGATGCCTTTTAGCTCACCGTCAATTTGGTTGGGGAGCTCTTGTATTAACTATAGATTTCATTCTCGTTCTACCGGGCTTGATTATCGTTAACCCTAACGAATCGAAAGTATTGACCTTGTTTGGAAAATACGTAGGCACTGTAAAATCTGATGGTTTCTTCTGGGTAAACCCGCTAACTACCAAGAAAAAACTGTCGTTGCGAGCTAGAAACCTAAACGGACAACAATTAAAAGTGAACGATAAAATGGGCAACCCCATAGAAATTGGCGCTGTAGTGGTATGGCAAGTGCAGGAAACAGCAAAAGCCAGTTTCTCTGTAGAAGACTATGTGCAATATGTGAGTATACAAAGTGAAGCGGCGGTAAGACATTTAGCAAATAGCTTTGCCTACGATAATCTGGAAGACGAAGATGCACAAATCACCCTTAAAGATGGTGCGGATAAAGTAAACTCACTTTTAGAACAAGAACTAAACGAGCGTCTTTCGAGAGCCGGTATTGAAGTAATAGAAGCAAGAATTTCGCATTTAGCCTATGCACAGGAAATAGCGAGCGCTATGTTGCAACGCCAGCAAGCTTCTGCAGTAATTGCAGCTCGTAAACTGATTGTTGAAGGCGCTGTTGGGATGGTTGAAATGGCTTTAGAGAGATTATCTGAAAAGGAAATAGTTAAGTTAGATGAAGAACGCAAAGCGGCTATGGTAAGCAACTTACTAGTGGTATTATGTGGCGATAGAAATGCTCAACCAGTTGTAAATACAGGCACACTATACAATTAATGGAATACAAAGAAATACAAAAATTAAATTTATGGTGGCTTTATATCCTATTTGGTATACAAGCCATCATTATATTGAGTATTACTTTTTTAGGTGATACTGGTGTAAGCTTAGAAGAACTTAAAGAGATTTATTACCTTCCAATTGTAGGAGTTGTTCTTATTTTCGCCTTAGCCTATTTTATAAATCAGAACTATCTTTCACTTTTTGTAAACAAAGATGGCATTACCTATAAATATTGGCCTTTCACAAGAACCAAAAGTATTCGTTGGGACGAAATTGATAGTGCTTACCTTAGAAAATACGATGCTTTAGGAGAATATGGTGGCTGGGGGTTCCGTTATCGTTTATGGTTTAAATGGAGTGATAAAGCTTTTATATTCGATGGTGATTCGATTGGTCTTCAGATTGTACTGAAAAACAATAAAAAGCTGCTGTTCAGCACGACTAAACCTGAAAACTTTCGCCAATTTTTGACGGTATTAAAGAAGGGTCATCACCTATTAATGATTAAAACTGATGTCTGATAAAGATAAAAAAGCATTTGCGCTTCGAATTAGCTCTGAATTACTGAAGGAAATTGAAAATTGGGCTGCAGACGAGTTTAGGAGCATAAACGGGCAGATAGAATACCTTCTTAATGAAGCTGTTAAAGCTAAGAGGAAGAAATCTACCAAAAAAAGTAATGACTAAGATTAGTTTTTATTCTGCAATAAAGAAGTGACTATCTACGGGTTTTATCATATTATAGCTAAATTGCCGCCAACCAAATATATTTTATACATTACAAATGAAAGAAGTAGTTATTGTATCAGCAGTTAGAACTCCAATTGGAAGTTTCGGCGGCACACTATCAGTATTTTCGGCCACGCAATTGGGTGGTTTTGCAATTAAAGGTGCTTTGGAAAAAGCTGGCATTAAACCAGAACAAGTGCAAGAAGTGTACATGGGCAATGTATTGTCGGCCAATTTAGGGCAGGCGCCTGCTACGCAAGCGGCAAAATTTGCAGGTTTACCAGATTTACCTTCCACCACTATCAACAAAGTTTGCGCATCGGGTACCAAAGCCATTATGTTGGCCGCTCAAAGTATTGCCTTAGGCGAAAACGATATTGTTGTTGCCGGCGGAATGGAAAGCATGAGCAATGTTCCGTACTATTTAGATAAAGCTAGAAATGGCTATCGCTTGGGCCATGGTCAAATTACCGACGGTTTGGTAAAAGATGGCCTATGGGATGTTTATAATGATTACCACATGGGCTCGGCTGCCGAACTTTGTGCAGAAACCTGTAACATCAGCCGCGAAGACCAAGATAACTTCGCTATCGAATCGTACAAAAGAGCACAAACAGCACAAGTTAATGGCAAATTTAAAGACGAAATTATTGCCGTAGAAATAAAGAACAGAAAAGGAGAAATTACTTTATTAACCGAAGATGAAGAGCCTACTGCTGTAAAGTTTGATAAAATACCTTCATTAAAACCTGTTTTTAAGAAAGACGGAACCGTTACCGCTGCCAACGCATCTACTTTAAATGACGGTGCAGCAGCTTTAGTTTTAATGAGTGCCCAAAAGGCAAAAGAATTAGGCTTAACTCCTATTGCAAAGATTTTGGCTTATGCCGATGCACAACAAGCCCCAGAATGGTTTACCACCGCACCTTCAAAAGCTATTCCATTAGCATTGCAACGGGCCAACATTACCAAAGAACAAGTAGATTATTTTGAAATTAACGAAGCTTTTGCGGTGGTTTCTTTAGCAAACAACCAAGAACTTGGTTTAGAGAACAACAAAGTAAACGTAAATGGGGGCGCAGTAGCTATCGGACATCCACTTGGTGCTTCGGGCGCTAGAATTGTGGTTACCCTACTTTCTGTATTGCAACAAAACAAAGGTAAAATAGGCGTAGCCGGAATTTGCAACGGTGGCGGCGGCGCTAGCGCAATAGTTATAGAAAATCTTCGTTAACAAAATCGATGCTTAAAAGTTTTTTAAATACTTGTTTCTTATTTTTTTTATTGGGCACTATTGCCGATACAAAGGCACAAACTATATTAACGCCCAACAACCTTAACTACCTTACCAAAGCACAAGATACTTTAGCCGAGTACAGCAATTTTGATAGGGAAACAAAGGATGACGCGGAACTCTTGGAAAGCAATGCCTCCTTTATAAAAAAGTTAGTTAGCGTATTAAAAACACCGCATTCGTTTCAATTCGACTTTGATTCTCTGGTCAATGTTTCTGTGTTAAAAGCGCCAGACCAAACATTTAGAATTTTTACTTGGTTCTTGCCTTTTAAAAATGGCACCTATAAATATTATGGCACTATTCAGATGGCTACTAAAGATGGTTCCCTAAAACTGCTTCCATTAAATGATGCCTCAGAAGATTTAGACGACAACCTCATTACCAATCAGAAAAGATGGTATGGCGCAAGGTATTATGAAATCGTTTTCCTAACCTATCCTGGGCAAAAGCCCTATTACATTTTATTAGGTTGGAAAGGAAACAACGAAAAAACCACCAAAAAAGTAATAGAGACTCTCTCTTTTGAGAAAAATGAAGCTGTTTTTGGCAGAAATGTTTTTCAAATGCCTAAAAACAACCCCGTAAGAAACAGGATAGTGTTCGAGTACAACAAGCAAAACACAATGACATTGACCTTTAACAAACAGGCAAATATGATTGTATTTGACCATTTGGCACCTTACGAGGCAAATATGGTGGGTAATTTTGAGTTTTATGCTTCCGATTTAAGTTTTGATGGCTACACCTTAAACTACCAAAAGCTGTACCTCAAAGAAAACATACAGCTAAAGAACGAAACTTCTGCTATGGACGAGTTTTATAGCACCCCACGAAAAGCTACTACGCTGTTTCAGAAGGGCAAGCACTAATTTATTGTTAAAATATAAATGCTTTAGCCTATATTGCAGCAATTTTTATAAAAAACTAAGACTAACTTATCAAATAATCTATGCAAGCAAATACTGCAGAAAATCAAAACGATTTTTTCAATGACAGAGTAATAGGCCATCCAGCAGGACTTTTTGTACTCTTTTTCACTGAGATGTGGGAGCGTTTTTCATATTACGGTATGAGAGCTTTACTAGTACTCTTTTTAACTTCTTCCATCATTGGCGCTAATCCTGGATGGGGGTGGCCAAGGGAAACAGCATTAGCAATTTATGGCTCTTATACCTCATTAGCTTATCTTACACCGATACTTGGCGGTTATATTGCCGACAAAATCATTGGCTATAGGTCGGCAGTAATTGTAGGTGCTTTGCTTATGACATTAGGCCACCTCTCTATGGCCTTAGAATTTAGTCATATTTTTATGTACATAGGATTAGGCTTATTAGTTCTTGGAAATGGTTTCTTCAAACCTAACATGACCTCTATCCTTTCACACATGTATAAAAAACACCCTGAAAAAAAAGACGGTGCGTATACCATTTTTTATATGGGAGTAAACTCTGGTGCCTTTTTAGGCATGCTATTATGTGGTTACATTGGCGAAAGCCCTAATTGGGGATGGAGCTATGGATTTGGTCTAGCAGGTATTTTTATGTTGGTTGGAATGCTTCAGTTTTATTTCACTAGAAATATTTTTGGAGATATAGGAACAAAACCTGAAAAAGGAGAAGTAATTGACGAAAATGAGACACCCGAAGAGGCAACAAGAAATCCATTTTCTAAATTCGACCTATCGATTATTGCTATCATTTCTATAGTAGGTTTATTATGGATTATTAATGATCCGCTTTCTAAAATCACCAATATTAACTTTTTTGATTTCAATGTTGGAATTCTATCAGGTAGCAATTTTGCTATTTTAAGTGCCTTGGTTCTTTTTATTTTCATTCTTGTTAAAAGAATTAGCCAATATACTTCGGTGCTAAGAGATAAAATGATTGCTGTAATAATTTTAGCATTTATTACCATCTTCTTTTGGGCATCTTTTGAACAAGCTGGTGGATCAATGACGATTTTCGCTAAGGACTACACAGCTAGGATTTTAGAAGGAAATGAAAAACTCTTGTTCAATATAGCGAATACATTAATTACTGTCATTCCGTTGGTAATCATCTCATTTGTACTATTTAAACTTTTCGCAAAGACCTTTAGCAGATTTGCTTTAGGTAATATTATTTTAGCGATTGGATTTTTAATCATCTGGGGATTAGTTATATACATGTTAAGAGAGCAATATACTGATGTAAAGGCAGAAGTACCTGCAACTTGGTTCGGTGTATTAAATTCTTTATTCATTATATCGTTAGCTCCCATTGTTTCTAAGCTATGGGAAAGTAAATACTCTCCTTTTGCTACAATTAAAAATGGAATAGGAATGATTTTATTAGGAATTGGTTTTGCAGCACTAGCTTATGGTTCTAGCTCAATTCCTCAAGGTGCACAAGTTGCCTCTGTGAGTATGGTTTGGTTAATCCTAGCATATTTATTTCATACTCTTGGAGAGTTATTCATTTCTCCTGTAGGCTTATCTTATGTAAGCAAGCTCGTACCCGGAAGAATGATAGCCATCATGTTTGGGATATGGTATCTTGCAATTGCAATAGGAAATAAAATAGCTGGAAAAATGGGTGGGATGATTGATGAAATCACAGCACAGTATTCAATGAAAACATTCTTTTTAATTTTCACTCTAATTCCTTTTGGGTTAGGTATATTTATTATGTTACTTACACCATTACTAAAAAAACTAATGCACGGGGTGAAATAGCATCTGTAAAATATAAAAAGACAAAGCCCCGATAGCAATTGCTATCGGGGCTTTGTTTTAGACGTATATTTGAAAATTTTAAACCTTTTTAACGTTTACTGCCTGTGGTCCTTTTTTACCTTCAGCTATTTCAAATTCAACTTCATCGTTTTCTTTAATTCCATTAATGCCGCCTTCTACATCTTTAAAATGCACAAAAATTTCTTTGCTAGCGTCATGAGAGATAAACCCATAACCTTTTTCGGTATTAAACCATTTTACTTTTCCGGTACTCATTAGTTTAGTTCTATAATTTTAAATTGATAATTAAAGTAAATTTAATGATTTATAATTAACTACCAATCGTTTATCAATTATTTATTAGGCTGTGGCGTTGTGCGTAAATAAGGCTTAATTTCTTTAAATCCTTTTGGAAATTTAGCAGGAATATCCGCTGTTTTAATACTGTTGGCTACAATTACATCTTCGCCATCCTTCCAATCGGCCGGTGTAGCTACGCTATAATTGGCAGTAAGTTGCAACGAATCTATCACTCTTAACACTTCATCGAAGTTTCTTCCGGTAGAAGCCGGATAGGTAATCATTAGCTTTACTTTCTTATCGGGGCCAATTACAAACAAAGAACGCACCGTTAACGTTTCTGAAGCATTTGGATGAATCATATCGTACAAATTTGCTACAGTTTTATCCTCATCTGCAATAATTGGAAAATCTACCTCGGTGTTTTGAGTTTCATTAATGTCGTTAATCCAGCCTAAATGAGATTCTACCCCATCCACACTCAATGCTAAAACTTTTACATTTCTTTGATTAAATTCTTTCTTTAAAGACGCTGTTCTGCCCAGTTCTGTAGTACAAACTGGTGTATAATCTGCAGGATGCGAAAACAAAACACCCCAACTATCTCCTAAGTAATCATGAAAGTCTATGTCACCGATAGACGTTGTAGCTTTAAAATTCGGAGCAATGTCCCCTATTCGTAAACTCATAGTATTGTTTTTAAAATGAAAAATTGATTAATTATTTAGTCAAGTTACAAAATTGGTGTGATTTTGACAACGGCACCGTGGTTTCTTCTTTACCCAAATAAACTATTTTGTTGATTTATAAAGTTGATGCGAGGTAATTTACTACCTAATTTTTTATTAAACTTTTCTAGGGTATAATCTGCAATAATGGGTGTATCGCTTTCGTCGTGCTGGTGCAAAAAGAAATAAATCTCCTCTAAACCTTTATCTAACCACCGCTCCAATCGCTCCACCCAATCATCTATCCTTTTTTTGTCAGAACTATCCAAAAATTCACCGCCGTTGCCTACAAAACGAATAAAGGCTTTAGGGGTAGGCAATTCCATATGTAAACAATCTCTTCTGCCACTAGCATCGGTAATGGCCGCACCTATTTTTAAATCTGCCAACAGCGAAAACAGGGCTTTCCTATCATCGGCATTAGCAAACCAATCATTATTTCTAACTTCTAAAAACAAATTAAAATCGCGTGGTAAAGCTGTTAAGTATTGCTGTAAAACAGGTAAATTTTTCGGACCAAAATTATCGTCTAATTGCAAAAAGCATGGCCCGAGTTTATCGCCAAATGCACTAATCGACCTCAAATACAGCTCAGTTTCGGCTTGTGCATTTTTTAAGCGCTTAAGGTGTGTAATGGCTCTAGAAAATTTAGGGCAAAACAAGAAATCTTCTCGTTTATCGGCCATTTCTTTCCATTTAATAATTTGTTCTTCTTTGGGTATGCCATAAAAAACTGCATTTAACTCTATAGCGTTGAAATGGTTAACGTACTGACCTAAAAAATCTTTTTCTTTAGTTTTTGGGGGATAAATTAAGTTTACCCATTCTTTTCTGCCCCATTTTGCACAACCCACAAAAAATTTAGGGCTATTGCTAGCTTTACCGCTTAGTGTGCGTTTAGTTTGCGCACCATCTGGCGGCAGTGTAAAGTCAACTTTAGCTATTTCGTTAGTTGCAACCTTCCCAAACTCCATAATCAAATAACGTTTATAACAAACAATTAAAGCACAACACCTTCGTTTCAAATACAACTATTTGTTTTACACCGAACTTCTTTTTGTTCTCCATAAAACAGCAATTTATTGTTTAATAAGCCGTGCTACAAACATGCTATCGGCCTTGTTGTTGTAGCCTTTTATTAATTCCATTTTCTCTAATTTTAAAGGAAATTTCTCTAGCAGATAATTTACCACTTCCTCGTTTTCTTGCCTAAATACAGAACAAGTCATATAAATTAAAGGTTTGCCGGGCTTCAAATACTTCACTACATTTTCTGTTATGGCCTTTTGTAACTTCACATAATTGGCCACTTTATATTCTTCAAAGAAATACAACATCTCTGGGGTACGCCCCCAAGTGCCGGCACCAGAACAAGGTGCATCTAGCAATACGCCATCAAACTCGTAATGATGCAATATTTGATCGTTGTTTTGCAACAGATCTATTACTTTTTTTTGGTAATCTTTAATGCCCGCTAATTGAAAGCGCTCCTGTAAATTACCCAAGCTAGTTTCCCTAACATCACTAACCAATAATTTCACTTTCGGCTCTAGGCTATGGATTAACAACGATTTTCCACCAGATGCGGCGCAACAATCCCACCAATAATCGTATGGTTGAGGCTGAAAGTAATTGCCTGTTTTTTGCGATGAAAAATCTTGCACTTGGTACAAGCGTGCATCATCAATAATTTGCTCTAACTTGGTACCATTTGGCATGGCCAATGTAGTAGCTGACAGCTCTTTTACAGCAACTCCAGCTTCTTCTATTTTAGCTTTAATTATTGGTAAGTGCGTTTCCCTCACCCTAATAAACAAATCTGGCTGTACAAATAAAGATAGTAAAAAAGCATCTTCGTCAATTCCATCCGAAAGCTGATGCTTAAAAGGAAAAACATCCTTCAAATCAAAATCTAGATATTGAGTTTTTACAAAAGCTACTTTTTCTTCTACGGGTTTAGTTATGTATTCTGCAGCAGCCGGAAAAACATGTGCTGTGATTAAACTTAGATCGGTATTGCAAAGAAAATCGGCAATTGCCAAACGTTCTATAGCTGGCAAACTGGCCAATGCTTTACCCAACCTAAAATAACTGTAAATATATCTGCTTGCCCATCTTCTATCAGACGAGCCCATTTGCTTGTTCTGCTTAAAATAAACCACCAAATGACGGTGCAATGGTAACTTACCATCGCAACTTGCTAAAACCTGCTCAAATGCTCTGATATGATGGTGTACTTTCATTGGTTTGTTGGTTGTTTGGTTTATTGTTTGTTAGAAGTCTATCAATAACATCTCGTCATTGCGAGCTTTGCGAAGCAATCCTAAAGCTTAACAAATTAGATTACTTCGTCGTTCCTCCTCGCAGTGACGAACTGAAGAAATTCCTTATTCCTTGCTCCTTAATCCACCTGACTAAGCGACATATTTTTATAAACTAACAACATCAAATGCTGGTTATAATAACCATATTCTGCATCGTAGCCAAAATCAAAATCGTTATGCAAGCCTTTGTAGTTTTCTTTCACCAAGAAATCAAGGTAGCTAGTGCCATATTTTGCCATCAGTTTACCAAAATAGAACCCAATATCGAAACCTTTAAAAGCATATTCTGTAGGTTCAAATTCGTATTTAGCCCGATAAATCTTTACAAAATCAATTACTTTTTTGTTTTTATAATCGATATGGTACGATGAGCTTAATACGGTTTGCAGGTTTTGCAATTGCTCTATGTTATATGTTTGTTTTGCCCAATTGGGATGGCCGAAAACTTGAATTGGATAGCCGGCAACATTCTTCAATCGATGTAGTTTGGTTAAGCTTGGAGCTACAAAAGGAGCATCGTCCGAGCACATAATCACCACATATTTCTTCCCCTTTACCATTTTCGTTTCTAAAACATAAGTAGAAGAAAACTCTTGCACTAAAAAGCTGGGATATTTAGCCGCAAATTGTTTCTTAATTGGCAAGGCAAAAGCTTCATCGGCAGATTTTTTGGTATTAATTAACACCACCATAGTTTGATCTGCCTTATATTGTTTAGCAATATAATCCGCAATTTTTAAGCCATGTAGCTCTATGTTATTTACTATCGAAATTAGGTAGGGATTATTAAACTCACTTGGTTTAGAAGCGGCCAAAGGCGATATTAAGGGCAATTTGTTGGCTTCCGAAAAACCTGTCATGTATTTAACGCCGTCTGGAAAAACAGGGCCAATAAGCAAATTGCTACTTTTAACCGCTTCGCGTTTAATTAAGCCTGCCAACTGGTTGTTATCATCTCTAGTATCAAAAACATTTACCTTAAAGTTTAAACCTTCGTTGGCAGCAGAATCAATTCCCATCATTAAGCCTTGGTAAAAATCTAGGGCCATATCGGCCTTGCCAATTTGTGCCTTAGTAACCGTTTTTAAATTAAATTTATTGAGCTGAAAGGGAACAAATACACTGATATTGCCTTGCACAAACTTGGCAACAGGCTTTTGTTCAACAGGTTTAGCCGGGGCTGTAGCCACCGGCTTAGTTATTTTGGGCGAACAACTTGCCAACACGGCAATAATAGCTAATAAGCTTAAAAGCTTATTCCCACTCAATAGTTGCTGGCGGTTTCGAACTAATATCATACACAACTCGGTTAATTCCTTTTACTTTATTAATAATTTCATTGGATATTTTAGCGAGTACCGGATAAGGCAAATGGCACCAATCTGCAGTCATGCCATCTAACGACTCTACCGCTCTTAAAGCAATTACGTTCTCGTAGGTACGTTCATCGCCCATTACACCTACCGAACGTACCGGTAAGAATATCGCTCCGGCCTGCCAAACTTGATCGTACAAACCAGCATCTTTCAAGTTTTGGATGTAAATATGGTCAGCTTCCTGTAATATCGCAACTTTCTCGGCAGTTACCTCTCCAATAATACGTATACCCAAACCAGGCCCAGGAAAAGGATGTCTGCCTAAAATAAACGATTCTAAACCTAAAGTGTTTCCTACCCTACGTACTTCGTCTTTAAACAAAGTTTTCAATGGCTCTACTACTTTCAGTTTCATGAAATCTGGCAAACCACCCACGTTATGGTGCGATTTAATGGTAGCCGATGGTCCCTTTACCGAAATAGATTCGATCACATCTGGATAAATTGTTCCCTGTGCCAACCATTTCACATCTTTAATTTGGTGTGCTTCGTCGTCAAATACTTCGATAAAAACACGACCAATAATTTTACGTTTCTTCTCTGGATCTTCAACACCTGCCAATTCGCTCAAGAAACGATCTTTAGCATCAACACCCTTAATGTTTAAGCCAAAATCTTTGTATTGTTCCAATACACTTTCGTACTCGTTTTTACGTAAAAGGCCGTTATCTACAAAAATACAATGTAAGTTTTTGCCAATTGCTTTGTGCAATAAAACCGCGGCCACACTGCTATCTACCCCACCAGAAAGGGCTAAAACTACTTTATCATCACCTAATTGTGCTTTTAACTCGGCAATGCTTGTTTCGGCAAATGCCGAAGAAGTCCAATCTTGCGCACACTTACAAATGTCTACCAAAAAGTTCTTTAACAAGGTCTTTCCATCGGTACTATGCGTAACCTCTGGGTGAAACTGAATGGCATAAGTATCCTCGCCTTTTACCTGATAACCGGCTACTTTAACCTCAGCGGTACTGGCAATAATCTCAAAATTAGCTGGTACTTGCTTTATAGAATCACCGTGGCTCATCCACACCTGAGAGTTAGTTGAAATACCTTTAAACAACGCATTTTCGCTATTTACAAAGCTCAAATTAGCTCTACCGTATTCTCTCGTTGCCGATGCTTCTACATTTCCTCCACTTTGTTGTGCAATAAACTGCGCTCCGTAACAAACCGCCAACAACGGATAAGCTTTAAACAAATTCAAATCAACAAATGGCGCATCTTCTTGGCGCACAGAAAATGGGCTTCCCGAAAGAATAACTCCTTTTACTGTAGAATCTAAAGCAGGAATGTTGTTAAATGGATGAATTTCGCAGTACACATTTAGCTCGCGAACACGACGTGCAATAAGCTGTGTAAATTGCGAACCAAAATCGAGGATAATGATTTTTTCTAGCATGCGCAAAGGTAAGGAAATTTACGATTTTAGCAGTACGATTTTAGATTTGATTTACTGATTATTTTATGGAGAGCAATTTCAGTGCTTATTGTTCCCGAAAGCCCTGCTATTGCCTTTACTCCCTCAATCGCTGCGCTCACTCGGGCGGTATCGGCTACTATCAGGTCTATTTAACCACCAACATATCATTTTACTTCCCTAAACATTTTAGCAACCTACACTGAACAAAAACTTAGGTGTTTCAGTTTACCAAAAACCGGGCAACTACAAAGGCAACGTAAAAAAGAAAACCGTACCACCTTCTGCATTGGCTTCGTACCAAATTTTACCACCATGGGCAATTACTATTTGCTTACAAATAGATAAACCCAAACCATAAGATTTTTCTCCTTGGGTACCAAAACGTTTTGAAGAGGTGAACAATTGGAAAACATCGTCGCCATATTTGTCTGGAATACCAATGCCATGATCTATTATTTTAAACAACACGTCTTCGGCTCGTTTTTCAACCCGTACTCTAATTTCCTGCCCTATTTCGCTAAACTTAATGGCATTGTTAATTAAATTACTAATTACCCTAGCCACCTTTTGTGCATATATGTGTACTTCCAACCTAGTAACTGTTGTTTCAAACCTGATACGCTGCTGTTTTTCATCAGCTCTATAATTCGATAAAGCTATCGCATTCTTTACAATCTCAATTACATCGGCCTGCTTTTTCCTGTCTTCAAAATTTGCCTGTTGCTTGTTTTCAGCAGCTTCAATAATATCATCAATTAAGGTTAGGGCGTTATTGCAAGCCCTATCAATAAGTGTTAGTTTATCTTTATTTAAACCTTGCACATCTTCTAAAATCATCAACTTTGTTAAACTAGAGATACCTACAACCGGGTTTCTTAAATCGTGGGCAACGGCACGCAAAATGGTGTCTTTTTCTTTATCGCTTAAACCAAGTTGGGTTAAGGCTTCTTCTAACTTATTCTTTTGTAATGAAATTTCATTATTGAGCCCGGTAAGCATCTTAATGTTTTTCTTCGATTTTCGCCAAAAAGTATAAATTAAAACCACAATAGCAATGGCCATTGCCACAATGATAAATGTAATATAAAGATAACGTTGCTGTATCTCTGCCTCTCGTTTTAAGGCATTAATCTCGTTCTCGTTACTTAAATTCCTAAATCGTTCGTCAACACTTATCGATTTTAGTTTATCCATTTCCTTTTGCAACGAATCTGAAAGTGCGGCATATTTTTCCAAGTGAATAAATGCCTCTGAATAGCTTCCAATGGCATCTAAATACTTTGCGTTTAGCGAATAATAGGTTCGCTTATAATCGAGTATATTTAACCTATCTTTATCTTTTCTTAAAATTTCGAGGTATTTATGAGCAGAATCTAACCGGCCTGTTTCTAGATAAACCTTGATGAGCTTTATTTTAGCGGTAACGGCATCTACGCTATCAAGGCCGGGCAAATCGTTAATGGCAATGCTTTGTTTTAACAGGTCTTCGGCCTTGCTATAGGCTTTTTTACGCAGCATTTCGCCACCCATATTGCCATAAATTACCCCTCTGGCCGATAGGTAATATTTCTTCCTTTGTGCTGTGGTATCGTTTTCACCGACATATTTAAGGGCTGCATTGTAATAAATAATTGCACTATCAATCTTATCAGCTCTAGAATAACATAAGGCTATATTGTTTAATAGCTCTTGTTGCCTAAAAACTTCCGAAAAACTTGTGCTACATTGCCTAACCTCATCTAATGTCAATCTAAAATAAGTTCCAGCCTCGCTATACTTACCTTGCTTGTACAAAATCATGGCTATACGGTAATTATAATTGCTGCTTTCGCACTTATCTTTAATTTCGGGCATTAATTTTTTACCAAGAAAATAGTTTCGATAAGCTTCTTCGTAAGCTTTAAGTTTAAATAAGGCATCGCCTTTAAAATAATAAGCCCTTGCCAAATCATCTATATGCCTTTTAGCCTGCGTGCTATGTTCTATAGTGTAGATCATGCTATCGGCGTATAACAACGATTTTTCGAATTGATTTTTATAAAGTTGATAGAAATACAAGCTGTGGTAAGCTTGGTACCTAGCCTTAACAGGCAACTGCTTATCGGTATTTAAAATGTATTGTAGTTTGCTTACTGCCTGTTCTTTATTAAGATCGTCGTTATAAACCCAAGAAGTTTTATTGATGATAGAATCGACTAACACCGAATTTTCTTTGTGCTTATTTTCGTTGCACGACAACAAAACAACACAAAAAACAGACAGCCAAACACTTGAACTATTTAACGCTTTCTTAAACGGCATTTTACACCGTCTAAAATAATAATTTTAATTACTATTTAAAAGCGTAGTTTTTACTCCAAATCTGTTTAAAAAATCTACCCCTTCATCGCTCGCTAAACCTTTATAAGCGGCATAAGAATCGCGGTAAAACACTTCTCTAATTCCAGACGAAAGAATAAGTCGGGCACAGGCTATGCAAGGCGATAATGTGGTGTATAAAGTAGCACCGTCTATTTTTGAATCATTTTTAACGGCATACAAAATGGCATTTTCTTCGGCATGCAGCGCTAAAGAACAGCTTCCCTTGCTATCTCTGTCACAACCTGTTTCTGGCCACTCTTCATCGCAATTGTGCGTTCCTGGCGGAGGGCCGTTATAGCCTATAGAGATAATTCGGGTATCTTTAGTAAGCACCGCCCCAACATGCGCCCTTACACAATGCGAACGACTGGCCAGATCTGAAGCCAAGTTCATGTAAATTTCGTTAAAGGTCTTTTTTGCCATCCTTATTAAATAAAAGGCTCTCCGAGTAAAAACCGAAGAGCCTTCAAAATTAATGTTTTTAATGCTTATAGGTAAATTTCTTATCGAATGATAAAAATACTATTTAGCAGTTCCTAGTTTATGTCCTTTTATGGCAAAATAAATAATGTAGATATATGCCGGTAACATGGTGTATAAAAATGCGTGCTGAAAATCAATATGCAACCTATCTTTTAAGAACCCGTAAATTGGCAAAACCAAAGCACCGCCTGCAATACCCATAATCATAATAGCAGATCCAGTTTTGGTGAATTTACCCAAGCCCTTAATGCCCAAAGGGAAAATAGCTGGCCACATCAGCGAGTTCGCCAACCCTAACAATGCAACAGCATAAAATGATACATTACCTGCGGTAAAAGCAGAAATGCAACTTAATGTTACACCCAAAATAGCACAAATACGTAAGGCCATTTGTTGGCTTATAATTCGTGGAATAGCAACAACGCCAAAAACATAACCTACAAGCATACATATTAAAGTAAACGATGTAGAAATACGAACAATACTTGGATTAATGTTTAATTCGCGACCATAGGTGGTAATACCATCGCCGGCCATAACCTCTACTGCCACACAACAAAAAATTGCAAATGCCCCTAAAAACAAATGTGGATATTGGAAAATACTATTTTTTGTAACAGATTTACTGTTATCGGCTACGGTATCTTCCTCTTCGTTCACCTCTGGTAAATTAACAAACTTAATTAGTACAGCAAACAACACAAAAATTACTGCCAAAGCAATATAAGGGGTATGTACACGCTGCAATAGCTCATCTAAAATAGCATTTTTTGCGTTGATATCTGTAGTGGCAGCAATTTTAGCTGTTACCTCTTCCGAGTTTTTCAAGAAAAGTACTCCAAAAATAATTGGTACCAATACCCCAGCACCTTTATTACACAAACCTGCAATAGAAATGCGGGCAGCAGCACTATCAATAGGGCCAATAATACTTAAATAAGGATTAACTGCCGTTTGTAATAATGCCATTGCCGAGCCTTGAATAAAAATGCCTGTAAGGAACAAGCCGTAACTTCTATTGTCGGCAGCAGGTATAAAGATCAAAGAGCCTACACCTAAAATCACCATTCCTAATACTAAGCCATTTTTAAAGCCTATTTTCCTTAATATCCAAGAACTGGGTAAGGCGAGGAAAAAATAAGCGATATAAGAAGCGAAGGTTACAAAAAATGCCTGTAAGTCGGTTTCTAGATCTAACGCTAATTTTAAGAATGGAATTAATGTACCATTGGCCCAAGTTACAAAGCCAAAAATAAAAAACAGGGCACAGCAAATTACCATGGGCAGTAATGCCGTTCTGTTTTGGGGTGTAGTTGATGTCATTTTTATAGTTTGGTTTAAATGAAGCACCTAACTTAAACAAAAGCGTGTATATTTTAATATTTTTTAAAAATTAATATTTCCACAAACGTTTAAACAGGCATAAAAATGCCCCTAAAACTATTTAATTTTTAGGGGCATTACGTTTAGTTTTTTAAAATTAACCCGTTTGCATTATTGATTTAATTAGTTATCCTCCCCCTTAATTCCCTTCCGAAAATCGGAATAAACTCTCCAAA
>NZ_DHDZ01000048.1:4933-10533 GCF_002399615.1 Pedobacter sp. UBA4863 | reverse complement strand
CATGGCGTATAACTATGCGATTTTGCATATCCCCCTCTTGGAGGGGGCAGGAAGCATTTAAACTTGATATACAATTTTTTGTATATCAATTATTTATTGTTTTACGAATAATGCAAACGGATAAAATTTACATTAATGGCCGCCAGCAACTTTCTTATCAAAGCTAATACCTTGAGCTTTTAAAATTGAAGTCGCTTTTAGCGCATAAAAAACCAGGTAAGCAAAACATAAAATGCCTACAATATAGCTATATTGGATACCTATTACCTCGGCTACTAAACCTTGCAACGGACTAATAATAGCACCACCCATAATCATCATAATTAAATAACTACTGCCTTGACTGGTATTTTTACCCAAACCACTTACTGCCAATGTAAATATACAAGGCCACAAAGTACTACAGAATAAGCCTACACTTGTAATGGCGTAAACGCTCACCATTCCAGTAGTAAACATTCCTATTAAAAGGGCTATCACGCCTACTAGAGAGAAAATAAGCAACATTCTGGCCGGATTACCTTTGCTCATGATATCGGCTAAAATCAATACTAAAATAATTACGCCATATACATAAAAAGGTGCTAAATCATGATTAGCAAGGGCGTTTACCAACAAGAAAATACCGAAAGCCAAATAAGGCGCAATAAATCTCAAAATCTTTTGCAGGCTAACTTTATCTGTAAAAGCTTCAACTGCTCCGGTCCAACGGCCAATCATCATGCTTGCCCAATACAAAGAAATGTAAGGCGCAATATCTTTGGTAGAAAACCCTAGCTCTTTAATCATGTATTCGGGAAGGTTACTTGCCGTAGATACTTCTACACCCACATAAACGAAAATGGCAACCATACCTAACACTAACTGAGGGTATTTAAGTGCCGATCCTTTTTTGTTATCGCTTTCTTCTACTGCTGCTGTTAAGGCAGGTTTATCTGGCAAAGCCGAAAATTTCAACAATATGGCTACCAATAAAAAGGCAGCGCCCAAAATTAAATACGGTATTTTAACACTTTCAATATCGAGCGTAGTATGGGCACTTGTAGCGGTACCAAAAATGGCAAAACTTACAATTAAGGGGCCTATGGTAGTACCAAAGTTATTAATACCACCGGCCAATGTTAAACGCTGCGAACCGGTTTTTACCGAACCTAAGGCAATGGCCAATGGATTGGCTACAGTTTGCTGCAATGAAAAACCAAGGGCAACAATAAACAAACCTGACAGCATGAGTGTAAAAGAACCCGAATTAGCGGCCGGATAAAACAACAGCGTACCAACGGCAGAAATACTTAGGCCAAGAGACAAACTATTTTTATAGCCAATTTTATTAATTAAATCGGTTTTCATTACCGCAGAAAGGCCAATATAGATTAAAGAGCCAACAGTGTAGGCAATATAAAAAGCAAACGAAACGAGCTGGCTCTCAAATTGCGAAAGTTTAAATGCTTCTTTAAAAACTGGGATGAGAATGTCGTTACTTGCGGCTACAAAGCCCCAAAAGAAAAACACAGTTGCTAAAGGGATAAACTGTGCCCAATTGGTTTTTACATTTTGTTCCATATTTGGTTAAAATTTAAGGTTTGAAAATTTTGCCTAACTTAAATATTTTTTTCAATTGAATAGTGTAGTTTTTACACTTTAGTTTTTTGGTTATGTAACTTTTACTAAGCACTTAATTAGCCCCCTTTCGAAAGGCGAATGCCTTAAATCTATTTATACCGGAGTAACCAACTACCAATCAACCGCTTAATTTAAAACAACATTAAGCTAAATAGTAAAAACTGAATAAAAATTAATCTTTTAAAGCTGAAAATCGGATATTAGCAAAAATTACGAAAGCGATATATGTTAGAAGCTATCATTTTAGGTATTGGAGCAGGCCTTATTTCATCTTTTTTAACAGGCCCTGTTTTTTTTGCCATGATTAAAACTAGCATAGAAAGAGGTTTTAAAGCAGGCTTTTCACTCGCCTCGGGCGTAATTGTAAGCGATCTTATCTTAATTGCCGTGGTGCTATTTGGCTCGCAATTTTTTAAATACCAACAAGAATTTGACAAATACGTTGGTTTTGTGGGTGGTGTTTTTATTGTTGGTGTAGGTATTTACTATCTTTTATCTAACGTAAAAATAAATTATGCCGAGGGCAATGCTGTTAAAGTGAGTAAACGTGGCTATGTATTAAAAGGTTTTCTAATGTGTATCCTTACACCTTCTACCCTCATGTTTTGGGTAGTGGTTAGTAGTATTATTTCGGTAAAACTGAGTAGCCTGCCCGAAAAAATACTGTGTTTTTTAATTGCCTTGGTGGTACAACTTTCTATAGATGCTTTAAAAACATTTTATGCCAGTAAACTTCGCTACCGAATTAAAGAAAGCACCTTAAAAAGGTTAAATAAAGTTGCAGGGGTTATTATTATTGGATTTGCGATCTGGCTTATCGTAAAAACCTATTTTCAGTTTTATGCTTAGCCAATTAAAATAGCGAAGTGCCACAACAAAAAAGCATTTTAAAGTTTTTTGTAAAAGCTGAAGTTGTGCAACTGCTACCTTTGTAACGGTTCGTTATGCTGTTATTTCTTCTTCATAAAAAATCGGATTTCATTTTCTCCATTATGTTGAGGCTAATTTTATTTGCAAATTCTTGTTTCATATAAAATTCGTGATTTTCATTGTTGAAGATAACTGTATCAAGCTGCATCAATTCAAACCACTTTTCATCAGGTTTATAGGGATCGTTTTCTCCATAGAAAAGATGGATGAAAACATTTGGTTTTTGTATTTCACACCTTAATCTTGTTGATGAAATTGCGCAAATAAAGCTGGTTTTCAGTCCTGCTAAAGCTGCTTTCCATGCAATTAATCCACCTATACTAAAACCAATGATACAAGTAATTTCGTTTTTTTCATTATGCAATAATTGCTCAACAGCTTTTTCTATGCCGCCCGTAACAAACTGTTGGTGTATATTCTCTTTATCAATTAGTTGAGTATCTATTTGAGCCAATTCACAACAGTCATAAAATTGGATCTGAAATTTATGGCGAAGTAAATCAGTGTAGGTATTAACCCAATTGCTATTACGATGGCCCAATAAATCGGAGAGGATGATTAATTTCATTTTCAATTGGCATTAATAAAAGTTTCAAATTCGTATGGAATTTTAGTTTACTGGTATTTCTTATTATCCAATTCATTCGTTACGGTGTAGGTTTCTTATAATTGCATATAACGGTTTGCGGCTTTAAGTTTCGCCCGAAATAGGAGCAGAGGTAAAGCCTAAACACTAACTTAAATATTAAATACTGAAGAACAAAGTTTTGCATCGCCCGGGCGTAACTTAAAACCGCTGTTAGGTGTAGATTATTATAGTTTGGTTACTTAACAAAAATAATTGATTAGTAAACCAAAAATTAGAAACAATACTACGCCAATAAAAGAGTTGATTAAATAATTATAGTTCCCTTCTTCCACACTTTCATAAGATTCCAAGTCGGATTTAGTAAACACTCTAATAAACAGTTGACGGAAAATAACCCCTATTGATGCTAAAAACCTTACAAAACTAAGTCCCATAATTATATTTGAATGTCGGAAGTGTTTTTAAATTCTATTGTCATTATCAATAATTTGAAAAGATTACCACGACAGCACTATTGTTATGCGTCAGAATTTACACCTAACTTATATATATGCGTAATAAAACTACACAAATACAACCATATCTTGCTGGCTTTATGTAGTTTTTTTTATTATTGGCAGTAACGTAAACTATCTGGCAGCACCTCTCTATATTCATTTCTTACAAAAACATCTAACCAGTAAACCACCGCAAAACTTATAAAGTAAAGCTGCTCTGGGTCTCGTATTTTATATTTTGTACTCATTTCTTCTCAATTTAGCCTTTAACATTTAGCACAAGCGGACGCTTGCGCTAGAAATTAAGCTTAAGCTACAGGGGGCATCTAATTCAGAAAGCTTATGTCGCAATAGCAAATTCTATAGCTGTGAGTAATATTATTCCGATGACAGTCGCAGTAAGAGCTATAACTATTTTTTTAAAATTCTTCTTTTCCTTTGAATTTGTCGCTATGAAATAAATGATAGTTATAAAACCCCCTATTGAAATTAGTCCTTTTAGAATGCTTAAAAATAGATAAATCGTCTTCATTAGTCGTCGTTAAAAGCTGGTGTAAAGTCGTCTGTTCGGGTTCAAGGCATTACTGCTAACGGTTGGCGGGGTTGAGAAATTGCGAAATTACTTGCAGAACCTCTGTCAGCCCGCACTAAATTTAATAAAAAGAAGTGAAGGAAGTGAGAGCACTTCGCCCGCAATTTTTTAAACCTGTGGTTAGCAGACGTTTTTTTAATCGACTTCAATATTTTCTCTTTATATAATTTCTTTTGTGAAAGTTTTGTTCAGTAAGAGATTTAAGTCTTCAATGTCTTCTGTCGCAAATTCACTAGCTCCACGCAATGTAAATAGTTTGTTAGAACCTAAAAAGATATTCAAGTTATAAACCATGCTAAATTTATAACTTGCGTTTCTGTCTTTTTCTGCATGTAGGTCGGACCGATTATATTGAACTTTTTGGCTTTGCATTTTTCTTGAAAATATAAAGTCAACATAATCTTGATATATATGAATTTCAATTACTCGTAATTCTTGATAATAGCTTATTAATAAGTAACCTATAATTAGTAAATAAACACCTGTCATCCAGTACCAGTTTTGTGAGATGAAGTAAATTAAAAACGCTATAAAAATGGATATAGCTAGAACATTACTAGATAACTTCTCTTCATTTCGAAATATGAATTCGGCTTTTTTGTCTTCTTTTTCGTTCATAGGTAAAATGCCTGCTAACGGGTTGCAGCTACAAGAAGTTGGCGATTTCGGAGACGAAAACTGTCTACCAGCACTAAACTTGATACGAAGCACAAAACTTCATTTAATCACTGAACCGCCAATTTCTTGTAGGTGCTGTTATAGCCAGTTTTTATTCTAATTTCATTATCAAAAGTCCATTCATTTCGCATAAATAAGCAACATATTTTTCGTCAGGAGAAAGCACAAGACTATGACAATTTTCTCCGCCACTTGTCCAAAGTTTTTTTGCTTTTTCTCCTTTTTTAGTTACGATAAGAGAAACAGCCATTCCTTCCATTTTAAGTTCAACCTTTGTCCCTTTTGCTGTTTTAACTTCTCTGGGATTAAACTTTGACACTTTTTCAAATTCTTGTTGTTCATTAGTCGTCAGTTCTGAGTATGCGTCTTTTGTTGTCAAAACACCTATTGTCTGCCCACGCCATTTTGCGTCTGCTAATTCTATATTTGTCAACCTGAATTTATACCACTTTCCTTCTATATTACAAGCAACAAAGTCCGATTTTGGAGACCATATTGGATATTCGTCAATGGCTTGAGATTGCACAATTAAAACAGTTTCTGTCTTAAGTCTTGTCATTTCTGAATTCAAGGTTTTTGTAGTGTCCTGTCCGTAAACATTGAATGTCAAAATTGTCAAAATAATAATATAAATTTTCTTCATTGTTGTCGTCTTTTAAAATTGGCTATAACTTATATATATGCGTAATAA
>NZ_DHDZ01000048.1:0-4707 GCF_002399615.1 Pedobacter sp. UBA4863 | reverse complement strand
TAACCAGTAAACCACCGCAAAACTTATAAAGTAAAGCTGCTCTGGGTCTCGTATTTTATATTTTGTACTCATTTCTTCTTTAGCCTTTAACATTTAGCACAAGCGGACGCTTGCGCTAGAAATTAAGCTTAAGCCAGAGGGGGCGGTAGGCTGTTGTCGCCAAACCTGTATCTTGCTGCCATTACTCTTTTCTACTACTATTTCCAGACTAAGTCTTCGGTTTCATATATAGATGTAAAAGCTATTACGGATAATATACAGTAAAGCAGGACAGCGTGGCCGTTAGTGGCTCGTATTCTTCGGTCTTATCGGTATCCAAATTTCTTCTTCTGATGTCGGGTCGTTGTTTTTGTATTTGTGGCCTAAAACTTCAAAGTGCGGTCTGTTATCCAAAACGTAGTCTGAATTTGGCAACCAAGTTCCTAAAATGTATTTAAAAATGGAATTGTCGGTGTTCAAACCTTTGTAGTCAAAAACTGCATAAAGTCCGTTTGGTAAAACAAAAGTCTCCATTTCGTTTGGCACGTTGTCAAAGTTTGCAACTTCAACTGTCGCCCAACGTTCAAATTCGTTTGTTGGCTTAATGTCTGCAAAATGTGTCGGTTTGTAAACTGCCAACGAAATCAGGTCGTTTGTCAAGTTATTGGTTATTTCTTTTCGTCGTGGCAAAAAACTACGCCAAAGTTCGCCAACTTTGTAGTTCGCAAAACTCATTGTTAGTCGTTTACCGACTAATTTTTTTTCGTTTGATGTTTCAATTCTTGGTGTCATTTTGATATATCAATTCGTATTTGTCATTCGAGACGATGTCGTGTTACACTTGCCACTAACGTTTTGAAAATTTGCGCATAAATGGCATTGCTTGCAGAACCGACGTCGTACCGCACTGAACTAAATAATTAGCAGAACCTGAGTTGAACCACCGTCAGCCATTTTTGTGCAAATTTGCTGTTATGTACAGTTGTATCTTTTCTGTCGTTGCGATATTCAAGCATTTCCTGTTTCAGTTCGGTCAGCCCTAAAACAATGAGTTCAGTTTTCTTTAAGTTTGTCATTAACAACTAAAAAATTCGGTCGGTCAGGCGTTATGTTCGGTCCAAAGTCCAATGGTTTGTCGTTCAACTGAGCGTTTTGGTCGGTCTAACACATGTTATAAAAGCGTTTAAATTCCGTTTATTTATTCATTCCGTTCGTTCAAAATATTCTTTCAGTTCGGTTTTTTGGTTCAATTTATTAAAAGCTTTGGTCAGTCCAATTTTGTCGGTTTGCAAAGTCGGGAACGTTCCTTAACTGATGAATTTCTGTCGGGGAACAATTGTACATAACGGTTGGCTAATTTGTGCAGAAATGGCATTGCTTTCAGAACCATTGTCGTACCGCACCAAATTAAATAAATAACAGATGAATTAACTTAAACCACCGTTGGCCATTTTTGAACAAATTTGCTGTTACCTGCTGGCGTTTTTATTCAGTTTTAATATGTTTTTAAATGCCTCTATAAATTTCATAAAATTTTCTTTTGTTGTGTCGTCTGTAATTTGTCCTTGTTCGCTTATTTTGCCTTTAATTCCTTGTATTAACAATGTTGTGTCGTTTGTGAATTTCGTCATTACAGTTTTCATAATCAACTGCAATTCTTCGTGTCCTTTTTCTCCACTGGCAGAAGCTGTTATCAGTCCCATTGGTTTGTCAGAGAAAACGGTCGTAGCAACACACCATTCAATTGCATTTTTCAGTCCACTTGGAATACTGAAAACATATTCAGGTGTACAAATTATTACTCCGTCTGAAATTTCTATGTTCTTCCTAAATTCTATTATTTCTGTTGGAGGATTTTTTGTCGAAAGTTCTGGGTCAAAGTGTGGAAGTGTTTTCAAGTCATTAAAAACGGTCAAATTAAATACATCATTTGTCAAAACGGCAAAATTGTCTATAAGTTTTTCGTTTGTAGAATTTCTACTTGCACTTCCAATAATTACAAAGATATTTTTCTTTTCTGTCATTGATTTCAGTCTGTCTATTAAGGCTTGTTACGCTTGCAGGTAACGTTTTGCAGATTTGCGATGGGCGGGATTTTTACCACTAATGTTGATGCGGAGCACAAAACTTTCGGCTACCACTAAACTGTCTGCGGAGCACGAAACCCCGCCTATTGCAAATGTGCTGTTATGCCTTCGTGCTTTATTTTTGTTTTGTTCCACTCACTATTCTTGAAATTATACCTGGTTGCGTAGTAAATTCTGCAATCAAAACACCTCCCAAATGGATAATCAGGAAAGGTATCAGATAATAAATAGAAAGAACATGAATTTCCTCCATAATATTCTTCATATTTTTCGGGCCGAATTCAATTGTCAATCCTGTAATTAGCGAAATTGTCAAACCAGCATAAAAAATTAGATAAACCCAATACTGAAATTTTACTTTTAAAGAAAGTTGCTTATCTAAAGGGTTCGCAAATTTCATGTTGCCAAAAAAAGGAAGAGTCAGTCTTAAACAAAACAATCCTGTTAAAATATAGCCCGTATAGATGTGCCAATCCCACATTGGTTTCCTAATTTGTTTTGCAAGCACAATCACTTCTTCACGAGATAATGTTTTGTCAGTAGCGGCAAGATAATTTTGAATGATGTCGGCCACATGTTCTTTATTCATCCATGTTAATCTTAGAAAAATTGTTATTAACAAAAAAATCAGACAAAAGGCTATCGCCCAGTGCATTATTCGGTAAATAATCGTGTAGTTTCTATTTTCCATAAATTATTGTTTTATAGTAATCCGTTGTTTCGTCATAGCATGAGGCATAACGGTTGGCGAATTTGTGTTGTAATGGCTTAGAAAGCACAAACTTGTCTGCCCGTATAAACTTAGTTAATTGCGATGAAATAACGTAAAGCAGTTCAGCCATTATAATACAAATTTGTGGTTAGCGGTTCGGCTTTTTTTTACATTTTGCTAATCATTTTCAAAGTTTTCAGGTCGTAAATGTGTATTTCGTTTTTGTCATTCTTATCGAATTTTTTGTTGTCGTTTGTGTCGTAATGTCCTGTAACGACAATTGTTCCAGTCAAACGATTAACCGTCCAAGTCCTTACAAAAAACTTATCTTCAGTCAGTTGAGTTTTTTCTTTGCCGTTTGGTGAAATAATTATGATTTGTGTAGGGTCGTTCCAGTCGATTCCGCTTTTACCATCTAGGTCAACTGTTCTTGCAGACACAACTACTAAGTTAATTTCTAGACTGTCGAGTTTAATTTGTTCAAGTTTCAAGATTCCAGCGTTCTTTGGAAAGTCAACTTGATTTCTTTCACTAGTTTTTGTGTTAATGAATAAAAGGTAACTACTTGTTGTTTCGGAAATCTTACTCCAGTTTTCAATTGAAGCTATTACATACTCTGTCCCAGAAACTTCTGTTAATTTGTTAAAGTGAACAAAATTATTTTTGTCCTGTCCGTAAACATTCATTGTCAAAACTGTCAGAGCGATAAATAGTATTTTTTTCATAGGTAATTATTTTTTTTCAGGATGTCGTCGTTTAAGCTGACCGCTAACTTATATATATGCGTAATAAAACTACACAAATACAACCATATCTTGCTGGCTTTATGTAGTTTTTTTTATTATTGGCAGTAACGTAAACTATCTAGCAGCACCTCGCTATACCCATTACTTACAAAAACACGTAACCAGTAAACCACCGCAAAACTTATAAAGTAAAGCTGCTCTGGGTCTCGTATTTTATATTTTGTACTCATTTCTTCTCAATTTAGCTTAAACCACAGGGGGCATTGCAGCAGTGCCATAGCTTATAGTGGAGGAAAAGGCTTGATAGAAATTGCCTATTTAACTTGGCAATAATTTGGCTATTGTTTAAAATTTATTAACTTTATAATACTAAATTAACTGATTATGAGCAACAAAGAAAGAAAAGTTGCCTTGTACCCGTCCAATTTATCGCCTTTCACCTCTGGTACGGACTACGCAAACTACAAGCTTTATAATTTAATTAAACAACAGTACAACCTGCTTAAAGGCGTACGCCTTACCACCTTTCATGTGGCCAAGTTTTATAAAAAAAACCAAGCAGAAATTGAAGAAATTATTTTCGGCTGGCCAGCAGCTCCAAAAAAGAAAAAGAAGAAAAAAAAGCCAGAAAACACCTAATTAACCGCCAATTAAACATTATTTAATTAAGCTCCTCTTACCTCTGGGTTTAACTGCCTTGGCAAATAAGCCATTTCTAAACACGAAAAACCAATATCCTTTAAAGAAAAGAGCATTGGTTTAAAATAAAACCAGAGGCATTTCAACTAAAAGCGAGTTTCTTATCAAGAAAAGCAGCTTACTTCGCTAGTAAAAAACATTTCTTATCAAGAAAACAAAGCTTCTTTTTAAGAACACCTCATCTCTTTAAAAGAAGTACAGCATTATTTCAAATAATTTTAGCGCTTGTTTAATTTTAAGCAAACCCGTAGTGCATTATTGCTTTAATTAGTTATCCTCCCCCTACCCCCTCCAAAGGGGGACACATGGCGTAACTATGCGATTTACATATGAGGTTGTCTCAAAAGTCTCCCGTCATCTCGAACGTTAGAGAGAGATCTGCTTCAGAAGCACTTCTAAAACAGATTTCTCCTCCTTCGATCGTCGAAATGACGATGTTAATTTGCTTTTGAGACAGCCTCCAGGGGGAGGATTTAAACTTGAT
>NZ_DHDZ01000060.1 GCF_002399615.1 Pedobacter sp. UBA4863 | reverse complement strand
CATGTGGCATAGCCTAAAAATAAGACCCAAAACTCACGTTAACTTAATGACATTGCTTGGAGGGGGTAAAGGTACATCGCACATAATTATGGTTAATTGCTTTCTTTTTTCCTTTATTTTTGCCTAAATGAAATCTATTTCGATTAATAGCCCTGCCGAGCTAAATACGGTTGCTAAAGCACTGTTGGCTTTTGCCAACGGGCAAAAGTTTTTTGTTTTGGAAGGAGAAATGGCGGCTGGCAAAACCACTTTTATTAAATCGTTTTGCAAAGCTTTAGGCGTAGATGATGTAGTAAGCAGTCCAACTTTTTCTATTGTTAACGAATACCAAAGTGCCGCAGGAACGGTTTATCATTTCGATTTTTATCGTTTAAAAAATTTACAGGAAGCTTATGACATTGGCTACGAAGAGTATTTCTACAGCAACAATTATTGTTTGGTAGAATGGCCTTCTAAAGTAGAAGAGTTGCTTCCTGAAGAATATATTAAAATTGAAATAACCGTTACTGGCAGCGAGCAACGGTTGTTTCAGTTTACTAAGGTTAAAGCATAGGTTAAACGTTTGTTTTTAAGGTATCTTTAATCTGTAAGTTGCTTTTTCTACCAATTTTCTTTCTTAGTGTTAGTACTGGGCATTTCTGGTGTTTGTATCATCAGTGTATAGTCGCCTTTTTTCAATACCTCAAAATCGGCTTTTGCTTGTACCTATTCCATGCATCCTAAGCCATTGCTTATAGGCACATTTATCTTATCTGCAAATACAAGATTACCCTAAAGGGAGGCATTAGCGAGAATAACTATCCAAAGCAGGGCTGTAATGTTTTTTAAATGTAAAATTTTAAATTATTTTCGGCAGGTTTTCCGACTTGCAACACGGCATTTTGTTCGGGTCTTGTTCGAGTTTTGTTCGCAAAAAACCACTTTTCTTCGAAGGTGTCCCGAACAAGCCTCGAACAAAACACCTAAAAACCAAAGAAAAAGCTGTTTTTTGCTAAATTTTTATTCTTAAATTTAATGGTAATATGGGGTAAGTGCACTTTAAATTCTATTGAATGGCATGTCTTTCTGTCAATTGCTTTCCCTTTAGCCCAAGTCTTCCTAGTATCAGAGTGCAAAGCCCCTCGTTTGGGCTCCAGTTTGGGCGCAAGTCTTAGGATTTGGGTTTGAGAGTAGGATGAATTGTGCCTGTTAGGCTTTGCTTAATATAATTTGTAACTTAAAATTTATTCTTATGGTAAATGAGCATAAAGTACAAGTTTAGAAACCTCCTCTGGCTTAAGCTTTTTTCTAGCGCAAGCGTCCGCTTGTGCTAATTAATAAATAGAAGAAATGAGTATAAAATATAAAATACGAGACCAAGAGCAGCTTTACTTTATAAGTTTTGCGGTGGTTTACTGGTTAGATGCTTTTGTAAGAAATGAGTATAGGGAGGTGTTATTAGATAGTTTACGTTACTGCCAAAAGAATAAGGGGTTAGAGGTTTACGCTTGGTGTATCATGACCAGCCATGTGCATTTAATTATTGGTACTACAGATAAAAAGATGGAAGATATTTTGCGTGATTTTAAGAGCTATACATCGAGCCAGTTAAGAAAGGCAATTAGCGAGAACCCACAGGAAAGCAGGCGTGAGTGGCTACTATGGATGATGCAACGAGCAGGTAAGAAGAATATTAACAATAATGGATTTCAGTTTTGGCAGCAGGACAACCATCCGATAGAATTATGGGACAATTACATGAAAGAACAAAAATTAAATTATTTGCATCAGAACCCGGTCATGTCGGGCTTTGTATCTAAAGCAGAAGATTATTTGTATAGTAGTGCAATAGATTATTGCGGAGAGAAAGGTTTGTTGGAGATTAAGCTAATGGATTGATTGGGCACAAGCGGACGCTTGCGCCAGAGGGGGGATCATTTTATAATTACATTGGAGTCTACACTGTATACTTGCGAAAGTTGTCAAGGATATCTAGTTTATTTGAAGAAACTAGCGAGTGAATCAGCAAAAACAGTTGAAATTAAAATGATAGCAAATCAAAATGCTATAAACACTAAAGCGTTAAAAAAAATAATATATAATTAAATGGAAATTCAATACTTAACTTATTTAAGAGATAATCCTAGCGGTAATTTTCCGATTGAGCCTATTTCATTGCAAGAAATTCAACAGTTAGAAATACTGTATAATACAGGTAACCCTTTTCCGATAGCATTAAAAGAATTGCTCTTTTTAGCGGGACAATTTTGTTATGTATTAGATTACGGAGTTTTTGAAAATCAGCAACAAATGCAAGAATTTGTAAGAAGTGAGATGGCAGAAGAAAACAAATCTTTATCTCGCCCTTTTTTTGTAATTGACGTATACAACCTTGGTGATCAATTCATTTTTGTCTATCTGGACGAGGGTAATAATCCACCAACATATGAAGGTCATTATTATGCTAGTAATCAAGGTTGGATTTCTCAAGTAACTCCTACGTTGTCAGGGCTAATTAATCATGGAATTGATAGGGTAAAACAAGGTAGAAATCCATTCTGAGTTTTCTATGTTAGCGCCCTAACTGGTTTAAGTGTTCCGCAGGGCCACTTAAATCTAAATAAGAGAACCAAAGACTTAGTCTGGCAATAGTAGCAGAAAAGAAGCGAAAAGCTAAAATGTAAAAAAGTAGAGCAGTAAAAAATAGAAGAGTAATGGCCACAAGATATAGGTTTGGAGATAGTAGCCTACCACATTTTATAACCTTTGCCGTGGTAAACTGGATAGATGTATTTACCCGTGAAAGCTATAAAGAGATATTTGTAGACAGCCTGAAGTTCTGCGTAGGCGAAAAGGGGCTGAACCTGCATGCTTGGGTTGTTATGGGCAATCATGTCCATCTTATAGCTTCTGCAAAAGAGGGTTTAGGGCTGGCAGATATTATTAGGGACTTGAAGAAATATACGAGTAAGATGATTATTTCCGGTATTGAAAATAACCAGCAAGAGAGTAGAAGAGACTGGATGCTATGGATGTTTAAACGTGCAGGGGCAAGAAACAGTAATAACAAGGTTTACCAGTTCTGGCAACAGGACAACCACCCGATAGAGTTAAGTACCAATAATATGATAGACCAGAGATTGAACTATGTGCACGAAAATCCGGTAAGGGCAGGGCTGGTTACCGAAGCGCAGTATTACAAGTATAGTAGCGCGACGGATTATTATGAGGAAAGGAGGGGGCTTGTACCAGTATTGTTTATGTAACGTTGTTTTCCGGTCTGGAGACCTTGGTTTTCAGAATGGATGTTAGGTATGAAAATAAATTGGATAGACAGGACCCTACGACATGGAAAGGATTAGTAGAAAGACAAAGAGTAATAACAGATTCTGAAAAAATGATATTGAAAATAGGTCATTTTAAAGCTAAGTAAGATAATTAATTATGATAAAGATTGACTTATATTCTCCCTATAAAGGTGAAATAGAAATAATGTTTATAGAAAAAGATATTAATGAACAAGTTGTTTTTGAAGTTGATTTATGGTATGCTGATTTTACATCTCTGATGGGATATATACCAATAATTTCAGAGCCTCATCCTGATAGCGTTTTATATAATTGGCAAAAAGGCATAGGCTTTTTTGATGAAGAAAACTGGGAGTGTACAAGAGTTCAAGAGTTTTATAATCAAATAATATCTATTACTAACATCCCTGCTTCTGCTGGTTTGGATAGCGTCATTAATGCATTGATTCAAATTTGTCAATCTGCATTGACAAATGGAAACAAGCTTTTTATAGAATATATTTAGTTATAAAATGGAAATACAATATTTAACCTATTTAAGAGATAATCCTATTGGAAGTTGGCCAATTAAACCTATCTCATTGCAAGAGATTGAACAATTAGAAATTTTATATAATAATAGTAATCCCATGCTGGCGCACGCGTGCCGCGTGTGCTTATAAAAATTAGAAGATAAATGTAAACAGAATATAAATGAGCCGTAAATACAAGTTCCATCACAAAGAAGGTTTGTACTTCGTAAGTTTTGCTTGGTAAATTGCATGTACACACAGTACTAGAATACCAAAAATTTAAAGTTTTAACGCCAATTAAAATAATTTAATATGCCAACCAAACCCGTAAGCCCAAGATATTACCCGGCTCTTTCAGAGCTGATTACGGTAGATGACCTGCCAGATTTTTTGCAATTTGCAGAAACCGGGCTAGAAACGCTATTGAGCCGCATACACTACAAGAACTTTCAGTTCTCTAAAAGTGTCCGTGGCGATTCTGCTTTTTACAGCTTAGAGGTGGTTACCACAAGAAACGAGCACTCAACATACTTAGAAATTTGTTAACACTTATTTCTTGTCGCTTTTAAAAATAGTGCCTCTTTCTTCTACAAGAAAGTACCTTTGGTTTTGGCATAACCGTGTCAATTTCGTATCTTCATCTTTCAAACTATACCATACTAATGGCTACAGTATTACGTGACGAAATGGCTGCCATTGCCCAGAGAGGTTTATTACAAACCCAAGAGGCGATGCTAGAAACAGGAAAAAAAAGCAATAGCTTATTTATTGGCATCCCAAAAGAAATTTCTTACCAAGAATGCAGAATTGCGCTCACACCTCTTTCGGTTGCCCTTTTGGTAAACAATGGCCATAAAGTAATGCTAGAGAGTGGTGCGGGCAACGGTGCCAACTTTAGCGATAAAGACTATAGCGAACAAGGCGCACAAATTTCGTTTAACAAAAAAGATGTTTGGGCGGCAGATATTATTGTAAAAATTGCGCCGCCAACTATTGAAGAAATTGCGCTGATGCACAAAGGGCAAACGCTTATTTCGGCCTTGCAAATTGGAACCTTAAAAAGCGATGTTATAAAGGCACTACTGGCAAAAAAGATAAACGCACTTTGTTTCGAGAACATACGCGATGAGGGCAATGTACTTACCGTAGTGCGTGCCATGAGCGAAATTGTGGGCGCCACCTCTATTTTTATTGCTGCCGAATATTTAAGCTCGGCCTTTGGTGGCAAAGGCTTAATGCTTGGGGGCTTTACTGGTGTGCCACCCACCGAAATTGTAATTTTAGGTGCCGGTACCGTTGGCGAGTACGCCGCTAGAACGGCCCTTTCTTTAGGGGCTGAGGTAAAAGTTTTTGACAGTTCTATTTTTAAGTTGCGCCGGCTGCAAAATAACTTGGGCAGCAGGGTATTTACTTCGGTAATGCAGCCTATTGTACTGGCAAAGGCCATTACCACTTGCGATGTGGTTATTGGAGCCATCCGCTCAGAACATGGCCGCAGCCCTTGTGTGGTAATGGAAGAAACCGTGGCTAAAATGAAACCGCACTCGGTAGTGGTTGATGTAAGCATAGATCAAGGCGGTTGCTTTGAAACTTCGGAAGTAACCAACCATAAAGACCCTATTTTTGTAAAACACGAGGTAATACATTACTGCGTACCTAACATCGCATCTCGTGTGCCCCGAACGGCTTCTTACGCCCTAACCAATATTTTTGCCCCTATTTTAGTAGATATTGGCGACATGGGCGGCCTAATGAACATGGTTTGGAACAAGCCCGGCATTAGAGAAGGGCTGTATTGCTACCAAGGCCATTTAACCAATAAAGACTTGGCCACCATGTATAATTTACCTTATAAAGATTTAGAACTACTTATACTCTCTAACCAATAAATTAATGAAAAATTATTTCGCCGTTTTACTATTAGTTGCTACTTGCTTACCTGCTTTCTCACAAAACAAAGCCAATTTAAAAATTGTAAGCAATTATAATGCTTACAGGGCCGATGTGGCAAAAAATCCAGACCTAGAGCTTGTTGAAATCAAAAAGGCCATTCCGTCTGTTGTACTCGATATACGCTATGCCACCACAAACAATTTTATGAATCAGGTAATGTACAAACAGGCCCGTGCATTTGCCCGCAAACCTGTGGTAGAAAAGTTAAAATTGATACAGGCAGCATTAAAGAAAAAAGGCTACGGACTTAAAATATACGATGGTTATAGGCCTTATGCGGTTACCGTATCGTTTTACGAAAAGGCACAGGGAGAAGACAAAAAGTTTGTAGCCGACCCTGCCAAAGGCTCTAAACACAATAGAGGCTGTGCCGTTGACCTAAGCATTATTGATTTAAAAACAGGTAAAGATGTACCTATGCCTACACCTTACGACAGTTTTGAGGCGGCAGCCGCACCAACTTATAACAACTTGCCCGCAAATATTATTAAAAACCGAGATTTTCTAATTAACCTTATGCACGCCCACGGCTTTAAAGTGGTTTACCATGAGTGGTGGCATTTTGATTTTATTGGTTGGGAAAAGTTCGACTTAATGGATATTCCGTTTGAGCAACTGTAAAAAGTTTACTGAGCTTACACTAATGCTCCTTGCTGTCAATATCAACGAACGGCAGGGAGTATTGCCTGAATTTATTAACCTGAGTAGATTATTAAATGTACCAAAACAAGCCGTTAAAACTGATGCCGAAATAAATTCAGCAGGACGGAGCGCAAATTTAGCGTCACCTCCGATACTCGGAGCAAGCGCTGAATTTATTTTGCTTCACAGCTACTTCATGGTCAGGGTCTGTTTAGCTAGATTAAGCCCCAAAACTCACGTTAAATTAGGCTGATGATATTTTGTTGCAAGTCCTCAAACTTAACCTCTTAGCACAAGAAAAAGGAACGTTATTGTTGTCCTTTATTATTAACCCAACTTATTCAGCTTTGCTTCGCTTTCCGTACTTCATCGTTTTCACCTCTACTTTATCGCCTTTAACGATTAATGAGAAAAGATAATCGTATTCATCATCCGCTATTGCGGCCACGGGTCTTTTTGCACCAAAAGCTTCTATCAATTCTAAAACTGTATTCGAATGCCCAATAATCAAGATTTTTTTACCTAGGGCGTTTTCTTTTAATGCCTTAACCAGCTGTGCACCTTTGGAGGGTTCGTATATTTTTATGTTAATCCCGGCAATATCTGCCAAAGGAAAACCCGTAAGTTTGGTTCGTTTATAATCTGTAGAAAAAATACTATCTAGTTTTTGCCCTTTTAGTGCTTTTTTTAGTGCTTCGGCTCTTCTTGCTCCTGCTTCAGAGAGGTCTGGATCTCTTTCTTTAAGGTCTGAAGTATCTTTTTCGGCATGTCTTACCATCCAAACTTTTAATGCTTTTTGGGCATGTATAGTCTGCTGTAAGCCCAAAGACAAAACAAGCAATACTAATATTTTCTTCATCTCTACTATTAATTAAATTTAACCTAACTAGTTATAGAACAGCTCCCAACTTTAAGACATCTGCTTTACTATGCCAGCTAGAGAGCACAATTCTATTCAAGTTTTCACTGTTCCTATCGGGATAAGGGAAAGAAGAAATTAAAATTTGGTTTGCCAATAAGCTCTTTTCTATTCCCGATTTTAGGGCTAAAAATACTGGAAAATCTCCGGCAAAAAACCAATCTTGTTTATTAATAAGAGTTTCTTTAAATATTTTTACGTTTTCTTGAAGTTTTTCGAATGCCTGTTCATAAATTTCGTTGGCGTGTATAAAAGCATATAAACCAGCGGCGGCGGGTGGCGAAGCGCCGTAAAACTCGTCGCTTCTTTTTAGTTGGGCTATTACATTTCGAGAGCCCAAAACCACTCCTGCATCTAAACCCAATGCCTTTGCCATCGAAGCTACCACAACTACTTCTATATGGGCAATGTTTGGCACGTTTTGCAACACACAGTTCCCTTGGTTAAGCAGGCCTATGCCATGCGAATCGTCTATTACCAAGGTAACCTTTTTCGAGGCATTGATTTCTTTGATAAAGCTAAAATCGTAAATCTCTGGATGAAGGTTGTTCATCGAGTTGGTTAAAAGCACCCAATTAGGGGTTTCGCTTGCGTTGATCTCTGCAACCACTTGTTTACTCCACTCTTCGAAACTGCTTTGAACAGCAGGGTTTCCGTTGGTCCATAAGGCTGGGTGGGTATTGGGCGCATAACGAACCTCGCCTTGTGTAACACAAGCTTTTACGGTAAGCTGTGCCGCCAAATAACCGCTAGAGGTAATCAGTGCAGCCTCGGCCCCAAATCTTTTTGCGGTATAAGATTCTGCTTCATTGTATATACCCAACTGTACGTTGTTGCCCCTACTAGTACCGTTGTTTAAACCGTACTGTGCTATTCCCTTAATGTATAAATTTATAAATGCTTTGTTTTGAGGGATGCCAAGGTAGGCTGTGCCGCCAAAATAAAGGTAGTTTTCTTGCTGGTGGGATATTACCGACGATAACTTTTGTGCTAAGTGATCAAAGCTTTGGTTTTCTTTCATTAATGATAATCTGTTGTTCCTTTTCTTATTTCAATTCGCTCAAATAGCTTTTAAAAAACTCAAACTGTTGTTTTATTGATTTTTTCCAATAAGTTCTGTTGTGTGCGCCGGGTTGCGAAATGTAAGTAGCCTTTAAGTTTAGTTCATCGCACCTTTGCTTTAGTTCATTGTTATAAGGGTAAAAGAAATCTTGAGAACCACAGTCAAAAATAAAAGGCTTGTTAGCTTCTTTAAGCTTGTGAATATTGGGCACTACAGAATAGGTATCCCATATTTCATCTTCTTTTTTCGGGTTTCCAAGCAAATCGCTTAAACCGTACTTAGCAGAAAAGTCTCTCAGCTTTACCCCTCCACTGGTGCTTCCGGCACTGGCAAACAAATCTGGTCGTTTTATAAAAAGAGAAAGCGCCCCATGTCCGCCCATGCTTAACCCAGAAATAAATACCTTTTGCTCATCTACTTTGTATTTCTTCTTTATATCTGGAAAAAGCTCGTCGAAGAAGAAACTTTCATATTGCCAATCTTTTTTTGCCGGACTGTTAATGTACCAGCTATTGTACAACCCGTCTGGACAAACGATGATAAAGCCGTATTCATCAGCGTATTTTTGGGCACCCATAATGCTGTGCCATTGTTTGTAGTTCCCGCTATATCCGTGCAAGAGATATATCAACGGCAACTTATGCTGATCTTGATAATTTTTAGGCTTAAATACCCATACTGTATCTGGTTTAGGCAAGTTTTTGCTTTGATAAACCAGTAAATCTTGTGCCTTAACTAAAAAGCTAATACAGATTAAAATAGAGCCCAACAGACTCTTTATTATATTGTTTTTTGACATCTCGAAAAATAGTTTTATAAGCTAAAATTTATCATGAATATAGGTCATTACCTTGACCATTTCTTTTCTAATATCTGCCGTAGGCTGTACATAATTATTGTTCATAAAAGAATATAGCAACAGCTTTCCTTTTTTGGTGATGACGTAACCGCTTTGGTTATGTACCCCACCCAAGGTTCCTGTTTTTGCATAAACAAAAGGCGTATCTGTTTTTGGGTAGGCATTTTTAAGGGTCCCGGTTTTTCCACCGGCCGGCATCATCTTAAATAACCTTTCTTGATCGTTTACCTCTTTATATATTAACGTTAATAATTTAATGATGGACCGCGGAGTGAACAAATTTCCTCTGGAGAGGCCCGATCCATCTACCCATTTAGGTTTATCTGGCAGTTCTGCTAAGTATTTTTCTTGAATAGTTGCAATTATTTTGGGGGTACTTAGCGCCAAGCCCAATTTATCGGCATAAGTTAAGAGCAATTGCTCGGCTACAAAATTGTCTGAAGGAAGCATCAACTGCCTAAACACATCCTCGCTTTTTGAGCTATAGATTGTTTTCGCATTTACCGGAAGCGGATAATTGATGAGCTGCACATTTTTCCCTAGTGTATCTGCTAACAAGGTTAATGTTAAAGCTGTAGAGGTTTTAAATGGAATTTGCTGCGCATAATTTGCATCGGTTGTTACGGGCGGGTAATGAAATTTATTGGACAAGAACTCTCTTTGCACCCTAAATTTAGTTGCTCTGGTATTGCTATCGGCTATAAAACAAGCATTTAAACTTTTTGGGGAGATATTCATTTTGCCCGCTTCTTTAGCAGTTACCAATACCACATTATCAAACAAAGGCAATTCCGAAATCTCTGGCTGATAATAATCGTTATAATCGTCCCAGGCCCAGCCATCGCCAAAAAAATTGCCCTCGTAACGGTTGTTCGCAAAAAACAACTTTTTATTGGTACGCTTTAACAGTTGTATCGCATTTGTGCCCTTTAAAACGGTATGTAAAAGCGAGGGATCTCCCGTTCCCCAAAAAATAAGCGAATCTGCTTTTTCTATGTAACGTAAAGAAGGTATCGAATCGGGCACAATTTTTAAGCCTGCATAAAAGGTAAACAGCTTGGTATTAGAAGCTGGCGTAAAATATTTATCGGCATCTTTCTGAAAGATCATTTGATCAGCATCCATGTCATATAAAGCAAAACCTACTTGGTACTTTTTTAACATTTCGGAGCTTTTAATCTCTTTACCTACCTTACGTGCTATAATTTGGTTGGGCTTACAAGCAAAAAGATTTGTTGTAATTAGCACAAAAAGCGCCAATTTTATACGGTTAGTAATACTCATCATCAAAAGTTTAAATAGTATAAAAGGGTATTGGTTTCTTATTTTGCTTTCATCAATACTTGATTTATACAAATGCGCACTAATTTATTAATTTAGTTTCATGAACCGCACCAAATTTTTCAATCGTCTGGATATATCCTTTGCAATTTTGGTGTTGGTGTACCTTTGTTTTTCTCCTCTTGCTGTATTTTGTCAAGGATTTCAGTTTAACAACGGACGCAAACAGCAAACACTTCCGTTCGATTTAATTAAAAATCTCATTATCATCCCTATTTACATTAACGATAAAGGCCCCTTTAATTTTATTTTAGATACCGGGGTGTCGCCTATGATTGTTACAGATACTACGCTAAAAGAAAGTTTAAAAATTAGTTACCCTAGGCCCATAAAAATTAGCGGCTACGGAAACTTTGAGGGTATCGATGCTTTTTTGGGCGTTACAAGTGTAAAAATTGGCGATGCTGAAGCCGAAAATATTGCAACGGTTTTCCTTAAAGACAATATATTACCGCTCTCTGGTTTTGTTGGGAAAAAAATATACGGACTAATTGGCTATTCTTTCTTCAGCAGCTTTGTAGTTAAGATAAATTACAGCACCAAGTCTTTACGGTTTACCTCCTATAATAAGAAGGTAAAATTAAAGGGCGAAAAAATCCCTATCGAGCTTATTGAAAACAAGCCTTATGTGTCATTAAGCATTGAACAAGCTGGTTTAGGCACTAAAACCATAAAGGCATTGGTAGATTGTGGCGCTAGCCATGCCATTTCTCTCGAAACGTTGGGGGGCGGGAAACCTTTTCCGCAGCCCGAGTTTTCCATGTCGGCCAATCTTGGCAATAGCTTAACAGGCACAATTACAGGCCGAATTGGACGGGTTTTATCATTAAAACTAGGTGTTTTTAAGTTTAAGGAGGTGATATCGCATTATCCTGTTTACAACATTGATACCCTAAAAAAAATTGATAGAAATGGCAATTTAGGCTCAGAGATTTTAAGTCGTTTTAACACCATATACGACTATAGAAACGGCTATATGTATATCAAAAAAAACGAAAAATTTAATCGCCCTTTTGAACATGACATGTCGGGCATTGAGCTTTATGCAGATGATGGCCCACCATCCAGAACATTGATTAACAGAATAGAACCCGAATCGCCAGCCGATTTAATTGGACTAAAAGAAGGAGATGAAATTATTTCTATTAACTTTAAAAAAATAGATGATTACGCTTTAGACGAAATAGCAAGCATATTTAAAGCCAAAAACAGTTATAGCGTAGTGCTCGAAATATGGCGAGGAAAATCTTCTTTCATCAAATTATTAAAACTTAAAAAACGAATATAAAAACACATGAAACTTACGCTACGTTTATTGCTATTAACGGTATTGCCTATTGGTGTTTATGCGCAACAAACCGATTCTATTGCAGTGGTCAACGCTAAATGGAGCAGATCATCTATCGCAAAAAAAACAAAGCTCTATACTTATCAATTTAACGATAGCACATTGTTCAACGCAAACCAATACATCAGTTTTGTAGAAGTTAAAAACCATAAAAAGGCACCCGGCTTTTACATCGGTTACGAAAAAAAAGAATTGATTAAAACCAGTACTTTTGCTGAAAAAAATAATGCTATAGCCGCTATAAACGGTACTTTTTTCGATATAAGAAATGGTGGATCGGTAGATTTTATCAAAGTAAACGATACCGTTATTAACCAAAATAGAAAAGAGAAAAACAACATTAGGGCGCTACACCATAGGGCGGCAGTTGTAATTAACGAGCACCTGCCAAGCATTAAAAAATGGGACGGAACGGATACTTGGGAAAATAACCTTAGCGACAAGAATATAATGCTTAGCGGCCCTCTGCTGATCTTAAACAACGAAAAAGAAAAGTTAGATTCTGTACCATTTAACAGGCTTCGCCATCCGCGTACCGCAATAGGCATTAAAGCCGATGGCACCGTACTTTTGTTAACGGTTGATGGAAGACAGCAAAACTCGGCCGGCATGAGCCTTTTTGAACTTACAAAAGTGATGAAATGGCTGGGCTGCACCAGTGCCATTAACCTAGATGGCGGCGGCTCTACCACGCTTTGGGTAAAAGGCTACGGCGATAATGGCGTAGTTAACTATCCATCTGACAATAAAAAATGGGACCACGAAGGCCAAAGAAAAGTAGCAAACGTTATATATATCAAAGGCAAACAATAACTTTGTGGCAAAATGCCAATCCGTAATTTATAATGAATTTTAGTCGCATAGTTTTAGCCCTACTGTTTTCTATTTCTCTATACGCTTGTAGCGGTACCGCCAACAACAATACAACTACTCCTACTGAACTAACTTTTAAAGATGTTGCCGGCACACGTTATTATGAGGTTAAACGCAGGTTTAGCAACGGGCTTTCGTTTAACAAAGACGGTTTTATGCTTGCCCCAACCTGGATTATAGCGTACCAGCATCCCGACACCATGCTGGCCTACAGTCCCGAAAAAAGGGGCATGGAAGCTTTTTATTTACAATTTGACCATGGCAAAATCTATAATTTCGCCCGAGAATTTTTTAGGGTAAAGGTTATTGCCAAGGATAGTTTGATTTTACAACGTTTACAGGTAGAATCGCGTGTGGTTGCCAAAGGCGAGGTTTCTGATGTTAATTGTACTTACTATACCAGAGATTATATAGAAAACGTACTAAAAACAACGGTTGGAGAACTGCAAAGGCCAACTTCTAGAGATACTGCTTTCATTAAAAAGCTTTCCGAAAAAACCTATAAACACCCGGCTAACCCCGATACCGCTTTTGCAGCCACAGAAATTGTAGCGCTAAAGCCCAACAGTAAAAACATTTCAGTAAAACTAATTGGCTATGCCGATAGTGGCAGCCACAGAAAATCTTACGCTTATATGTACCCCGAGTACCGGGTAGAAATCAATAAGTCTTACAAAGATTTTCGCTATCGCTTTTCTGTAGTTGTTGACGTAAAAGGAAAAATGTATGTAAACAGGGTTGAAGGCGTATTGGCAGAAGACATGCCACACCGTAAAAAATTAATACAAGGCATTGCCGATGTTTACCTGCAAAACCTACTTTATATTAAACCCGGCACAACTTTAGGCATACCACACTCTAGCGAAATTACCATTAGTTTGGTGGGTAACAAGTAACTAACTTTAAAAAGATTGTTTTGAAAAAGTTTGAGTTTTTCTTGTAATTAGATTTAAATCTGTACCTTGCGGACTTAATACATAATATAATGCAAGAAGGAACAGTAAAATTTTTCAATGTAACTAAAGGTTTTGGATTTATCGTGCCAGCAAATGGCGACGCTGAAATCTTTGTACATTCAACAGGCCTTATCGACGAAATTCGTGAAAACGACAAAGTTCAATACGACGTTGAAAACGGTAGAAAAGGCTTAAATGCCGTTAATGTGAAAGTAATCTAATTATTATCATATTTTACCAAAAAAGTCCCCCGATAAATCGGGGGACTTTTTTATTTTGAGGTATTTCACTATTTCTTAAGCTTGGTAAAAAGGAGTTCTGGCTCGTTAGTGGTAATGTAATCTACATTTTGCTCCAACAACCTGCTCATGTCTTTTTCGGCGTTTACGGTCCAAACATTTACAATTAAGCCTGCGGCATGTGCCTGTTTAATCCAGTCGGGGTTTTTCTTGAAAACATTTTGGTTATAATCTAAACCATAAAAACCTTGTTCTTTTAGTTTTGCAGGCTCAATTTCGCCATTTAAATAAGAAACTCTTGCCCCTGGAACATTTGCAATTACATACGTGCAGATATAGTGACTAAAGCTAATATATTCTATCCAAGGAGCTGCTTTAAGTTCATTTACCGTGGCTATTACTGCTTTGGTTAAAGCCTCTTCCCTTTCTGGTGTTTTTTGGGGTTTAATTTCCAAAATCAGTTTTGTTTTTTTCTGGGTTAAGCCCGCTTTTAGGTACTCTACTAAAGTTGGGATGCTTTCGCCATTGCTTAATTTTTTATAAGCTAACAACTCTTGGTAGGTACTTGTAGCAATGTCTTTCCCCAAAAAATCGGCATTATGGTTTACTACCGCAATATTATCTTTGGTAAACTGCACATCAAACTCGCTACCAAAACACTTTAACCGAATGGCCTCGTTAAGCGACGCGATAGAGTTTTCGGGTAAATTTTGTGTTTTCCATGCGCCGCGGTGTGCAATTACCAAGTTTTTGTTCCACGATTTGATTTGTTTTTGTGCTAACGCAGTTCCGCTAATCATTATAGCTAAAATAGCTACAAAAAATCTTTTATTCATTGTTTAGAGTTTTTAGTGAGGGCTAAGCCTGTTGCAATGCGCAACAACTTGGTTCCTTTTTGTTTTTATTGATTGTATTTTGTTTCTAAATTACACTTTAACGGCCTTCATTCAAAACACTTCGAAAGTTTTTTCCTCAAAATTTAACTACTTTCTTTTTAAGCGCACATTTTTTACCTTTATTGGCGTTAACAAAGAACACGAAACACTTTTTACCACCTAAAATATGCTAGTTTATTTTAAGACTGGCTTTCTTAGATTAAAGGTGGTAAATTAATTTGGCTGGTGTCTTTATGGTTAAAAAACATGGGCAGCAATTACGATTTACTGATTTCTAAAATTAACGAGTTTACCCGAAAGTTTTATCTCAACAAACTTTTACGAGGTAGCATTTTTGCTGCTGCACTAATTTTAAGCCTTTATTTATTTCTTTTTGTTTGGGTTTTTTATACCTACCCCAGCATAGCCGCCAAAACATTCCTATTCTATTCTTTTATGGGCGTTTCGCTGGTTGCTATACTTTTTTGGATTATAAGACCTGCGCTTTCCTATTTTAAACTAAGTAAAACTTTAAGTTTAGAAGAAGCCTCAAACTTAATAGGCCTGCATTTCTTTAATGTTAAAGATAAATTACTGAATACGCTACAGCTAAAAGAACTAGCAGCTAACTCGCCACAAAACAGTGCGCTCATTTTAGCCGGAATTGATCAGAAAATTAAAGAACTAAAACCCGTTCCTTTCGCTACGGCTATTAACCTAGGCGACAATAAAAAACATATTAAATACATTGCGCTACCACTTTTTATCATTTTATTAATTGGTGTTATTGCACCTGCAATTTTAAGGGAAGGCACCAACGGTTTTATCCGTTACAATGAAGAGATTTTACCAAAAGCTCCTTTCGATTTTGTGGTAGAAAACAAAAATTTAAATATTACGCAGGGCGATGATTTAACCATTAAAGTAAAACTTACAGGCAACGAATTTCCGCAAGATATTTATTTGGAAGACGGCGTAAACAGCTATAAGTTAGAAAAGCAAGATATCAGCCATTTTAGCTATACCATTAAGAACATCCAAAAGGATAAAGTTATTCGCTTTAACGGCGGTGGCTTTAATTCTACAAGTCACACCATTAGTGTAAAACCACGCCCGTCTTTATTAAACTTAAGTGCAACGTTGGTGTATCCACCTTATTTGAATAGAAAAAGTGAAGAAATACCAAATGTGGGCGATTTATTGCTTCCCGAAGGAACAAAGGTAAACTGGAAATTAAAGACTGAAAACAGCGATGAAATTACTTTCATTTTACAGCAAAAAGTTCACCCGCTGGCCGTTGTTGAAAACAGCGTTGGTTTTAGCGCTACAATTAAACAAAATGGCAATTATCAAATTGTACCAAAAAACAAGTTTGTTAGCTTACGCGATTCGTTAAGCCATCATTTAACGGTAATTAAAGATCAATTTCCTACCATTGCTGTAACCGAAACGCCAGATAGTTTAAGTAGTAAAGCCCTTTATTTTACTGGCGTTATTAACGACGATTACGGATTTTCATCACTAAAATTTAAGTATCAAATTAAAGACAAAAACAAGGTTGTTGGTTCGGGAGCAAAAGTAATTACGATTAAAAACCAACAAACAGAAAACAACTTTTTTTATCTCTGGAATATTAATGAGGTTGCAATAAAACCAGGGCAAACCATCGATTACTTTTTTGAAGTGGCAGATAACGATGGTGTAAATGGGGCGAAAATTATGCGTTCGGAAATCAAAACTTACCAAGCGCCTACGCCACAACAAATTGCCAAAAAATTGGCCGAAGGAAGTCAATCGTTGAAACAGAAAATGGAGCAAACCATTAAATTGGCGAACAGCATTGAAAAAGACAGCAAAAAGCTAAGCGAAAATTTACTGGATAAAAAACAACTCAACTTTGAGGATAAAAAGCAGATTGAACAATTGCTAGATAAACAGAAACAACTAGATCAAGCGGTTAAAGACATTAAGGAACTCAACGAAAAAAACAATTTCGATAAGCAAGAGAACGCCCAACTAAACGAAGAGCTAAAAGAAAAACAGAAAAAAATAGATGAGCTTTTCAACAATGTTTTAGACGAAAAAACCAAGGAGCTTTTGCAAAAGCTACAGCAGTTAATGGATCAAAATAATAAAGATCAAACTAGAAACGAACTGTCTAAAATGCAGCTTGACAATAAATCGGTAAAGAATGAACTTGACCGTATTTTGGAGCTGTACAAACAACTAGAATTTGAGCAAAATTTACAGAATAAAATTGACCGTTTAAATGAGCTAGCCAAAGAGCAAAAAGGGCTGTCTGAGCAAAGCAAGAATAACAATTCGCCTATGCAAGATTTAAAAGGCAAGCAAGACCAGCTCAATAAAGATTTTAGAGCCCTAAAGAAAGAACTGCAAGATTTAGACAAGAAAAATCAGGCTTTAGAAAGGCCTAACAACTATAAAAACCCCGAAAAGGAAACCAACGATATAGAGAAAAGCCAACAAGATGGCAAAGAAGAACTGAATCAGAATAACAGACAAAAAGCTTCCGAAAAACAGCAGCAAGCTGGCGAGCAAATGCAACAATTAGCACAGCAAATGCAAGAACAACAACAAACTGGTGCCGAAGAAGAAAATAAGGTGAATGCCCAAGAGCTTCGCAAATTGTTAGAAAATTTATTGAGCACTTCTTTTGAGCAAGAAAAGGTAATGGTAGCCTTACGAAAAATGGGCACAGCAGACCCTACTTATGTTGCACAGGCCCAAAAACAAAACATGATTCGCGATAACATGAAAACCATTGCCGATAGCTTGTTCTCGCTAAGTAAACGCGTTCCTCAAATCGAAAGTACGGTAAGCACAGAAGTAGAAAAAATTAACTTTAACATAGCCAAAGCAATAGATTTTTTAGGCGATAGAAGAACGAGCGAAGCTAACCGTTCGCAACAATTCGCAATGACATCGTTAAATAATTTGGCCCTAATGCTAAACGAAGCTTTAGAGCAGTTGCAAAATGCCATGAAAAATGCCAAGGGCGGTAAAGGGAAACAAAAACAGGCCATGCAGCAATTGCAACAAATGCAAGAGCAGCTTAACAAAAACATGCAGCAGGCTAAAGAGAAAATGGAACGAGAGGGAAATATGGGCACTGTTCCGAAAGGCCAGATGAGCCAAGAATTTGCTAAAATGGCACAACAACAGCAGATGATTAGGGAAGCATTAGAGAAAATTAACAAGGAAGACAATAAAGATGGTAAAGGCGCCTTAGGAAATTTAAACCAAACCGTGCAAGAGATGAAACAAACCGAATTGGATTTGGTAAACAAACGTATTTCGCAAGAAACCATTAATCGCCAGAAAAACCTAATGGTTAAGCTACTAGATGCCGAAAAAGCACAAAGAGAACAAGATCAGGACGAAAAACGCGAAAGTAATGCTGCTAAACAATTTCCACCATCGTATCAGAAAATGTTAGAGAAGTTTAATAAAAGTATGCAGAGCGAAAGCGAATTGATACAAAAATTACCCCCCAACTTAAATTATTATTATAAAAATAAAGTAGCCGAGTATTTTAAACTGTTAAATTCGGGGCGTTAAACAAGTCGATATCTTTGTAGCTATTTCGAGGAGAAATTTAGTCTTTAGATCTCTCACTACATTCGAAATGACGTAAATACCTAAGATATCTCGTTTTAAACTTATTTTATGTCAAAAATAAACTTCTTTACAGAAGACCTTACTTATAACCTCAAAGGAAAAATCGCCATTAAAAAATGGTTACAAGAAACTATAGTGGCAGAAGGCTACCAATTAGCAGAGCTGAATTTCATCTTTTGCTCCGACGAATATTTACTGCGTGTAAACCAAGATTTTTTGCAACACGACTACTATACCGATGTAATTACGTTTGACAACTCAGAAGAGCTTAAAACAATTTTAGGCGATATATTTATCAGTATTGATAGAGTTAAAGATAATGCCAATCAAAACAACGCCACTACTCATGACGAACTATGCCGCATTATGGTACACGGCCTACTACATCTTTTAGGGTATAGAGATAAGACCCAAAAGGCTAAAAAAGAAATGACCGCCAAGGAAGATTTTTATTTAGCAAAGCGGATATAGATTTCGATTTTTAAAGTTTTTTTGCGGTAATCTTCCTGTTTGTTTTTATTAATTAGGTTTTTTGCTGTTTTTTAATTAAAATAGCTTAAATTTTAATTAAAAATTGCGCTTTTGTGCAGCTTAATTAAAATCGAACCTAAAACCAAATATGATGAAGATAATCTCTACCCTAAAAGAGAAGTCAAAGGCGAGCCTAATGGTAGTCTTATTTATTGCTGTATTGGCTTCCTGTTCTAAAAAAGACGATCCCGTTCCGGGCGGCGGCAATCCACCTCCCAGCAATACTACTTCTGCTGCAAAAGAAATTACAGGTCTAACCATTTTAAAATCAGAAAATGCAAACATTACCGGCGATGGCTATTTTTATAAAAGCGGGCTGAAGATTTATATTACAATTCCTTTAAATTCTACGCTAAGCGATGTAAAAGTAAATTTCAGTTTATCGGCAAAAGCTTCAATTAAAGTTGAAAATGTAGCATTGACTAACAATTCTGGATCATTAGATTTAAGTAAAACACTAACTGCAATAGTTACTGCCGAAAACGGTACAACACAAAATATAGCATTCCGGCTGCTTCTTATGCCATTGGTAAAAATAGCACAGAAAGTATTGTTTACAAGAGCGGTATCGGCTTTGCCGATGTAAATGCAAAAGAAAGGGCTACACCAGATCACGAGTTTAGGTTAGCATCTATGAGCAAACAGCATACGGCCATTGCTATTATGACGCTTGTACAAGAAGGCAAGATAGGCCTGGATCAGCTAGTTTTTGGCACAACTGGCATTTTAAAAGACTTTTGGCCTAATGTTGGCGCAATGTCTGCTAAGGTTACCGTTAGACATTTGTTAGAACATACTGCTGCTTATACTGGCGACCCCATGTTTAATGGCACATCAGCAACGTTAGACGAGAGAATTCAAACCATGCTTAACTCCGCCCAAAGTGAACCTGGAACAAAGTTTAGCTACTATAACATGGGCTACGGTACTTTGGGAAAAATTATTGAAGTCGTTTCAAAGAAAGAATATGGCGCTTACCTAAAAGAAATTTATGGCCCTGCTGGTATAGAAGTACATTTATCTTCTTCGTCAGCAACATCCAGACGTGCTAAAGAAGCTGTTTGTTATCCGCAAGGAAGCTCTACTGCTTATGCAGGCAACGTAGAAGTATTTAAAGCCGCAGGTGGTGTTTCTATCAGCAGCGATAATCTTTTTAAAGTATTGTATTCGGTTGATGGAGGCACCATTAGACCAGATATATTAACGCCAGCCACAAGAGCACTCATGTTTACAAAATCTACTGTGGCAAACTATGCCCTAGGTTGGCGTACAGGTCATTCATTATTTGAAGGCTTTTACCATGGCGGTAACCTTATTGGGACAGCCACCTTTTGGATTTACGGCACAGAATATAGCGCCGCTATTTTACTAAATTCTAGAAGTAATGAAACTAATTTCGATACAGAGTTAATTGTATTGACCAATAATATAATGAAGAAAGCGAAAGAATTGAATTTATAAAAACCAAAAATTAACCTCCTATCATGGCCGAAGTCTCTTTCGGCCATTTTTTTTACCCATATCTTTTATAGGAATTGTTTTTTATGTTTTTAGGTTGGGTATTAATTAGCATTTTATAAAGCACACCGTCTTCTTTATCAATTTTCCAACTCCTGTTGGTCGAAAAATTATAGGCGTTGGTCGAAACATTAAGCTAAATGGTATAATGCTAGCTATTGCCATGCAACCTTTTTCGCTAATGGTTGTCTTATAGATGTAACCCGTTCAAAAACAGAACAATAATTTACAGACATAAAAAACACACAATATGAACACTTCTATTAAAAATCTATTCGCAGCAATATTAACCTTGGCAATTAGCGCCACTACTCCGGTTTTAGCAAATGCTACGGTTGCAAAAAAAGTAACGGTACTTAGCCAAATAAAAAACTTTAACAAGTTAAACGTTGCCGGTAATGTTGAGGTTATTCTAGTACAAAGCCCAAATCAAAGCGTGCAGGTTTACGACAACTATTATGCAAAAAATGCTTTAGTACAAGAGAAAAACGGTGAGTTAAGAATTAGCTCTTTCGATAAAGAAACTTTAACGGTAGTAATTTACGCCAATCAGTTGAGCCAAATTATAGCTAGCGATAAAGCAATAGTTAAAACCAGCGGAAAGTTTAACACCATAGCTTTATCGGTTAACTTACAAGATCAATCTAAAGCAATTTTAAACACAAACACTATTGATTTATTTGCTCAAGTAAATGAATCAGCATGTTTAACCCTAACAGGAACCACTACAGATTACAATGCAATTATTGGCACTGTAGCCTCTTTAAATATGGATAAGTTTACTGCCGAAAACAGCAGTATCCAATCTAATAACACAATGGTTTCCCAAAAACAAGCAGTAAGCAACGAATTGCCAACAGAAGATGTTTTAACCCTTTTTTAAAATTCATATACACACATATAAATTTAGTTTAGTTTTAGTTAATCAAGCGGGTGGATGCCCGCTTTTTTTATTTCATAGAGTTGATAGCTAATACATAAAGGGTCTTTTCTTCCCTTTTTACAGTCTATATCATAATTTACATTAGTTTAAAAGCTTATTCTCATGAAGAAAATCATTTCCTTTTTTATACCTTCTCTATGTTACTTTTTGGTAATTTTTACAAACAGCTTTTCTTACGCCCAAAACAGCAAAAATAATAGCTATTTAGTGCCAGTTGGTGGAGGAACTACGCATAATTATTTAATGAAAACCTTTGTAGGCTTATCACAGAAGCCAAATCCCACGGTACTAATTATTCCCTACGCTAGCGAAGAAAAAAACACAATAATTACGAGTGAAAAAAGCATCGCCATGTTCAAGAGGCTGGGTATTAACAACATCTCTTCTTTAGATACTGCAGATCAAAAAAAGTCGCTCGAACTTATTAAAAAATGCGACTTAATATGGATGCCAGGTGGAAGCCAACTTAAGCTAAGAAAGGCATTGGAACAAGCAAATTTAACCGAGGCAATATTAAAAAGATACGCCGATGGAAATTTCGTTATTGGCGGCACAAGTGCTGGAGCAAGTGTTATGTCTGACATTATGATGGCTGGAAATGAAAAAGACAAAACAACTGGAGAATATAACCCAGTGATTTCGTATGGACTAAAATTATGGCCAGAAGCAATTATTGATCAACATTTTTCTGAAAGAAAAAGATTACCACGATTAAGAAAAGCAGTAGAAAAAAACAAAAACTTGCTAGGCATTGGCATTGACGAAAGCACGGGCATCATATACGACGGAGCCGAAAAAATAACCGTACTGGGAAAAGGCACCGTTACTTTCATCCGTTACAATAAAGCAAAGGATAATATGGAAGAAACTATATTAAAGGCAGGCGAAATTTATCATCTATAACTTCTTTCGTAAAATCTTTTTAAACGATGAGGCACTTAAACAGGTTAAGTAATTTTTCTTTATTTTGTAATTTTCCCTAGCATAAACAAAGATGAAATTTGCCTATTCGCTAAAACAAAAAAGTAAGATAGCGCTCTTGCTTTTCCTAATTATGACCTGTACCATCCTTATCAGGGTGCTCGAAGACAGAAGCATAAAAAACATGGAGAAAGCTTTTTCTTCGCTATACAATGATCGGTTAGTACCCGCCACCGACATATTTTATATTTCAGAGAAACTATACACCAAACGTTTTTTGCTAGAAACCTTTATTTACAGTGATAAAAACAAACTTGATCCCAAAGAGCTCAACGATAAATTGAGGACTTACGATAGCCAAATAGACACATTGCTGGCAAAATATGAAAAAACTTTTTTGGTGAAGAACGAAAAAAATCACCTTACCGATTTAAAGGTAAAGCTGCTAGAAAACAAAGTTTTCGAAAAAAACATTCTCCTAAATGCAAACGCTTTTGATAAAGCTTCACTTAGAAAAATGTATGATAATTATTCGGAACAATCCTTTGTAGGCATTTCAAATCTTTTATCGCAACTCACAAAAATACAAACTGTAGTGGGGCAAGAGTTACAAAAAGAATCGCAAAATATTATAAAAGGCACCAACTTATACTCTACTTTACAGCTCATTTTAGCTATTTTAATTGGCATTTTAATTGTGTCAATTGTTTTTGCTTCTAATGTAATGAATATCCGAAACGAAAAGTATAACTTAAATTAAGCCAATTAAAATGTCCCTTGGGCTTAGCATTGAATCGGTAGGAGAAATTTCAAATCAGTTTTTAGCACGACACATTTATACCTTTAGCCAAGCCGCTAAATTTGTAAAAGAACTTAAGTATGGCCGAAACAAAAACAAAGTCCATTTAACAGAAGTTTTCTATGACAACTGTGGAACGTGCAGCACTAAGCATGCCTTATTAAAACAGTTGGCCATAGAACATAAAATTGATGACTTAAAGTTGTACTTAGGCATTTTTAGAATGAGTGCAACTAATACTCCAAAAGTAGCTCAAACGCTAAAAAACATCAGCTAAACTATATATTAGAAGCACACAATTACCTAAAATGGCAAAACAAGGTGCTAGATTTTACTAAGAAAAATCCCCATAAAAATGATTTTCTTAACGCTTTGATGAAGAACAAGAAATATTGCCGCAACAAATAACCGATTTTAAAGTAGGCTACCATCAAAAATTTCTAGCCAATTGGCTCAAAAAACAACGTAGTTTAAGCCTCTCTATTTCTCAGTTATGGGAAATAAGGTAGCAATGTATCCGTGATATTTCGCCACCTTAACTTCCTTCATCAATTATAATGTGCTTTAGATTTCAACATTAAATCGTAATTATTTCAGTAAAGTAAATACTAATCTACTAGGCACAAAGCGTTAAGCTATTATTATTCCGTACTTTTGCATCTAATTTTTTATAAATTAAAAGCATCAAAAAAATATCTTGAGTACACTAATTGCAGCAGAAGGGCTTGGCCACGCCTACCACGACGAATGGCTTTTTAAAAATTTAACATTAGGAATTAATGCTGGACAACGTGTGGCCCTTGTTGGGGTAAACGGTGCAGGCAAAAGTACATTGATGAAACTTTTAGCTGAGCGTTTTGCGCCGCTAGAAGGAAAAATCGTTAAAAATAAATCTACAAAGATTGGTTTCTTAGACCAAGAACCATCATTTCCAGCTAACTCTTCCATTAGCGATTTCATTTTCTCTACCGAAAACAAACAACAGCAGTTAATTAAAGAATATGAAGAATTAATTGAGGAAGAGCATCCTGATGAAAAGAAGCTCAATAGATTATACGAGGAACTGAGCGAACATAATGCTTGGGAATACGAACATCAAATAAAAACTATTTTAAGCAGAATGGGCATTAACCAACTGCAACAAAAAATAGATACCTTATCTGGTGGTCAGCGAAAAAGACTAGCTTTAGCTAAACTTTTAATTGAGGATCCTGAAATTTATGTTTTAGACGAACCAACCAATCATTTGGATATTGACACTATTGAATGGCTAGAGAAAATTCTTACTTCTGGAGCCAAAACTTTACTGTTAGTTACTCACGACAGATACTTTTTAGACAATGTTTGCAATACCATTGTAGAGTTAGAACGAGGTAAAACTTTTACTTACAACGGCAACTACGCTTACTTTTTAGAAAAGAAAGCAGAAAGAGAAGCCCAAGATGATGCTACATTCCAAAAAAACAAAAACCTTTTAAAGAAAGAGTTAGAATGGATGCGTAGAATGCCCGCAGCTCGTACCACTAAATCTCAATCCCGAATAAATGCGTTTTACGACTTAGAGGAAAAAACCAAGCAGCGCACCGATAATCAAAAGGTAACATTAAATGTAAAAATGGCTAGGCAAGGCAATAAAATATTGGAACTAGAAAGCATTCAACAACATTTTAACGAAAAAAACATTATAGAAAACTTTAGCTACGTTTTTAAAAAAGGAGATAGAATTGGGCTGGCCGGAAAAAATGGAACAGGAAAATCTACATTATTAAACATTATTACTGGTGAACTAACTCCTATTAAAGGCAAAGTTGATATTGGTGAAACCACCCAGTATGGTTATTATAAACAAGGCGGTTTAAGTTTTAACGAAAAAGAACGAGTAATTGATATTGTAAAGGCCGATGCTGAATACATTAAAATGGCCGATGGTCAAACTATTTCTGCTTCTGCCCTACTTACCTTATTTTTGTTTCCTCCTAAAAAACAACATGGCTTAGTAGAAAAATTAAGTGGTGGCGAAAAAAAACGTTTGCACTTAATGAAAGTTTTGATGCAAAATCCAAACTTCTTAATTTTAGATGAGCCTACCAACGATCTAGACATTGACACTTTAAATGTTTTAGAAGAATTTTTAGAAAACTTTCCAGGTGTATTAATGCTAGTTTCGCACGACCGTTATTTATTAGATAAAATGAGCGACCAACTCTTTATCATGGAAGGAAATGGAAATGTTAAAATTTTTAATGGAAACTACTCTGAACACCGAATTAGCGTAGAGCAAGAAAAAGAAGCCGGTTTAAAAAAGCAAAAAACAGAAGAACAAAAGCAAGCAAGCACTACAAGCAAACTTAGTTTTAAAGAGCAACAAGAATTTAAAAAACTAGAAGAAACGCTAGCAGAAAATGAAAATAAAGTAAAAACTTTAACCTCAGAATTAAATAAAATAGATCCATCAGACTATATTAAAATTCAAGAGCTTTCTGAAAGCATAGAAAGAACAAACAAAACTATCGAAACAGATATGGAGCGATGGATGGAATTATCTGAAAAATAAAATAGTTTTTTCGGTGTTTCACGTGAAACACCGAAAAAAAAGTAAAACAAAAACAATGTTTCACGTGAAACATCATAAAATATATGTTTAAAGAATACGACGTAATTGTTGTTGGGGCTGGCCATGCTGGTTGTGAGGCCGCTGCCGCCGCTGCAAATTTAGGTTCATCGGTATTATTAATTACCATGAATATGGAAACTATTGCTCAGATGAGCTGCAACCCTGCTATGGGTGGCGTAGCAAAGGGACAAATAGTTAGGGAAATTGATGCCATGGGCGGTTACTCTGGTATTATTGCAGATAAAACCACCATCCAATTTAGGATGTTGAACAAATCTAAAGGCCCTGCCATGTGGAGCCCGCGTACACAAAACGACAGAAAAAGATTTGCCGAAGAATGGCGGCTGGCGTTAGAGCGTACGCCAAATATAGACTTTTGGCAAGAAATGGTAAGTTCATTACTTATTAAAAACAACACTGTTGTAGGGGTAAAAACTAATTTAGGAATAGAAATAAAGGCCAAATCTGTAGTGCTTACCAATGGTACTTTCTTAAATGGCATTATCCATATTGGCGAGAAAAAAATGGGTGGTGGTAGAACGGGCGAAAAATCTGCTACAGGTTTAACCGAACAATTGGTAACACTGGGTTTCGAAGCTGGGAGAATGAAAACAGGTACCCCCCCTAGAATTGATGGCCGTTCGTTAAATTATAGTGTAATGGAAGAACAATGGGGCGACGAAGACAGAGGCAGATTTTCTTATACAGATGTAGCCTTACCAACCGAACAACGTTGCTGCTGGATTACTTACACCAACGATAAAGTACACGAAACTTTGAAAGAAGGTTTCGAAAAATCGCCCATGTTTACAGGACGAATTAAAGGTTTGGGACCCCGTTATTGCCCTTCTATAGAAGATAAAATTAATCGTTTTGCTGAACGCGATCGTCATCAAATTTTTGTAGAACCAGAAGGGTGGCACACCTGCGAAATTTATGTAAATGGTTTTTCTACCTCGCTACCTGAAGATGTGCAACATAAAGCTATTACCCAAATACCAGGTTTCGAAAATGCCAAGATGTTTAGACCGGGATATGCCATAGAGTACGATTATTTTCCGCCTACACAATTATCATTAACGCTAGAAACCAAATTAATCAGCAATTTATTTTTTGCAGGGCAAATTAATGGCACCACCGGCTACGAAGAAGCTGCTAGTCAAGGTTTTATAGCTGGCATCAATGCTCATCAAAAGGTAAATGATCAACATGAACTCATCATGAAACGCTCAGAATCGTATATAGGTGTGCTTATTGATGATTTAGTAACAAAAGGTACCGAAGAACCATATAGAATGTTTACTTCTAGGGCAGAGCACCGATTATTGTTACGCCAAGACAATGCCGATATTCGCCTTACTCCTATTGCGCATAAACTAGGTTTAGTGAATGACGAACGTTTAGAAATAGTAAATAAAAAAATAAAAGAATCTGACGATATTGTAGCCTTTACCAAAAAACAAGGGATAGAAATGGCCGAAGCAAATCCCTTAATGGAAGAGCTGGGAACATCGCCACTAACACAAAATGTAAAACTATTTAACTTATTAAGTAGGCCACAACTAAACATTAGCGACGTTAGAAAAGTAAGCCTACCTTTTGAACAGCTATTAAGTAATTACAATAAAGAAACCATTGAACAGGCTGAAATAAAAATCAAGTACGATGCCTATTTTGAAAAGGAACAAGAAATTGTAAGTAAAATGCAAAAGATGGAAGACAAAATAATAAATCCTGATTTTGATTATAACACTTTAGTATCTTTATCAAAAGAGGCCAGGGAAAAATTATTGAAGATAAAACCACGAACTTTAGGCCAAGCTTCCCGAATTTCTGGCGTTTCTCCTTCGGATATTTCGGTTTTAATGGTTCATATATCTAAATAACTGTAAATCAAAACTTTAGATAAATAAAGTATCACTTAAAATAAAGCGATTTAAAAGAATATCTCAAATTTTTAATATTATCCTTCCAAAAAAGATAAAAATTGATTTAAAGGCTTATAAATGCTAAAAAACAACAAATACTGCTTTCATACCAAATTTATAGTGCTATTTCTGTTGGCCAGTGTGCTAGCGGGTTGTGCTGCCATGAAATCGCCAGAAGGTGGACCAAGAGATACCACCCCACCCAAAGTACTAAAAATGACCCCAGAAAACTTGACTAGAAATTTTAGTGCTAAAAAAATTATAATAGAATTTGATGAGTATATAAAATTGAATAACGAGTTTAAAGAATTTTCAATTTCTCCAGAATTAGAAAAAGCACCAGAATTAAAAGCTAAACTAAAAAGACTGGAAATTTCTCTGCCAGATACTTTAGAGAAAAATACGACCTACACTTTAAATTTCGGAAAGGCTATTGTTGACTTAAATGAAAGTAATGAACTTAAAAATTTTAGTTATGCTTTTGCTACCGGCCCTACCCTAGATTCTTTAAGTATTAGTGGCAATGTGACCAATGCACTTACTGGCGAAGCAGAGATAGAAAGCACCGTATTTATATTACCGTTAGCTAGAGATAGTTTATTTGGTAAAAAACGTGCTCCAATTTTTACGCTAACCGATAGTAGTGGAAATTTTAAACTAAATAACCTTAAAAAGGATACCTACAAAATTTACGCCTTAAAAGAAAAAGGTGGCGATAGAATTTACCAGCAGTTAAGCGATGAAATTGGCTTTATAAAAAATCCGCTTACGTTAGATAAAAACATTGATAGTTTACATTTAAGTATTTTTAAAGAATTAGCTCCAGAATTTCGTACACTCGATAGAAAATTAAACCCAGACGGTAGTATATTTTTAAGTTTTAACCAACAACTTAAAAAGCCAGATTTAACTGTAATCTTTCCTGCTAAGGTAGATCAAGAAAAGCAATTTCAGTTTAGTAAAAATAAAGATTCTGTTAATCTTTGGCTAACTGATTTATCGTTTGATTCTGTTAAAATAGTTATTAAAGATGAAGGAAAAGCTTTAGATACTGTTAAATTTAGTCGTTCTAAAAGAGATACTTACAATCGTGTAGTTAATATTAGCGATAATTTAGATGGAGGCACGCTAAATCCCTTTAAAGATCTTGCCATCAGTTTCAATTTTCCTATAAAAAGTTTAGACGAAAGTAAAATTTTGCTTTTAGAAGATAGCATCCCGAGAAAATTCACTTTAGTTAAAGACAGCACAAATCTCTTAAAATATCATATAAAATATAAATGGAGAGCTAAAGAACCTTATATCGTAGTACTTCAAGAAAATGCTGTAAATGCTATTTTTGATATTAAAAATAAAGAATTAAAAAAGAATTTTACATTAGGAGATGCCAATGATTATGGCAGTTTAACCTTAAATGTTGAACCCACAGATACTACAAAACGTTATGTTTTAGAAATTGTAGATAAAAACAAAAATATTATTACTGCCTATCCTATAGTTCGAAAAACATCCGTAAAACTTTCTAATTATAAGCAAGGTGTTTATTACGCCAGAATAGTTTACGATGAGAATAAAAATGGTATTTGGGATACCGGAAATATAAAGCTAGGCCTAGCACCAGAAGCTATTTGGTACGAACCTAAAGAACTTTCTATTAGAGCAAACTGGGACAGAAATGAAAATATTCAAATACCAGCTGTGGCACCTTTGCCAACACCAAAACCAAAAGAAAAGGTAGAAACTAAAGCTCCAGCTAATAATAACAGTGGTATTGGCGGAATGCGTAGAAATTAACTACTTAAACCAATCTGCATACATGATATAATTATCAGGCAATTTATTTAATAAAGCTCGTTGCTCTTCGGTGATGGGCTTTATTTTTTTAGCAGGTGTACCCGCATAAATATAACCGCTCTCGCAAATGGTATTTTCTAATACAACTGCTCCTGCTGCTATAATACAATATTCATCAACTATTGCATTGTCCATTACAATTGCACCCATACCAATAAGTACATTATTTTTTACCGTACAACCATGCACTATGGCATTATGACCAACATTAACCCTGTTTCCAATTACAGTAGCTGCTTTTAAATAAGTAGCATGAATAACCGCCCCATCTTGTATATTACTCTCGTTACCAATGGTAATACTATTTACATCGCCCCTAACTACGGCATTAAACCAAATAGAACATTTATTTCCAATTCTCACATCGCCAACTATGGTGGCATTAGGTGCTATATAACACTCTTCTCCTAACTGTGGGGCAACTCCTTTTACTGCTAATATTACTGACATTTATATTTAGTATTATAAATTATTAAACCTAAAACTAGAGAATGGTATCTACTAATTCATTTTGATGCTTTGGATAATCTGTAGTGTAATGCAATCCCCTACTTTCTTTGCGATGTATAGCAGATTTAATTACCAAATAGGCAACTTGTATCACATTTCTCAATTCGCATAACTTTACCGAAACTTTGTTCTTTTTATAAAATTCTTCTGTTTCTTCATACAATAGATAAAGCCTTCTTAAAGCTCTGTCTAATCTAAAATCAGAACGTACTATACCTACATAATCGCTCATAATTTTTTGGGTTTCACGCAGGTTATGCGTAACCAAAATATCTTCGTTAGATTGTATTACACCTTTATCATCCCAATCTGGAATATGATCTGGCAAACTACTGGTTTTATAACTCTCGATAGCTGATAAGAAAATACGATGTGCAAAAACTGTAGCCTCTAGCAAAGAATTAGAAGCCAAACGATTAGCCCCATGTAAACCGGTAGAAGAAACTTCGCCACAAGCATACAAATTATTGATAGAAGATTTTCCATTTTCATCAACCAAAACACCACCACACATGTAATGGCAAGCTGGTGTTACCGGGATATAATCTTTGGTCATATCTATGCCAATAGACAAACATTTGGCGTAAATATTAGGAAAATGAGTTAAAATATCATCCTTTTTACGCATCGTTATATCTAAATAAACAAAATCATCACCAGATTTTTTCATTTCATTATCTATAGCACGAGCCACAATATCGCGAGGAGCTAAAGAACCACGTTTATCATATTCGTACATAAATTCTTCTCCATTTCTTCTGCGCAAAACCCCTCCAAAACCTCTAACAGCTTCAGAAATTAAAAAAGATGGATATTCGCCAGGATGGTACAAAGCGGTTGGATGAAACTGGATAAACTCCATATTTCTAATCTTACCTTTTGCTCGGTAAACCATCGCCATTCCATCGCCAGTTGCAATTACCGGATTGGTGGTATTCGCATAAATATGGCCAGCACCCCCACTTGCCAACACTGTTATATTTGCTAATATTTTTTCTTCATGGTTATTTTCGGTGTTAAAAGCATAAATTCCATAACAATTAATGTCTTTACTGCTTTTATCCACATGTTTTCCCAAATGATGTTGGGTAATTAACTCTAAACAGAAATAGTGTGTTAAAATCTCAATATTCTCATTTTGATGAATTTGTTTCAATAAAACACTTTCTATTTCGTAACCCGTAATATCCTTATAATGAAGCACTCGGTGTTCAGAATGCCCACCTTCTTTAGCTAAATCAAAAACTCCGGCCGGGTTTTTATCGAAGTTAATTCCATAATCAATAATTTCTTGAATACGTTCTGGACCTTCTTTCACCACAATTTCCACAATATCCTTATCGCACAAACCATCGCCAGCAACTAAGGTATCTTGTATGTGTTTTTCAAAAGAATCAGACTTATCTACTACTACTGCTACGCCGCCCTGGGCATATTTAGTGTTCGACTCGTCTTCGTTAGATTTGGTAACTATCAGTACCTTACCATATTTAGCTGCTTTAAGTGCAAAACTCAATCCGGCTATCCCCGATCCTATGACTAAAAAATCAACTTTTTTCATTAAATTAAATAAAATATAACAAGTATGTGGATAACGTTAACAAGTATGTGAATAGCATGTATAAATTATCGTAACAACTATTTTTGATTGTTAAAGCTAAGGTAAAAAGCCAAGTTTGCCACAATCTTTTACATAATTTTTAAGCAACTTTATACAGGTTATCAACTTTTAAGAACAAACTTAAGAATACACATTTCTATATTGATAATTTAATCAACTTAAAAGTATAACATTGAGAATCAACGTAACTTTAAATTAAAAACCCATAATAATTGTTGATAACTATGGAATAAGTCATTTTACAACATTTTTTACTCGATTCTTTCTAACAGTTTCAACACACTAATAAAGAATAAGATTCTATTTAAATAATTAAATTATATATTGTTTGAAGCGTTGATAAAGTTTAAAGCCTGTATCTTTACAAAAAAATTAGCGACCACTTAAAAAGCATTTGTAGCTAACAAGCATAGTAATGGAAATTTTAGAAGAACTTAATAGAAAAGGTTATGTAGAGGAAAAAATAGATCCAACATTAGATTTATTTGCCGAAATAGAGCGACTAAAAAAAGAAAAGAATGCTGTTATTTTAGCACACTACTATCAAGAACCTGATATACAAGATATTGCAGATTATATTGGTGATAGTTTAGGCTTATCGCAAGAAGCTGCAAAAACCGAAGCTGATGTAATTGTATTTGCTGGTGTGCATTTTATGGCCGAAACCGCAAAGATTTTATCGCCACAAAAGAAAGTTTTACTACCAGATTTAAAGGCTGGTTGTTCTCTGGCAGATAGTTGTCCACCGCATTTGTTTAAAAAATTTAAAGAGAAATATCCTGATCATTTGGTAATAACTTATGTGAATTGTACAGCAGAATTAAAAGCTTTAAGTGATATTGTTTGTACATCAACAAATGCGGTACAAATTGTGGAAAGCTTGCCAAAAGATCAGAAAATAATTTTTGGTCCGGATAAAAACTTGGGTGCTTGGGTAGCTAAAAAAACAGGTAGAGATTTAGTTTTATGGAATGGGGCTTGTATGGTGCATGAAATTTTCTCACGTGAGAAGATTACCAAATTAAAAGAACGCCACCCGAATGCCAAGTTTATAGCGCATCCAGAATGTGAAGAAGCAGTACTAAAAATGGCTGATTATATTGGATCTACCACAGGTTTGTTAAAATACACGATCAATAGTGATGCTAAGGAGTTTATTGTAGCTACAGAAAGTGGTATTATACACCAAATGGAGAAAGCTTGTCCAGATAAAGTTTTTATTCCAGCCCCTCCTACCAATGCTTGTGCATGTAACGATTGCCCTTACATGAAACGAAATACCTTAGAAAAACTGTATTTGTGCATAAAAAATGGATTGCCAGAAGTAAATGTTCCTGAACATATTATTGATCAAGCTAGAAAACCAATTGAAAGAATGTTAGAGATTTCGGCTAATTTAGGGTTGTAACGGTATTATTGATTATAAAAACATTAAAAATAAAATGTTCGAAAATAAAGAGCGTACTTCATTAGAAGAATTAGGTGAATTTGGCTTAATAAAACACTTAACAAATAATTTTAAAATTAAACACGAAAGTTCTGTTAAAGGTGTTGGCGACGATGCCGCAGTACTCGATTTTAAAGATAAACAAACTTTAATTTCTACCGATTTATTGTTAGAAGGTGTACATTTCGATTTATCGTATGTGCCTTTAATGCATTTGGGTTACAAAGCAGTACAAGTAAACCTGAGCGATATTTATGCCATGAACGGTGTGGCAACGCAAATTACAGTTTCTCTGGGTGTTTCTAGTAAGTTTCCTTTAGAAGCCATCGAAGAAATCTACAAAGGCATAGAACTAGCCTGCAATAAGTTTAATATCGATTTAATTGGTGGCGATACCTCCTCAAGTAAGCAAGGTTTAATAATTAGTATAACTAGCATTGGTTATGCTGCCCAAGAAGATGTTACCTATAGAAATGGTGCCCAAGAAGGCGATTTATTATGTGTTTCTGGCGATTTGGGTGGTGCTTATGTGGGCTTACAAATTTTAGAAAGAGAGAAACAGGTTTTCTTAGAAAATCCGCAAATACAACCTGATTTAGAAGGTAAAGATTATATTATTGAACGTCAGTTAAAACCAGAAGGAAGAAGAGATATTGTAGATCTTTTAGCACAAATTAAGGTAAAACCTACAGCTATGATTGATATTTCCGATGGTTTAGCTTCGGAGATATTGCATATTGCCACGCAGAGCGATAAAGGCTGTACTATTTACGAAGATAAACTACCTATTGATCCGGTAACCTACGAAACTGCACGAGAATTAGGTTTGGATCCTACTATTTGTGCGTTAAATGGAGGCGAAGATTATGAACTATTGTTTACCATTAAACAAGCTGATTACGAAAAGATTAAGAACGATGTAGATATCAGTATTATTGGACACATTACCGAAAAAAATTCTGGTGTGAAGATGATTTCTAAATCTGATGTGGTACATGAATTAAAAGCGCAAGGTTGGAATGCTTTTAAACATTAAGGGCTATTTGGTAAAATTTTAAAGGATTTTCATCTATTTTAAGCATACTTTTATTTCATAATCTATATATTGCTCGCTACTAAATTAACTACTATTGAAGAGAATTTTTGTGTTTTCTTATCATGGTAAAGAGACTTACCAAACTGGATTTAACAGATTACAAAGTATAGCAGAGAATCTATCGAATTTCTATGAGGTACATTTTGTTTACGGTAATAGAAACAAATTAGAAAGGCCTATTAAAATTAAAGGTAATTTAATAGAAATACCCTTAAACTATACTCCAGGATTTTTTCATAATTTTTATAAAAAACTTACCGATAGCGGCCGAAGAATAGGGGCTAAATTTTTATTAGCTAGCTATTTTTTATTTACAGGAAAAGAAATATTTGATTTAGGTAGAGAATTTAATAAATATAAAAAACAAACCAATATTAACCTTACCGCAGAGGATATTATATTTGTTTCGTTTCCGTCTATAGCTATACATAATTTAGGATATGCTTTAAAACAAGAGTTTGGTTGTAGACTAATTTTAGATTATCGAGATCCAGGTGTGTTTGGATATAAACAAATAGAAGACAATAAGATCTTATCATTCCTTAGAAAACGATTTTTAAAAAGAAGTGAATTAAGAAATTTAAAAAGCGCTGATTTAATTATCACTATTTCTGATTCTATTCATAGACTTTTTCCAGAAAAATATAGAGAATCTATTGAAATTATAAAAAATGGTTACGACTTAAATAAGATAGAATTTAATAAAATACAAGATCATCCTTACACCTTTAAGTTGGTTTATTTAGGATCTGTTTATAATGATCAGTTAGATAATACTATCTTTTTTAAAGCAGTTAGAGCGTTTATAGATAGTAATAAAATTCAGCCTCAATATTTTCAAATTAGATTTATTGGTACAGGAGAGTCTTTAAGATTAAAGGAGCTTATTAAACATTTTAATTTAGAGCCATACATCTATATAAGTGCTAAGATGCCAATAGAGCAGGTATATGCCGAATTGTATAGTGCTGCAATGTTTTTTCATTTAAAATACGGCAATAGAAGAGAAATTATTACGACTAAGCAGTACGAATACCTCGCTTTTCAAAAACCTATTTTGCTTCCCGTTAACGATTATGGAGATTTGGAAGAAAGCATAAAGAAATATAATGCAGGTTTTATTTGTGAAAATGAAGAAGAAATCATTGAGGTATTGAAAAATTCAATGGATAATCATTTTAAAGGTAAACCAGCTAGAATTAATAGAACAGAGGAAGAACTTTATGAATTAAGCCGCCAGGGTCAGGAAGAGAAGTTATTAAAATTGATTGAAAAATTATAATTACTCATCTAAAAATTTACTGTCTATTTGCTTGTTGCCCTTTGTTTTAGCACCTAGTTTTTTAATTTTTTCTACCTTACCAATTAAATTACCACTACCGTATTGTAGTTTTTTAAAGGCATCGTCGTGCGCTTTTTGCGTTTGTTCTAAGTGTTTGCCAATCTTTTCCATATCGGTTAAAAAACCTACAAACTTGTCGTAAAGTGCGCCAGCTTCTTCAGCTATTTCGAAAACGTTTTTATTTTGTCGGTCAACTTTCCAAATACTGGCAATAGTGCGTAGTGTTGCCAATAATGTAGTTGGACTAACCAAAACCACCTTTTTATGCCAAGCGTAATTAAAAAGTTCGGTATCTGCTTGTACTGTTACACTAAAAGAAGCCTCTATAGGAATAAATAAAAGTACAAAATCTGGAGAGTTAATGGCATACAAATGCTGGTAGTTTTTAGCCGATAAACCATCTATGTGACTTTTGATAGAAAGCAGATGTTGTTTAAGGTAAAGTGCTTTTTCTTCTTCAAGCTCTGCACTTACCATTCTTTCATAGGCCACCAACGAAATTTTAGCGTCTATAATCAAGTTTTTCTCGTCGGGCAGGTTAATGATTACATCGGGCTGAAAACGATTGCCATCGCTGCTATTTAAGCTTTTTTGAATGCTATATTCTCTGTCTTTAACCAAGCCAGAGGTTTCTAACACCCGTTCTAAAATAATTTCGCCCCAGTTACCCTGCTTTTTATTGTCGCCCTTTAGTGCCTTGGTTAAGTTATTGGCATCGGTTTGTATCTGTTTACTTTGGTCCATTAGCTGAAAAATTACGCCTTTCAATTGGCTACGTTCTGCTGCTTCGGTTTGATAAACTTTATCTACTTTTTCTTCAAAAGATTTGATATTGGCCTTTAGCGGATTGAGTATTTGATCTAAATTGTTTTGGTTTTGTGCAGTAAATTTTGCAGATTTTTCGTCTAGTATTTTATTGGCGATGTTAGCAAACTCTAGGGTAAATTTTTGTTGTAATTCTTCTAAATTTTGTTGCTGTTTGGTAGCAATTTCTCGTTGTGCTTTTAAGTTTTCCTCAGCCCTGGTAGCACGGTTGTTCTCGTTAATGTAATCGGCTCTTAAATGGTTAAGTTGTTGTTGTAATTTCTGATTTTCATCTTTTAGAAACTCTACAGAAAATAATTCTTTTACTGTTGGCTTGTCAGATTTTCTAATCAATAAAAATACTAGAAAACCCAAGATGGTTACCAATAAAACAACGATAGTAATTTCCATAATTAATTAAATTTTTAAGACACCGATGCAGTGCTTTTTAGGCAAAAACAGTACAAAATAACGAAATTAAACTGAGGGCAAAGCTTTGTTAAAATTATAGCTGTTATAAAAAATAGAAGCATTTAACGGATTTGCTTAGTGAGAAAACCAACTATAGCTTATGTTTGGGCATCTTTTTTGTGGACTTTCCTAACACTTAAATTTTTCCTAAATTGCGGGTTCAAACAGTAAATAATAATGAAAAAGTTTTTATCTGCTCTTTTATTTTTCACAACAATGGTAATGGCTGCGCTGGCACAACCTAAAATGCCTACGCCCGAAGAATTGGCTAAAAAAAACGTAGAAGAGCTGGAAACCCGTTTAAAATTGAGTTCTACTCAAAAAAGTGTAATTTATAATTATGCTTATAACTTGGCAAAAGAACAGGTTAACTTGTTTAAAAAACAACAGGCAACGGGTTATAACGATGAAGAAATGACCAAGTTTTACCGTTTAAATAACGAAACTAACAAAAATATTAAAGCGGTTTTAAAACCTGAGCAAATTATTGAATTTGATAAAGTAACCGAAGAGCGTTTAAGCGGAATAGACTCTAGCAAGAAAAAGAAGAAACGTAAAAAAGGCGAAGAAGAGGAAAAAGTGGTAGGTATTGAGGGTTTAAAATCAGTAAAAGCTGGACAACCGTGAGTTTATATTTTTTAGATTGTTGTCTTATCCAGTGAGAAACTTCAGCATTTAATTTAACAAAATAACTTATTTACATTCGAAAAGTGTTACTAATTTAATTTTTATAAATATGTCAACCATACAAGAGTCCGATGATTTGGAATTCACAATTGGGCATGGACAATTTACGGAAAAATTTAAACAACTGCTTTCGATAACAGTGCTATTTATTCCCATTTTGATTCAGGTCTTAGTTTCAGTTCTTGGCATAAAAAATCTACGATGTCCGAATAAGACACTTGATAAAGTGGGCTTTACTCATAGCAAACTACGTAAGTGCTAACAGGGTATTTATTTAAATGGCTAGAAATTTTTACCATACAAACAACATAAATGCTAACAGGCACAAGTCATCCTCACCCAAACCTAAAACACAAGACTTGCGCCAAAATTGGGAAACCATACAAATGAAAGTAATACAAATCATACTGATTATTTTTTGTTGCGCCTTAAAATCTTGCGTTTTCGGACAAACATTACCCCAAAAGAACATTCGTGATAAGGAAGCGATTGAAATAGCTTATATAACTGAATGCATAAAAGCAAATAGGAAAATAGATAACTTAATAGAATGGAAACTTTCAAGTAGGAATGACAGCTTAATTTTATATGAGTATAAAGGTAGATTAGCTTTTTTCACTCTGCAGAAAGATAAGAAAGGGATCTTTTTACATAAAATTAATTATTTTAAAAGCAGTTTTCAAAAGATGATTTATATTAATAATAATCTAATTGAACCTGTTGTGCATTTAAGATAA
>NZ_DHDZ01000039.1:6523-10166 GCF_002399615.1 Pedobacter sp. UBA4863 | reverse complement strand
GCCAAAATTTCGGAGGCCGTTAGTGCGTGCTTGGGAACGGTTGGTTGGTTGGTTGGTTGGTTGGTTGGTTGGTTTTTTCGTTTGTGGTTGCTTTAATAGTTGCGTCATTTCGGCTGCCTGTAAGGAGGAGAAATCTAAGTTTTTGCTATAATAAAGCTTGTATGTATGCGCTATTACGGTCTGGAGACCTTGGGTTTTTAAAATGAATTTAAGTGGCCGCTATGCGAACAATAAACCAAGGGGGAAGATTATGTCGAAGATTCGCTGTTTTCTGTAAGCAACCAATTAGCTTAACCTGTTTCGATCAATAAATTATTAGTCTAAAGATGCGGGAAATAGAGCTATCCTAATCTTTAGACTAGGGAATGAGCCAATTCTCTTTTCTAATCGGCTCAAAATTTAACTATATTTGAGTTGAATAAATTTTTTAATCGGCTCATAATGTACAATTGGCAATATAATGAATGGCCTAACTTTAGGTATTCTGTTGAAAATATTCGGACTAAAGCAGTTTTTTTTGCAGAAGAACTAGGGCTTGTTAATGGTTTAATTATGGCCTTAAATGAAACTGAAATACAAGAAACATTAATTGAAATCCAAATTGCCGAAGCTATTAAAACATCGGAAATAGAGGGTGAGTATATGAGTAGAGCAGACGTGATGTCTTCAATTAAAAGAAATTTAGGGTTAAAAGGTACGAGTGTAGTACACGACAAGCGTGTTGCTGGTATTGCTAAATTAATGACTGTAGTAAGAGAGTCTTATAAAGAAGACTTATCTCTAGAAATGATTTTGGAATGGCATAAAATACTTATGGAATCATTCGCTCAAATAAGGGCAGGTCGATGGAGACAAGGTGAAGAACCGATGCAGGTTGTTTCGGGAGCTTACGGTAAAGAGATTGTACATTTTCAAGCGCCAGATTCATCTAAAATACCTATGGAAATGAAACAATTTGTTGATTGGTTCAATTCTGGAGAATTGGGCACTAAAGATCGTTTCAGTGCTTCTTTAGTAAAGTCTGCAATTACACATTTGTATTTTGAAAGTATCCATCCATTTGAAGATGGTAACGGACGAATTGGAAGAGCACTGGCCGAATACGCTCTTTCCTATACATTAGGAAGTCCGGTGCTACTGTCTATCTCTAAAGTTATAGAAAGAAATAAGAATGAGTATTACGATGCTTTGAAAATGGCACAGTCAGCATTAGAAGTTACAGAATGGGTCGAGTATTTCGCAAATATCATCCTTCAGGCACAGATAGAAGCTAAGAAAATGGTTGAATTTACTGTGATGAAGGCTAAGTTTTATGATTATTTCCAAAATCGGCTTAATGAAAGACAGTTGAAAGCTATGAATAAAATGTTTGAAACAGGTATAGAGGGTTTTAAAGGAGGAATGACGGCAAAGAAATATATTGCAATTACGAAGACATCCAAAGCCACAGCAACTCGTGATCTACAACATTTAACTGAGATTGGAGCTCTACAGATTATTGGAGCTGGACGTTCGGTACACTATGAGTTAGTTTTGTAATTATGTAAGTGGTGAACAATCTGCAATTATAACCTGAGAGTTCGATAATTATTAACTACAATTTTTTCAATTAGAATTTATTATAGCCATATTACGGTCTGGAGACCTTGGTTTTTAAAATGGGTTTAAGTGGCCGCTATGCGAACAATAAACCAAAGTGGAGTAGCATTGCCCATTGCATCTCCCTCTCAACTCTCCGTCTTTTCGACTGCCTGTAAGGGGGAGAAATCTAGCTTTTGGTGGTTGGTTGGAGCAAAGAACAAGGAATAAAGAACAAAGAACAAGGAGCAAAGAACAAGGATTGGTTTTTTCATAAAATCTTATTTGTGAGTTTATGAGGTAATTTTGTTGTTTAGAACCGCTCTTTGCCGCGGGGGCAACTCCCTTTTTTCTTGATAAAAAAGAGAGGAAAAAATCAAGTCTACCGATAAATGGGTACAGGTTGCCGATATTTTGTTGTAAATCCTCAAACTTGACTTTTATTGCGCAAGAAAGGATGAGCGTTATGGTTGGTGCTTTTATTGGTATTGGTGTAACGCTCTATTTTCTTGCTTGTGTGTGCGTGTTTAACGTAAATGCAATGTCGAGTTTGGTCTTTCCTGCCAAAATCTCGAAGGCCGTTAGTGAGTGCTTGGGAACGGTTAGTTGGTTGGTTGGTTGGTTGGTTGGTTGGTTGGTTTTTTCGTTTGTGGTTACTTTAATAGTTGCGTCATTTCGACTACCTGTAAGGGGAAGAAATCTAGCTTTTGGTGATTTGTTGTTCTTTGTTGATCGTTTGTTTATTTATTGGTATTTGATTATTGGTAATTAGGAGCAAAGAACAAGGAACAAGGAGGGGGTTGGTTGGTCGCTTTAATCGTTGCGTCATTTTCAACTGCTTGTTCCGAGTATTCGGAAAGCTGCAAGGAGGAGAGATCTAAGCTTTTGCTATAATAAAGCTTGTATGTATGCGCTATTACGGTCTGGAGACCTTGGGTTTTTAAAATGGATTTAAGTACCCCCTATGCGAACAATAAACCAAGGAGAAATTACTTATTGGTAACGCTAAAATAAGCCGAGGTTTTTGCTTTTTGAGGGAGTTGTGCAACAGTTACTGTTGTTATACATAATTTATTTCTTGTTCTTTCCAATCTCGTAGCCAATACGTTTTTTGTTACTGGTTACTTGTTCTTTTTTCTCGGTTAACTCATCCAAATATTTAAACACCACTTCCATATTTTTACTATTGTTGGTGTGCATTTTAGCATGCTTCTCCAGTATGTTTTTTATTTCTGCTATTTCTAATCTCAGTTCTGTATTGTCTGTTAACAGCTGACGCAGTTTAGTAAACACCCTAATAATTTGTATATTCACTTGTATGGCCTGCTTGCTGTTTAATACGCTAGATAACATAGCCACGCCCTGTTCTGTGAAAGCAAAGGGCTTTGCGCCGCCGAAAGATTTCTTGTCTGGTATCACAGATTGTGATACCATCTCATCTAGTTCGCCTTCGGTAATCTCAAACATAAAATCTTCAGGAAAACGATCTAGGTTTCTTCTAACCGCTTGTTTTAACACCCTTGTTTCTACACCGTAAAGTGCTGCCAAATCTCTATCTAGCATTACCTTTTGCCCACGTACCAAATAAATTTGGTTCATCACAATTTCGTCTGGAATAATAGGTGATGTAGAAATAATTTCTTTCTTGGACATATGGAGTTGGCGTTAAACGGTTTGGTTGTTTAAAGATAACATAAAATTAAATCACTTAAATAAACATCTACCATTTCTGTGTGCTTGGTGTTATCACCATACCACGCAACATTGTTTATGGTTGGTTGGTTGGTTGGTTGGTTTTTTCGTTTGTGGTTACTTTAATAGTTGCGTCTTTTCGACTGCCTGTAAGGAGGAGAAATCTAGCTTTTAGTGGTTGGTTGGAGCAAAGAACAAGGAATAAAGAACAAAGAACAAGGAGCAAGGATTGGTTGCGTTCACCAAATCTTATTTGTGAGTTCATGAGGTAATTTTGTTGTTTAGAACCGCTCTTTGCCGCGGGGGCAACTCCCTTTTTTCTTGATAAAAAAGGGAGGAAAAAATCAAGTCTGCCGATATTTTGTTGTAAATC
>NZ_DHDZ01000039.1:5966-6177 GCF_002399615.1 Pedobacter sp. UBA4863 | reverse complement strand
TTTAATAGTTGCGTCTTTTCGACAACCTGCAAGGAGGAGAAATCTAACTTTTAGTGGTTGGTTGGAGCAAAGAACAAAGAGCAAAGAGCAAAGATTGGTTGCGTTCATCAAACCGTCTTTGCGAGTTTACGAAGCAATCTCATTGTTTTTCCACTCATACCGATAAATCGGTACAGGTTAGCCGGCTGGGCCTATAAACTTTGTCTTGATA
>NZ_DHDZ01000039.1:1612-5801 GCF_002399615.1 Pedobacter sp. UBA4863 | reverse complement strand
GCAAGAAAGGATGAGCGTTTTGGCTGGTGCTTTTATTTCTCATTGTTTTAAGGTTTTAGCCTCATACCGATAAATCGGCACAGGTTAGCCGGCTGGGCCTAGTTCTTTTGGCTTGAACCAAAAGAACGAAAAGTTCAAGGCTTGCATCTTTTCTTGAATTAAGCTATTCAAACTTTTTATTGCGTAATAAAGAGGCGTAGCCCTACGCTTTGCCTTTGTACGCTGCTTTATTACTTGGATGTTGCTAAATTAACGTTAGTACTCAAGTTTTAAATGCTTTCTTCTGCGAAAATCTGCTAGGCCCTTAGGGCGTGCTTGGGAACGGTTGGTTGGTTGGTTGGTTGGTTGGTTGGTTTTATCGTTGCGTCTTTTTTGGTTGTTGGCATTTGATTATTGGTAATTAGGAGCAAAGAACAAGGAGCAAGAAGCAAGGATTGGTGGCGTTCATCAAAGTGTCATTGCACTTGTACTTTACTTCTCACAAAAGAAACGATGTAAAATGCTAACAGGCACAAGTCATCCTCATCCAAGCCTAAAATACAAGACCTGCGTTAAAATGTTTAGTCCGTTGGAGTTCCCGCTAACGCTTAACTTAATGACATTGGTCTTGCGCATGATGGGTTATTTATTGATGATATGCCAAAATATCGCTGGTTATTGCGTAGAGCGCAAAAATAGAACTCTTAAAGTTTTTGATGTGCGGTTTTTCGCGTTTATGAAATATAAAACCGCATTAAGTTGCATTTTTAATTTATTATTCTTACACTTACACTAGTAAGCGGTTATCTATGAAGTAAAATGTGCTCTTTTTTGCATTCATTTTTTTATTAAAACTAAACCTTAAACTATAACCAAATATGAAGAGAAAATTACCCTTAGTTTTAAAAGCTATTTTTTTAGTTTTTGTGGTGTCTTATAGCGCCATTGCACAAGTCAAAAGAACCAATGAAGACTTGATTAAATTGGTAGATAAACATCTCGGCTCGCCAATAACAAAAAATGTCTATGGAAACGGTGATGTGTTTTTGCAAAGAAATATGAACGATTTTCTTTCAAATACTGACCGCGACCGGAAAGCGGCGATTGAAAAACAAAATCAATCAGCCAAAACCCAAGGGGTTGTTATTGAATATGATCATGGTGACGATGGCCATGAAAACCTAGCCGAGATTTTAAATCGTCCGCATCCGTCTGTGGCAACAACAGAAAAGTATATTGATGATGCAGCAGCTGAATTTAAAGTACCTGCAATTATATTGAAAGCTGCCGCTCAAGTACAAAGCAATTGGGCACAAACAGGCGCCTCTTTTTATGGTTCTTATGGAATGATGGGTTTAATCGAATCGCACAATGTAAAGCAAATTACACTTGCTGCAAGTTTGACAAATTTAAGTGCAGACGATATAAAAAATGAAGCCAAAGCAAATATTAGAGCTGCAGCCGCCCTGTTGGCCTATTATCAAAAAGGTAAGCCTACATCAAATAATTTAGCAGATTGGTTTGAGGCAACAAGAGATTTGACGGGTTTAAGCAACGAAGAAATGAAGACTTCGTTAGCCACAAGTTTTTACAATGTAATCAAAAACGGAAGTAAAACGGTATCGCTTTGGAGAGAAATTATTCAAATTGACGCTCAACCAATTACTATTCCTGAATATAAAATCGCACCTGAAAAAAATAATAAAAGTGTTCAAAATGTTCCCAATACAACCACCAATTATCCAACTGCAAAAAACAGAATTACTCCTTGTAATTTTGGTACAGGGCGAAACGGCTATGGCATAGATTACTATTTTGTACATTATATGGCAACCGGAACGTATGCTGGTGCAATAGCTTGGTTTAGTGATTGCACACGTACTGAACCATCGAGCGCTCATTATGCTATTCGTAATATTGATGGCGAAATATCGCAGGTAGTGAGAGAAAGTGACAGAGCTTATGCACAAGGTGTAACTGGTCAGCCACAATGGAATGGTGCAGGTATAAGTACAGAACATGAAGTTTTAACTACTAACTTGGCCATGTGGGATAGCGAACCGATGTTAGTTGCTGCGGCAAACCTAGCTATAGATGTTTGTAATAGAAATAACATTCCAAGAGTAAGAAGAGGAGTTAATGGGGACCGTGGCATATATGGTCATAATGATGTTAAAGCTACCCTTTGCCCTAATTTGACTGATGCACGTTGGGCAAATTTGTTGGGCAGAATTGCTGGCGGCGTTGTAATTCCGTCGGTTTCCTTACCAACGCTGCATTACGTAACAGGTACAGCAGGTTCTAATGTAGTAAATGCAGCATGGAAAGCAAACACTGAGCCTACATTAAAAGGATATCGTTTATATTATGCCTTAGACGATGATTTTAGTGGTTGGGCCTTAGCTGCTAATGAAACTACTTTAACGGCCACCACAACAAGTGTCAGTTTAAACCCAAGTCAATTTCTAGTGCCGCCTACAACCATTCCAGTTCATTTTAAACTTACTGCGGTGGTTCCCAATGGCGTTAATCCAGATGTTGAAAGTGCTCCAAGTGATGTTTATAGCAGAACAGTAAATGTTACGACGGGGCCAAGAGTGCTTATCGTTGATGCATTTGATCGAATTAATGACTACAAATTAAGATCGCACAATTTTGCTGCCATCTATTTTCAAACGTTGCGAGACAATGCCACGCTGAGAATTAATACAGCTGCCGACGAGATGATAGACGCAGGAACCATTTTATTAAGTGACTACGATATGGTGTTATGGTTTACCGGTGACGATTCTAGCGCTGACAAGGTTTTTAACGGCACAAATAAGGCAAAAGTTAAAGCTTTCTTGGATAATGGTGGAAAACTGCTCATTACAGGGTCAGAAATTGCATACAATTTAGGCCGATTTGCTACACCTGCTGTAGCTGAGTACGACTTAGATTTTATGAACAACTATTTGAAGGCAAGTTATATTAGGGACGGTGGGACTACAGATACGCCTGTATCAGGCATAGGAGGAACTCCGTTTGCGGGCCTAACACTAGATCTTGGCGAGAATTATCTAGCGAGATTTCCTGATAATATTAGCCCTTTTGGCGGCGCAACAGCAATTTTAAAATATAATAGCACCCTGTCAAATCCTTATGCCGGAATTGCCTATAAAGGTACATTTGGATCGGGAACAACCGCTGGTGCAATTATTTATCTTGGATTCACACTAGAAACTGCACCTCAAGAACAAATTACAGCTTTTATGGCAAAAGCATTGGCCTATTTTGAGGTAACTTTGCCAGTTACATTGCTTGACTATAAGGTAACGCTGCAAAACACAGGCGTTGTTAAATTACAGTGGCAAACTGCCTCTGAAACTGATAATAAAGAATTTATCATTTCCCGATCAGTAGATGGGCAGCAGTTTAATGTTGTGGATAAAGTTGGAAGTTTTGGAAATACAACAAGCGGTAATAATTATGTTTTTTATGATAGAAAACCAGTTCATGGTGTTAATTATTATCGATTGCAACAACAAGATTTTAACGGTGAAATAACAGATTTAGGGGTGCGAATGGTTAATGTGTCTTTAACTGAAAACAAAGTAGAAGTTTATCCAAACCCAACGCAAGATATCGTTAACGTTGCATTTGTGGCAGGTCTTTATCATCAAATACAGCTTATAGATAGCAATGGTAAAATATTAAAACAAATCTCGTTAGACAGCTCAACAACGAAAACAGCTATCAGTTTAAACAATGTAGCTTCGGGCATCTACTTACTAAAATTTAACGGTAATATACCTGTAGTAAAAAAGGTTGTAAAAAACTAGCGTTAATGATTTTTTAAAATACCGTAGGTGTTGGCCTACGGTATTTTGTTTAATTATGGCCTTAAACTTTTCAAATAAGTAAATTATTTTTTGGGAGAATCAAAGCTATAATTCTACTGTTTTTTTGTTTGCGATGTTTCTACTTTTTCCAAGTCAGGTTGTCTTTTTCTGCTGGAACATTCTTTCCTAAAAGTTGGGTTTTTGTTCGTTCAAAGTTCAACCCTAAATAAAAAATTGCAATTAAAAGAGAGGTCGGCTGAAATGGAACAACTTTAGCGCAAGTTTTAGCGCCAAGCAACGAGCCCAAGCCTAACTTGTGCTTTACTCATAGCAAACAACGTAAATGCTAACAGGCACAAGTCATCCTGGCCTATAAACTTTGTCTTGAT
>NZ_DHDZ01000039.1:0-1386 GCF_002399615.1 Pedobacter sp. UBA4863 | reverse complement strand
GGGTTGGTGTAACGCTCTATTTTCTTACTTGTTGTTGCTAGGGGTTCGTTTTTGCAACGTCAAGTTTGGTCTTTCCTGCCAAAATTTCGGAGGCCGTTAGGGCGTGCTTGGGAACGGTTGGTTGGTTGGTTTTATCGTTGCGTCTTTTTTGGTTGTTGGCATTTGATTATTGGTAATTAGTAGCCAAGAACAAGGAGCAAGGAGGGGTTGGTTGGTTGGTTGGTTGGTTTTTTCGTTTGTGGTTACTTGAATAGTTACGTCATTTCAACTGCTTGTTCCGAGTATTCGGAAAGCTGCAAGGAGGAGAAATCTAAGTTTTTGCTAAAATAAAGCTTATATGTATGCGCTATTACGGTCTGGAGACCTTGGTTTTTTAAATGGATTTAAGTGACCCTGCGGAACAATAAACCAGAGGGTAATTTGTTTTATGTTTTTTATACTCTTTCGCAAAATCCTTATTCCTTTTTATCACCTATCTTATATCCTACTTTTTCCCTTGGCTTATCTTCTTTTTCTATGAATTTACTTAGATAGTCAAATAACAATTCAATTTTTTGGTCGTGTTTGATCATTTGCTTCTCTACTTGTTCCATGCGGAGAAAAACATCTTGATGCGCAGCTAGCATTTCTCTTATTTTAGTATAGATACGCATAATCTGAATATTAACCTGTATGGCCTGTTCGCTGTTGAGCACACTCGATAACATGAGCACTCCATGCTCTGTGAAAACATACGGCATTGTTCTTCTTCCGCCTCTTCCTTTTTTTGATATCGCAATTTGCGATGTCAAAGATTCCCATTCATCACTAGTTAATTGAAACATGAAATCTTCCGGAAATCTGGCTATGTTTCGTTTTACCTGTTCGTTCAAACGAAAAGTTTCAAGCCCATAAAGCTTAGCAAGGTCACTATCCAGCATCACCTTTTGTTCCCTTATGTAATAGATTTTGTTAATCACTACTTCGTCTGGAATAATAGGTGATGTAGAAATAATTTCTTTCTTGGACATATGGAGTTGGCGTTAAACGGCTTGGTTGTTTAAAGATAACAAAAAACTAAATCACTTAAATAAACACCTGCCATTTCCCTGGGGTTGGTGTTATCACCATACCACGCAACATTGTTTATGGTTGGGTGGTTGGTTTTTTCGTTTGTGGTTACTTTAATAGTTGCGTCTTTTCGACTGCTTGTTCCGAGTATTCGGAAAGCTGCAAGGAGGAGAAATCTAGCTTTTGGTGGTTGGTTGGAGCAAAGAACAAAGAGCAAGGATTGGTTACGTTTATCAAATCGTCTTTGCGAGTTTACGAAGCAATCTCATTGTTTTTCCACTCATACCGATAAATCGGCACAGGTTAGCCGTGGTGGCCTATAAACTTTGTCTTGAT
>NZ_DHDZ01000033.1:257333-285232 GCF_002399615.1 Pedobacter sp. UBA4863 | reverse complement strand
TTTTTAATCCATAGTGGTTTATTGATGTAGCTGTGGCTTAATCTGCCCAATGTTTGGCAAGTAATAAGAATTATTCCAATATAGATTGCTAAATAAGCAGTGCATATCCTTTTCATGTCAATAAAATCTCTTACTTTTGCCTTGCTTTTGGTTTCCGTTAATTCGGGATTAAAAGGGAATACGGTGTAAATCCGTAACTGTCCCGCAGCTGTAAATTCTTTAACTGTTTGCATTTCTTGGCCACTTTCTAGTTATACGCTGGGAGGGAAGGCTGCAAAACAGGGAATAAGTCAGAAGACCTGCCTTTAGCACATTAAAATTCATAGCTTTCGGGGATTGAAGCTAGGAAAGAGCTTTACATTTTTGTACTACTCGTTTCCTTTCTCATTCTCTTGCGGTGTAATGCACAACAAGTGAAAAAAAACATTAAAAAAGCTGTAGCTGGTCTAGGATTAGCCACGGTAACCCTTGCTTTTGGGGAAATTAAAGCGCAAGAAGTTCAATCTTTAAATGAAGTAGTTATCGCTACGGCTAAAAATGAACAAAAGCAATCGCAAACAGGTAAGGTAGTAACCATTATAGACAGCGTTCAACTGTCTAGGAGTAGCGGTCGTAGCGTTGCCGAATTGTTAAATCAGCAAGCCGGATTACAAGTGCTAAGTAATGGAATTAACTTAGGGAAAGACAAGAGTATTTTCTTTAGAGGCGCTGCTGCTGCCCATGCAGTAGTATTAATAGATGGCATTTTGGCTTCCGATCCATCTTCAATAGGTTCATCGTTCGATTTGAGGTTGCTATCGGTAGATCAAGTAGAACGTATCGAAATTTTACGGGGCGGCCAATCTACCTTATACGGTTCTGATGCAGTAGCAGGTGTAATTAACATTATTACTAAGAAAAAGGTAGAAAAAGGCAATCATGTTTATGGTGCGGCCACGGCAGGGAGTTATCAAACCTATAAAGGTACTATTGGGATGAATAGCAAGGTAGATGCCTTTAGCTATAACCTTAGCTACACGCATTTAAAAGCCAATGGCATATCTGAAGCGGCTCTGCCCCAAGGAAGTAGTTTGTTGTTCGACAAAGATGGTTCGCAACAAGATGCGCTAAATGCTAATTTCTCAGTACAATTGGCGCACCGTTTGAAAGTTAATCCGTTTTTGCGCTATACCCACATGAGTTTCGATTATGACAACGATGCTTTTGCAGATGCCGCAAACACCGGAGAAACTAAAAATTTTAATGGCGGTTTAAATGCTATTTATCTATTAAATAAAGGGAAAATTACCCTTAATTACAGTTATCAAACTACCAATAAAGCATACAGAGATGCCTATCCGCGTAAATTAAAAGGAGATATGGGATTGATCGATGTTTTTTATAATCAGCACATCGGTAATAAAATGAATTTCTTGGTTGGCCTAGATCACAGAAAAACAGCCATTACCTATTACGATGCCGCAGGTATTACCAAGCCAGATATTAATTTGTTTAGCACCTATGCTTCGCTTTTTCTTCACGATTTAAGTGTTTTTAACCTAGAGCTTGGTGGCAGGTACAACAAACATAATAATTACGGTTACAAAGAAAATTTTACCTATAACGTAACGCCCAGCTTAGTGTTAAGCAAGCAGGTAAAATTATTTGGAACAGCGTCTTCTTCATTTAAAGCACCGGCATTAGATATGTTGTTTGGCGCTTGGGGTGCAAATGCTAATCTTAAACCAGAAACATCTGCACAACTAGAGGCAGGTTTTGATTTCAAATTTTTCAATGAACAATTGAAAATACGTGCAGTTGGTTTTAAAAGAAATATTAAAGACGCTATTGTTTATACCACTGGCTACATTAATCAAGACAAGCAAGAGGATAAAGGCTTAGAAATAGAACCAAGCTTTGCAATTGGCCGTTTTAACTTAGGGTCATTTTATACTTACACAAAAGGAAAAACAACCTCAAATGCGGTAGTGTCTGATATTCTTTTGAGAAGACCCAAACATATGTACGGGGTAAACGCCGGGCTACAGCTCAACAAAAGTTGGTTTGTTAACCTGCAATATAAATATACTGGCAAACGTGTAGATACTTTTTATGATACCAATACTTGGTCTTCGGTACAAAAAGATCTCGAAGCTTATAAACTGTTAGATTTTTACACCGAGTATGCCATCCTTAACAAGAAAATAAAGTTATTTGTTGATTTAAAAAATATTACGAACGAAGAATATACCGAAATTGTTGGTTTTGCCACCATGGAACGTAACCTGAACGCTGGTTTTAGCTTTTCTTTCTAAGTTACAATGTGATAAATAACAGAGATAATTTTATATTGCGATGCTAAAAACTTAGTTTTGTATATCAAATTTAAAGAAATGGAAAGAAAATCAACTACCAAAACTGTAGTATTGTTGTTGTTTATAGCCTTTGTGATAGGCCTCAGAATGATAGCGCCACTTTCATCAGATTTTGCCCTATTTGCAAATTTCTCTGGAATTGGAGCAGTAGCTATCTTTAGCGGCACCTATTTTAAAAATAGATTTGCTGGTTATTTATTGCCTATGTTGGTGTTGTTGCTAAGCGATTTAAGTTTGGGAATGATCATGGGCACTTCGTACGCATTTTATAAGGGTTGGTATTTTACTTACATTGCTTTGGCGCTAATGGTATTGGTGGGCCAATTAATGATTAAAAAGGTAACGATATCCAATGTGTTTGCAGCCAGTTTAGCAGCGGTATTTGTTCATTGGATTGTTTCAGATTTTGGAATGTGGATAGGTTTTGATACTTACCCTAAAACATTGGCAGGCTTTGGAACTTGTTTAATTGCTGCTATTCCGTTTGAATTAAAGTTCCTTTACAGTACCTTGGTTTATTCGGCATTGATGTTTGCTGCTTTTGAAGCATTAAAAGCAAAATTCCCTTCATTAGCATACAAAACTTCTGTAGCGTAATAGGATTATAAAATATAGTGGTTAAAAACGCTCTTGTATAAATTGCAAGAGCGTTTTTTTTGTGGCGTTTTGTTGTAAATGCACAAAATGCTAGATCAAACCTGTGTATTTGCGGCTATTTTGTTAGTTTTAGCTAGTGAAGAAAAAATTGGTCATATTAACAGGGGCAGGCATTAGTGCCGAAAGCGGCTTAAAAACTTTCAGGGATTCGGATGGTTTATGGGAAGGTTACAATATATTAGATGTAGCTACACCAGCAGCTTGGCAGCGTAATCCAGCATTGGTGCAGCTTTTTTACAACGAACGCAGGAAACAAGTACTCGCTGCCGAACCTAATGTGGCACACACTGCATTGGCTCATTTAGAGCAGCAATATGAAGTAAATATCATTACACAAAACATTGACGATTTACATGAGCGGGCCGGTTCAACTGCCGTAACCCATTTGCATGGCATAATTACCTATGCACAATCTTCTGTTAAAGCATCGTTAATTTATCCAATAATAGGGAACGATATAAACATGGGCGATAAATGTGAGCTAGGTTCGCAATTACGACCACATGTAGTTTGGTTCGGCGAAGCAGTACCAATGATAGCAAAGGCGGCCGAAATATGTGCAACAGCAGATCTATTTGTTTTAATAGGTACGTCGTTGGCAGTATATCCCGCTGCCGGACTGATAGATGATGTGCCATATCAAGTCCCAAAGTACATCATCGACCCTAAAATACCAGCTGTTTCAGGGTTGAATAATGTGATAAAAATACCGATGAAAGCTTCGGAAGGAGTGCGGGAGCTCTTGACTTATCTGTAAAAAAGGTATTAGTTTTCTTCCTTCCTATCTAAAACCGTAAAATATCCACTTTTAAACAAGGCACTCTAACCTAGTGCCGAATTTATTTTTAGTAATAGCTTTTTGGTGTTGCTTCCAATATTAGGGTAACAATTTCTCAAGTCTGTTGATGTATATCAAAAGGAGATTTTGTTATGGAAAGGATAATTACTTTTTTGAAGTTTTCAGCTGGTTTTGTACGTTTTATCATGACGAATGTTTGGCCAAGAATTTAATCTAAATAATAAAGGCTGATGTGGAAACATAGACCTAAAAAAAGCGGCTACTGCCGCTTTATAAAAGTGTTTTGTCGTTTATTTTTTGATGATGGGAAGCGTTTTAGTGTTTAATGAGCCAAGTAGCTTGATAAAGTACATACCGTTAGGTTGCTGAGCTAAATCAATACTAAGGTTATTTTGATTTGGCTGGAGGATATACGTATTTAACGTTTTTCCATTAAGATCGATAAGATTGGCTTTGATAAACTGCTGAGCGGCAAATTCTACTATTACATTACCATTTGTTGGGTTTGGATACAAGGACGCTTCTGCATTATTTAAGTTAAAGCTAATTGATTTAACATCAAGATAATTGATCACTCCATCATTGTCTGTTTGTAGTAATTGATAGTAGTTTAAACCTTTAGCTGGTTTTTGATGCCTGAAAACGTAGCTTGAAGCATTTTTGTTTTTAGCGTCAATTTCTGCAAGCGTGTTAAAGTTTTTTCCATCAACGCTATGTTGTACCACAAAAGATTTTGCATTAACCTCGGTAGCGGTATTCCACATTAAAACGGTTTGCTTGTTTTCTGCTTTTACAGTAAAAGATTTTAAAGTAACTGGTAAAACTCTAATGGCTTCTGTATCGTATAAAAATTTGCCAAATAAGGCAGCACCCGGCAGGTAAGTACTCCAAGAGCCATTCATATTCATAAATTTACCGTGGTTAACATCAGAAATCATAAATTCGTTATTGTTGTTAATTGCTACCCCAACTCCGACATTATTTAAGGTGTTGTTCATACCTGGAGAGTATTGGTACGTTTTGTAAATAATTTGATTGTTTTCTACTGCAGGGTAACCAATATAGCCATACCCAGATTGCTGCTGACTATTAGGACTAGCGCCTAACATTACCACACCATTACTATTAATAGAAACTGCGCCTCCTAAATTAGGATACCTGTTATCAGAGTTTTCTGTTCTGGAAACGCCGATGTGTGCGAATGTTTTGGCTTCACTATTAAATTTATAGATATCGGCCAAACCAATTTCCCTTTGGGTTAAATTTCCGCCTTGTTGGGTGGTTTTTGGCCCTAGTCCATTGGCTTTTGGTGCACCTACTACAACATAATCTCCAGACATGTCAATTGCTGAGCCGAACATATCTCCATTAGTTGTAGAGGATGTATTGCTAACTGTGGTGCTAGGAGTGCTTGAAACTACTCCATTGCCGGCAGCGTTAATAAAATACGCATACACTAAGCCTTTTGCTGTGCTTCTAGTATGTCCAACTAAGATGGTATTCCCATGTATTTTTACAGCTTTTCCAAATATTCCGTCTGTAATGGAGGCATCGGGTAATAGCTCGGTAATTAGTTCATATGCGGCGCCTGCAGCGTTTAGTTTTAATAAAAACACCCTGCCTTTACGTGTTATACCATCATTGGTGTAGTTTTCTCCAGCAATAACTACAAAATCACCGTAAATGGCAACAGCGCTACCATATTTTTGCGAATTTGCTGGTATCGAGGCTTGGGTATGTGTTACACCTTGTATAAAGGCATTTGAAATTTCTATTTTCTTGCTGATAGTTGGCGCAGAAAAGTTGTCTAAGTTAGAAAAAGTAATCACAGCTACGCGTCCATAGTACTTATCATTATTTCTTAAAGAAGATACAATGGCTTTATCTGCATTAAAATCTAATGCATCTCCTAAAGTATAGGCAGTAAAGTCTGTTTGTGTACCACCAAAAACATTATTATAAGGGAATGTAGTTAAGCTTTGGTTACCATTGGCATCTTTTTTCATAATACCAATAGCGCCTCTAGGGTTGTTGCCGCTAATTTGATGGCCGATTGATGTAAATGCAAAAACACTACCATTAGTTTTTACATGATTAAAGTTTTTAGTGGTGTTTATTTGAGCTTCTGTTAAACCGTTTGGTATAGTTGGAATAAGCGCTTTGTCGTCGTTTTTTACTTCTATAGAAGGATAAGTAGGCGTGGTTTGCGCATAGCTAGTAGTACTTAGCCCAACTAGTGCAATAATAAATGTCTTAGTAAATTTTAATGTCATATTCTCCTGATTTTGATGGGTAATCATTTGTTTAGGTCAAAAATTCTAAAATAAAAAGGCTTTATTTTTTTAGTTTTATGAAATAGGTGTTTTATTTTATAAAAAGCCCATTTCAATTGATGTGTAACTGTATGCATCAAAAACTTATCTTCTATATTTGTAATCACGCTTTCTGGTAATTAACCGCTTAAAACCTACTTTAAAAGTTTTTAGTGTTGACCTCTAGATCAAGTACAACTTCTAACAATGTGAGATTAGCCTTAATAACCATATTTCTTTTAACATTGGGTTGCTGCGTATATGCACAGGAAAATTCTAACCCAATAATTTTAGAGCAGCGCAACGGATTGCCTTCTAATTATGTTTATGATGTTTTTGAAGATCATAATGGTTTTGTATGGATGGCCACCGAACAGGGTTTGTACAGGTACGATGGTTTCGAGTACAAGTTATATGCTTCCGAAATGCAATCTACCTTGGCAGGCAGCGGCATACAGCAAGATGTTTTTGGACGGATATGGTACGAGAACTTTGATGGTTACCTATTTTACCTAGAAAATGGACGACTAAATTCTTTGAAACAAGATCATCCAATACAGTTTTTACCATTTGGTTTAACAGATAGGTATTTATATGTTATTGTTAAGGATGGGGTAAGTATTTATGATCTGAAATCGTTAAAGCTGCTAAATACTATTAATATTACTTGGATTTATGCAGAACACGCTTCTTTAATTAACGGGAAATTCTACATCACTGATCAAAACAAGATTGTTTGCATAGATCAAGAACTTAATGTATCGCAAACTTCTGTTAAGGTTGATGATACTAAAGGTGTAAAATTGGTTTTTCCAGTGGATGGTAAGGTGGCGGTATTTTACAGAAACAACGGAGTAGTTAATTTCTACGATAAAAATCTGCAGTTTCTTTACCAAAATAATATTGCTGTTACAGGCTCTGTTCATCATGTGGTTAACATAGCCAATACCAAATATGCTATCGCTACGTCAAAAGGTTTGTGGTCGGTAGATTTTGCTCACCATAAGGCTAAGGTGTTGGATGTGAAGTGCTCGGGTTACAGTATAGCAGAATATTTAGTTGATAGAAATAAAAATGAATGGATTCCTACCATTGGCAGTGGTGTGTTTTTTAACGCTATTTCAAAATCAAAGACAAAAGTTTTATTAAAAGGCAATTTTTCGCTCATTAGGCCATATAACGATGGTTACATTGTGGCCGATCAGAGCGGTAAAATGCTAAAGCTATCTAGTAGTTTTAGTATAGGCGAAACCTTGGCCGATGCAGACGGTGACGTTGGATATCTTTTTAAAGATCCACGGTCTAATTCGTTTTTGTACACCGATAATACAGGAGTGTATGTGGTACAGGGGGCTGTTAAAAAATATTTTAATATTGCTTTAAAACAGGCGGTTTATTTAGACGATAAATACTACTTAATTGCAGCTAGTGGTTTTTATGGATTGTTTAAAAATCCTTTTGCAACACAGGTTAAATCAGATTGGGATCCATATTTTAAAAAGAACATCTTTAATTTAACCGATTTTAGCGCATTTAAAAGTTTTGTAAGGGCTAAAACGGTGGCTTATAACCTTCGTTTACAGGTAGTTGTAGTGGGAGCAAATGTGGGTACTTTTATCAATAATAAAGGTGTAGAAAGTGAGCTAAAATTAAATGGTGAGCGATTTTTTGTGAGCAAACTAGTTTGGTGCGAAGATGTTTTGTTTGCGCTATCCACCACCGGAAATTTATACAAATCAGAAGATTTAAAGGAGTTTCAGAAAGTAGAAATACCCGAAAATAATTTAAGGTTAGCTAAACATGTAGATCATACGATATATATGCTAGGTAGTAATTTTTTGTATGCCTATGATACTAAACGAAATAGTGCCACTCGTTATGATTTAGGCAACAATACGCGTTCTATCAATGATTTTGTAGTAGATGGCGAAAACATCATCATGACTACTGTTGATGGCTTGTTTAGTACTAATTTGATAAGCACCGCTGGCGAAAAAGTTAATGTGCCATTTTATGTCAACGATTTTTATGTCAACGATGTAAAGGTCGAATCGTTCAGCAATTTGTCTTACGATCAGAACAATATCAGGATAAATTTTTCTTACTTAAATTTTGGGCGCAAAAATGGCGTAGTAGTCTCTTATCGTTTAAATAATGATGCTTGGGTGGTGGTTCCAAATCAAGAGAGGGATATCTATTTTCAGGCCTTGGCACCGGGTAGTTACGAGCTAGCTTTTAAGGTGAACGGAAAAGTACTGCCAGAAAAAGTACAAATTAATATTGCGGTACCAATTTGGAAGGCCTGGTGGTTCTATTTACTTTTAATTGTGGTTAGCGTAGTGTCTTTATGGCTGTTTTATGCTGCAAAAACAAAGAGATATACTCATCAAATTAAGCTCTTAAACGATAAAATTCAGCTAGAAAAATCGTTGGCTAAATCGGTGCTAACTTCAATAAAAGCACAAATGAACCCGCATTTTTTTTACAATGCCTTAAATACCATTCAGGGATTTATTTTTACCAACGATAAGCTGAGTGCAAATAATTACCTGGCTAAATTTTCTAAACTTACCAGATTGGTTTTAGAAATGTCCGAAAAAGAAAACGTGTCTTTAAACGAAGAACTAGATGCCATTAAAATGTATCTTGATTTGGAAAAAATGAGATTTGGCGAAAAAATAGATTACGCTATAGTTTTAAAGAATATTTCTTCGGTAGAAGCGATAGAATTACCGCCAATGCTTATTCAGCCTTTGTTAGAAAATGCAATTAAACACGGCTTACTGCATTTAGATAGACCAGGGAAATTGGTGATATCATTACTTAAAAACAACAACCAACTAGAGGTGCGAATTGAAGACGATGGAATTGGTAGGGAAAGAGCAGCAAAATTGAAAGCAAACAGGGAGAAAACACACGACTCTTTTGCATTAAAAGCCAACCAAGCTAGATTAGAAATTCTTAATAAAAATAGAAAAGACAGTTTGTTTACCTTAGAGATGATTGATAAAGTGGAGAACGGTATAGCCAAAGGGACAATAGCGAAATTAACAATACCATTAGACTAATGTATAAAGCAATAATAATTGATGATGAAGAAATGGCAAGGGTGCTTTTACAGCAGATGCTTGCAGCCTATTGTCCGCAGGTTGATACACTAGGTGTTTATGCCGATTTGCCAGCGGGAGTAAAGGCCATTAAGCAGCATAAGCCTGATATCGTTTTTTTGGATATAGAAATGCCGGGTTACAGTGGTTTAGAGTTGTTAGATTTTTTTAAGGAAGACGAAATAGACTTCTCAATTATTTTTGTTACCGCCTACAACAATTATGCTATACAAGCTTTTAAGCTTTCTGCGGTAGATTATTTACTGAAACCAATAGAAACCGACGATTTAATAAATGCTGTAAAGTTGTTCGAGCAACATAAAAAAACTTTCAATTTAGAAGTACTAAAGCATAATTTGGGCTCATCTGGCGTTAAAAAAATTGCATTAAGTACGCTTAGTCAAATTTACTTTGTAGATACTCAAGATATCATGTTTTTTAAAGCAGAAGGTGCTTACACCAAAGTATGTTTAAAAGACGGGAGAGAGATTTTGGTTAGTAAAGGACTTAAAACATTTGAAACTATTTTGGCCGAGGTGAGCATCTTTTTAAGATGCCATAAGTCTTACATTGTAAATTTATCTTATGTTACACAGTATTTAAGGGCTAATGGTGGGAGCTTATTAATGGCCGATAAATATGAAGTAGATGTCTCGCCATTAAAAGTTGCTGAAGTTTTAGCGAGATTAGGTTGCTGATGTGTTTTGCTGGCTTTTGAAGAGATTAGATTTTACTTTTAACAAGAGCTTTTTTTAAAATAACGTGAGTTGGGATAAGAGAAATAAGATATTTGCTGGAGATAGCTTCTAAAATCTACTTTCAGCTAATTTTCGGCCTCTAATTTTTTCACAATTTATTCATTTATTTCTATTGGTGTTTAAGAGCGCTTACGCGGTTTTCGGATTGCACCAATAAGCCAAAGCAATTCCTTGTAAGAAACCTGCGAAGCAAGTATAATAACTATATAATAATCAGTTAAATATGTGAAAAATTCACCTTGTATTAAACAAATAAGGGCACATATTTACATGCACCCTCTGTTTATTTGTTAATAATTGGGATTAGTTATTTAGCAATGCTAATGGTTCTTTTTTCTGTAGTGTTACCGTTATTAATAACTACAATATATACACCAGCGGTTAAATTGCTGACGTTTAATAGTGCGCCTTGTAAAGCGGCTTGCTTTTTAAAAGATTGTGATAGCACTTTTTTACCTGTAACCGAAAACAACTCTATAGATATTTGCTCATTTTGAGGCTGTGCCACCTTTACGGTTAATACATTTTTTGCTGGAACAGGGTAAATTGATATTTCGTTATTACTTAGATTAAAGTTGAACGATTTTACCGACAGTATTTTCTTTGTACCGTCTAAGTCTATTTGCGACAGCCTGTAATAAGAAGTGCCATTTAAAGGTTTGCTATCGGTATAGCTATAATTAGCCGTATTAGTGGTGTTTCCTGAAGAGTTTTTGTGGCCAATAATTTCAAAACTTTCACCATCTGCGCTTCTTTCAATGATAAATTTTTCGTTGTTGGTTTCCGAAGCAACTTTCCATGTCAATTGAGCGCCAGATTTAATGTGCTGTATGCTAAACGAAATTAAATCTACAGGTAATACTTCCGGAGACAATGCGTGAGCCTCGTAAGCGCCTAAATCAATAATGTTCTCAAGTAGTCTTGAGTTGCCTGCTAGGTCTATAGAATCGCTGGTAAAAGTTAAATCAGCTTCGGTAGTTGCTCCCGTTGTACTACGGTTAAATATCTTTATCGGGTTTAAACCTCCATTAATTGCCGGATTTGAGTAGTCCTGAACAGAGGCTTTCGGTGTTAAGCGTAAAAAATGAGAACTATTAGGGTTGGTGCTCTTAAAAATGCTACCGATTTGGCTTCCTATAACAACAGAAGCATCGCTTTCATTTGTAGTACCATTGCCATCTACAAATATCGTGTGTCTAGTAGCGCTTTGCGAAGAGAGGGGCGAGCCACTGGTTTCTCCGGCAGTTGCAATATTTTCTAAGGCTGACGGTGCAGTGTTTGCTGCAAAAATGCAATTAACAATGTATCTTAATAAATCGCCGCGATAAGCCCCCGAACTTGTAAAATGTATAGCTGCGCCACCACCAATTTCTCTTTTTGGAGAGGTTGTAGTTACTATCGAAGTTTCAGTGATTGCGTTTTTATAAAAGGTATTGTTTGCTATAATAATAGGGCAGGCTGCGGTTACAGATATGGCGGCGCCGTAATATTTTACGCTGTTATTGTAAAAAATGTTATTGCTAATTAAAAAGCTCTGATTGTAATCTGAATTGTTTTTATTCGAATGTCGGTACTCTAGTGCTGCGCCGCTAATTTCGGCGGTATTATTGCTGAAATAACTGTTTTTAATGTACGAGTTGCTATTGTCTGAAGCGGTGATGATGATTGCGCCTCCTCTGGCTGTAGAGCTGTTGCTATCAAAACTACTATTTATAATCTTAATCCATCCATTTGAATTACTTGGACCATTGTTCGCAGTGAAGAGTATGGCACCGCCGCCCTTTTCTACCACTCTGCTACTGGAATTATCATCATCAAAATTGTAAGAGTTTGTGATTACAGGCCAAACTTTATTATTGTTGAAGATGCTGTTGGTAATGGTTGCTTTTACGTTATTTTCTAATCTTAAAGCACCACCTGCTACATTCGATTCGTTGTTTGTGAACTTAACATTGTTGATGTTTAAGGTTACATAGTTATTATAGTCTGCTTTTGCAAATATTGCACCCCCTTGCGACACTGCAGTGTTGTTCTGTTTGTTGTCGGTAAAAATAGTGTTTTCAATTTCAATGGTAGCATCATCTACAGCATAAATACAAGTGCCTCTAACCGAGGTGCCTCCAGTGCTAATGTTGTTGTAGAATTTACTGTTGTTTTTTATGGTTAATGTGGCACCGCCTGGTACGTTTATGCTTCCTAAGTTGGCCCAGCAATTATATATTTCAACTTTGTTTAGCTCTATATTAGGTTTCGAAGCAAGATATATCGCTGCGCCAGTTACAGTATGATCGCTAACGTTCGAAGAATTGTTTCTTCCATTGGTGATGTGGATGTTATCTAATAATATTTTATCGCTTGCGTCAGCATGAGTGTAATTTGCAAACAGTACGTGTAAACTGTACTTGTTGTCAGGTTGTTGTCCCGAAAGTATGGTTGGGTTACTCACGTTTCTATCTGTTAATAGCAATTCGTTTCCAGAAAAACCACCATAAATTTTAACGCCTGCTTTTAAAATAAAAGTATTGTAAATGTCGTTAGTTTGATTCGCTGGATATTTTGCGCTAGGAGTATATGTGCCAGCCTTTATCCAAATCTCATCGCCCTTTGCGCTTGCATTTACTGCAGCTTGTAAGTCCATGGTTTGCGACCAAGATGAGCCGTTGTTACCAACAACTCCATCAGTAGAAACCCTTCTTATCGTCTGTCCATGTACAACTAATTGTACTGTTAAGAGAAAAAGTAAAATGTAGTTTTTTTTCATCAATTTAAAATTTTGTTGTGTATGTATCTAAGCTAATTTATAAGTCATTTACAGCTTAGTTACAGCCACTTTATGAAACCTACTGTTTTGGCTGATGAAATAACTAGGTTAATTTATAAAGGAAAATATGTTTTTGCTTATTCAGTAGAGTTTTAGGGCTTACAAGTGTTGTTGGTTTGAAAAGTTATGATGCTGGTTCAATATTTATCAAGGCATAGGTGCTAATACCAATTAGTTTTACCTTTTGTATGAGAAGAAATAGCTCATAAATGTTTTAATTAAAATTTTGTGTTTTTGCTATTTGATAAAATTTTAATTGCAAACGTTTTCTTTTAATAAATTTTCAATTTGTTGTAGTTTTTTTGCTAGTTATATTGTTTTATTGGTAATTTTTTATAAAAAATGTAATTCGTTGATATTTTTATGTATCTTAGTGTTAATTACACACTAACTACAACCAGCTAATAAATGGAAAATTTAAACGAACAACAAGGGCTGTATCGCAGTAGTTTCGAGCACGATGCCTGCGGTATTGGCTTTGTTGCCCATGTGAAAGGGCGAAAATCACATCAAAACATTACAGATGCGCTAACCATTTTGGAGAATTTGGACCACCGTGGCGCATGTGGTGCCGAACCTAATACCGGAGATGGTGCCGGTATCATGATACAGGTTCCCCACGAATTTTTATTTGACGAATGCTTACGTACAGGATTTAGCTTGCCTCAATATGGCGACTATGGCGTAGGTATGCTCTTTATGCCTAAAGAAATTAGGGCTAGAGAAGAATGTCGTGAAATTATTTATCGCACAGCAGAAAAGCTGGGTTTTGAGGTATTGGGCTTTCGCAAAGTTCATGTAGATACTACTGATATTGGCCAAATGGCCCTTTCTGTGGAGCCTGAAATTGAGCAGGTTTTCGTATCTCGCCCTTACCACATTGCTGCTGGTGCCGATTTTGAACGTAAGTTATTCGTGCTTAAAACTTACGTAACCAAAACTATTTACAATTCTGTAAAGGATAGTAAGCAAGATTTTTACATAGCGTCGTTTTCGTCGCGAACCATTGTGTACAAAGGACAGCTTACCTCTTTACAAGTACGTACCTATTACACCGAGCTTAGCGATAAGCGCATGGTTTCGGCCTTCGGTTTAGTACATTCTCGTTTTGCAACCAACACTTTCCCGTCTTGGCGTTTGGCGCAACCATTTAGGCATATTGCCCATAATGGCGAAATCAATACGTTACAAGGTAATTTGAACTGGTTTCGTTCTAGTGTGAAATCATTTGCATCACCTTATTTTACTCCGGAGGAGTTGAATATGATTTTGCCGGTGATCGACGAAACTCAGTCAGACTCGGGATGTTTAGATAATGTAGTTGAATTACTATTGCATGCTGGCCGTTCGTTGCCGCATGTGTTAATGATGTTAATACCAGAAGCATGGGACGGAAACAAGGATATGGATCCGATGAAAAGTGCTTTCTATCAATTCCATGCTTCGTTAATGGAGCCTTGGGATGGGCCAGCAGCAATTGCTTTTACTGATGGTAATTTGATTGGGGCCACTTTAGATAGAAATGGCTTACGTCCGTCGCGTTACGCATTGACCAGTGATGATAGAGTGATCATGGCATCTGAATCGGGAGCGGTTGAGATTGACCAAAGCACTGTGGTCGAAAAAGGTAGGTTAACTCCTGGAAAAATGTTTGTAGTTGACATGGAGCAGGGGCGTATCATTAGCGATGATGAGATTAAGCAACAAGTTTGCGGTCGTCGTCCGTATGCCGATTGGATTAACCAATATCAAATTAAATTGGAAGAATTGCCTGAGCCAAGGGTAATGTTCACCAATTTATCAGAAGAATCTATTTTCAATTACCAACAGGTATTTGGCTATACCAGAGAAGATATCGATCTGTTGATTAAGCCAATGGCGATAGAAGGTAAAGAAGCTATTGGTTCGATGGGTACAGACACGCCTTTAGCGGTGCTGTCTAAGCAACCTCAACACTTGTCTTCTTATTTTAAACAGTTGTTTGCCCAGGTAACCAACCCGCCAATCGATCCAATTCGTGAGCGAGTGGTGATGAGTTTGGCTGGTTTTATGGGAAACAATGGTAATCTATTGGAAGAAAACCCAATGCAATGTCACTGTGTGGGGATCAAACATCCAATATTAACCAATCAAGAATTAGAAAAACTAAGAAGTATTGATACAGGCTTGTTCCAGTCTAAAACCCTACAAATGTATTTTAGGGCCGATGGAAAAGCTGGATCATTGCAAAAGGCTTTAGATCGTTTGTGCCGTTACGCAGTGGATGCTGTGGAAGACGGTTTCCAGGTGATTATTTTGAGCGATAGAGCATTGGATTCTACACACGCCGCAATTCCTTCTTTATTGGCAGTTTCTTCAGTACATCACCACTTAATTAGAAAAGGTTACAGAGGTGCGGTAGGTATTGTTATAGAGGCTGGAGATGTTTGGGAAGTACACCATTTCGCTACCTTAATTGGTTTTGGTGCTACGGCCGTAAACCCTTATTTAGCTTTAGAAACCATCAATACTTTCCAAAAAGAGAGTGACTTAACACAAGATCAGTTAAATTACAACTATATCAAATCTGTAAAAGATGGCTTGTTAAAGATTTTCTCTAAAATGGGGATTTCTACCTTACAATCTTACCACGGTGCGCAAATTTTCGAGATCTTAGGTTTAAATCAACAAGTAGTATCCACTTATTTCACAGGTGCGGTTTCTCGTATTGGTGGCTTAGGTTTAGATGAAATTGCGCAAGAAGCATTAATTAAACACAACCGTATTTTCGGTAAACATACCCAAACAGAGCGTATTTTAACGGCTGGTGGTACTTACAAATGGAGAAGACGTGGGGAGAAACATTTATTCAACCCAGAAACTATTCACTTATTGCAAAATGCGACCCGTAGAAACGATTTTACTACGTTTAAAAAATACTCGAAGTTAGTAAACGAGCAAACCACACAGGCTTACACCATTAGAGGTTTGTTCGAATTCAATTATTCCCGTCCTTCTATTAGTATTGATGAGGTAGAACCGATTGAAAACATCTTCAAAAGATTTGCTACAGGAGCCATGTCTTTCGGATCAATTTCTCACGAGGCACACTCTACTTTAGCTATCGCGATGAATAGAATTGGCGGTAAAAGTAACACGGGCGAGGGCGGTGAGGATGAAATCCGTTACCAAACTTTAGAGAATGGCGATTCAATGCGTTCGTCGATCAAGCAAATTGCTTCGGCTCGTTTTGGGGTAACCAGTTACTATTTAACCAATGCCGACGAGTTACAGATTAAAATGGCTCAAGGTGCAAAACCTGGAGAAGGTGGTCAATTACCTGGTCACAAAGTGGATGACTGGATCGCAAAAGTTCGTCATGCTACGCCAGGTGTAGGTTTAATTTCACCACCTCCACACCACGATATCTATTCTATCGAAGATTTAGCACAGCTGATTTACGATTTGAAAAATGCCAACCGTGCGGCTAGAATTAACGTGAAGTTGGTTTCTAAAGCAGGTGTGGGTACTATTGCTGCTGGTGTGGCTAAAGCTCATGCCGATGTAGTTTTAGTTTCAGGTTACGATGGTGGTACAGGAGCTTCTCCTTTAACTTCGGTGCAACACGCTGGCTTGCCTTGGGAACTTGGTTTGGCAGAAGCGCACCAAACTTTGGTTAAAAACCGTTTAAGAAGTAGGGTAGTGCTACAAACTGATGGTCAGTTGAAAACTGGCAAAGATATCGTAATTGCTACTTTACTAGGTGCTGAAGAATGGGGTGTAGCAACTGCGGCTTTGGTAACTGCGGGTTGTATCATGATGCGTAAGTGTCATTTGAATACTTGCCCAGTTGGCGTAGCTACGCAAGATCCTAACTTGAGAAAGTTATTTACTGGCGATGCCGATCACGTAGTAAACTTGTTCAAATTCTTAGCGCAAGAAGTTCGCGAATTGATGGCTGAATTAGGTTTCAGAACTGTGAACGAAATGGTAGGTCAATCTGATTTGTTGAAAGTAAGAGAATTTGCAGAAGCAGATTGGAAACTAAAGCATGTAGATTTATCGCCAATCTTGTACAAAGAACCTGCAAACGGACAACCTTTATACAACACAGAAGCGCAAGATCACGGTTTAGATAAAGTATTGGATCATCAGTTAATTGCTGCTGCGCAGCCGGCTATTAAAAATAACGAGCCGGTATTTGCCAACTTCGATGTGAAAAATACAGATCGTTCTATCGGTACCATGTTATCTAATGAGATTTCTAAAGTTCACAAAAGTGCAGGTTTACCAGCAGATACCATCAACTTTAAATGCTTCGGTTCTGCCGGACAAAGTTTCGGTGCTTTCGCTACTAAAGGCTTAACATTAACTTTAGAAGGCGAAGGTAACGATTACGTAGGCAAGGGTTTATCTGGAGCTAAAGTAGTAGTTTATCCTTTCTCAAATATCAACTACGTGCCAGAACAAAATATCATTATTGGTAACGTAGCGCTTTACGGTGCAACCTCTGGCGAGTTGTATGCTCGTGGTAAAGCAGGAGAACGTTTCGCAGTACGTAACTCTGGAGCTACAGCAGTAGTGGAAGGAGTGGGCGATCACGGTTGTGAGTACATGACTGGTGGTGAGGTGTTAATTTTAGGAGATACAGGAAGCAACTTTGCCGCAGGTATGAGTGGTGGTATCGCTTGGATTTACGACACCAGCAAAACTTTCGCTAACAAATGCAACTTGGAAATGGTGGATCTAGATCCGTTACAACAAGAGGATGAGGAAAGAATCACTACGTTATTGAAAAACCACTTGAGGTTAACTAGCAGTAAGGTAGCAGAATTTATCCTTAGCGATTGGGAAAATCAGGCTAAACATTTCGTGAAAGTATTCCCTAAAGAGTACAAAGCAGTTTTATTACAACGTCAACAAGTAAAAGTTAATTAAGATGGGAAAAGTGACAGGATTTTTTGAATACGAGAGAGTTTCGCCTTCAAAACAAGCGCCTCAAGAGCGTTTAAATCACTACAATGAGTTTGTATCGCTATTGCCATCTGAGGAGTTGAACAGACAATCTGGTCGTTGCATGGATTGTGGCGTGCCTTTTTGCCAATCGGGTTGCCCGTTGGGTAACGTTATTCCAGAATTTAACGACGCAGTTTATCAAGGTAAATGGTTGCAAGCGGCCGAGATTTTATTAAGTACCAACAATTTTCCTGAGTTTACTGGAAGGATTTGTCCAGCACCTTGCGAAAGCGCTTGCGTGTTAGGTATCAACAAATCTCCAGTTTCAATTGAAGAAATTGAAAAGCATATCATTGAAATTGCATTCGAAAAAGGTTATATTAAAGCCAATGAGCCATTAATTAGAACAGGTAAAAAGGTTGCTGTGGTAGGCTCTGGTCCTGCGGGATTAGCTGCTGCCGCACAATTGAACAAAGCTGGTCACGAAGTAGTAGTTTACGAACGCGATGATGTAGCTGGTGGATTGCTTCGTTATGGTATTCCTGATTTTAAACTACAGAAAGATGTGGTAGAAAGAAGGATCAAATTGATGGAGGAAGAGGGCATTACTTTTCAATACAATGCTAACGTAGGTGAGAATATTGAAATCAGTACACTTTTACGCGATTTTCAAGCGATTGTATTAGCTGGGGGCTCTACGATTCCTCGTGATTTGAACTTGCCAGGAAGAGACGCAAAAGGAGTTCATTTCGCCATGGATTTCTTGAAGCAGCAAAACAAGCGTGTAAGTGGTCGTAAGATCGAAACTGAAGAAATTACCGCTAAAAGCAAGAACGTGATTGTAATTGGTGGTGGAGATACGGGTTCAGATTGTATCGGAACTTCAAATCGTCATGGTGCAAAGTCGGTAACTCAGTTTGAGATCATGCCAATGCCACCGCAAATGCGTACAGTGCACATGCCTTGGCCTAGTTATCCAATGTTGTTGAAAATTACTACTTCTCACGAAGAAGGCGCACAACGTGCTTGGTCGGTAAATACCAAAGAATACATTAAAGATGAGCAAGGTAATTTAAAAGCTTTGAAAGTGATTGATGTAGAATGGGATATTGATACCGCAACTGGACGACCGCTTGGCTTTAAAGAAGTTCCAGGAACAGAGAAAGAATATCCTTGTGAATTGGTGCTTTTAGCAATGGGTTTCTTACATCCTCAAAAAGAAGGCTTAATTGAAAAATTAGGTGTAGAGTTGGATGAAAGAGGAAACGTAAAGGCTGTTGAAGGTCAGTACCAAACCAATATTCCTAAGATTTTTGCCGCTGGCGATATGCGCAGAGGTCAATCTTTAGTGGTTTGGGCTATTTCTGAAGGAAGGGAAACTGCTCGTAAAGTAGATGAGCACTTGATGGGTTTTAGTAAACTACCGTCTAAAGATGCCGTAGCTTACGCATAATTTTTTAGTCTTATGCTTTAATAAGAGTAGAGTGCCCGTTTTTACGGGCACTTTTTGTAGGTTGCTATCAGGAAATGAATTTAAGAAACTGTTTAAATTTTGGTCAAATAAATATGTATGGACGGCGCCCTTCCGCCCTCTGCAGGTGGGGCAACGTTTGGCGTCCCCGCCAACGCTTAACTCAATGACATTGGAAGGGAGGCAGGGAGAATAATTAAAAAAAACATAACATATTATATATCAATTTTTATAATAATGATGCACTACGGGTATTTATTTGTTTTTAAATAGCTTCTAGTTTTAACAGACCTTTGGTATAAAATTACAGACTAGTAATAAAGAAGCTTGTTAACCTTGGCTTTAAATATGAAATAATCTATAATGTTGTTTATGAAATTTAAAAGAAAATATACACTGTATTTGTTACCGGCGTTCCTATTTGTTGGCGTGTCATTTAATAAAAAAACGGTAGAAAAGCCATTTGTTTACGAAGGGAAAACCTATAAGCCTGGCGATACTGTGTTTGGTTTTAAAAAATATATTAAGCTGGTAGTAGGTGATGGCGATGCGCCATTATTATTGGGTGTGCCGCACGATGGAACGCTGATCGGAAATCCGGAAATTCCGGAAACGGGAACTACGGGGAGAGATGTGAACACCTTGCCTTTAGCATTTGAAATTGCTAGTAATTTTAAAGCGGCCACAAAAAAGAGAGCTTGGATAATCATTAATAGTGTGGGTAGAAAAAGAGTAGATCCAAATATTTTTCCAAACGAAGTTGAAAAACGCTTTACAAACCAAGATGCCAGAAGTACTTACGATAGCTACCATAATTTATTAGCTGCCGCCAGAGGATATATTGCCGAAGCGCAGCGCAATGGTAAAGGAGCCCTGTTTTTAGATTTGCATGGGCACGCACATCGGTACCAGCTTGAGCAACCTTTTGTTTCTGTAAAGGGTGCATCGTTAAATAGTAAATTTATAGATCAAACCGAATTGGGTTATGGTTTAAGTAATTTTGCTATTTCGCAAAACGATGCATATCTCGATAAATTGGCCGATTCGTCTTCAATTGCGGCTATTGCAAAGCGCAATCCACAGGTGCCTTTCTCACAAATAATTAGGGGGCCTTACAGTTTTGGCGGATTGCTCGAGTCTGAAAAAGTGATTGCTGTTCCTGCTACGAATATCCGTGTACTAGAGCCTAATGCAGAACTTTTTGGGGTTGATTCTAAGGGGCAGGCCAAAAGAAGGCCTTATTTTAATGGAGGTTATTGTACTCGGAAATACGGAACAACTGTTTTAGGAATTGTTACAGGTTTTGATGATAACATATCTTCGATACAAGCGGAAACGCCTGGAATAACCGTTAGAAATAATAAAGCTATCGTAGAGGTGTCTGCCGAAAGATTTTCGAGGGCTATTGTAAATTTTCTTAACAAGTGGTACGGATATAATTACAAAAATTGACAAGCTTGTTTAAGAGATAAGTTGTTTAATGGGGAATGGCATGGCTACCAAAGGTTGTTGTGCTGTCCTTTGCAGATTCCTTGCTGCTTAACTTGTTTTATGGTTGAGTTTTAATAAAATCTTAGTCGTTGCACGAAAAATGTAACGACTTTTTTATTGTGTAAAACTGGGGAATTAAAGTAGCTGTTTTGTAGGTGTTTAGTCGAGTGTAGGTTAGTTTTTTGGGTAATTTTATGCGCTAATAAGTGGTCTTATTTTTGTTTTTACAAATAAATGTGGAAATAATTTCGCGTTTTGGGAAAATAGATTTATTTTCGATACGATAATTCAAATAAAAATTGCTCTCTTTTTATAATTATTAACCAAACACAATTACATAAAAGGAGACGCTTTTTTTGTTAGAATTTGTTCCCAAAAGAACGAAAGTCGTACAGAATTTTAGCGTATATATTTCATTATACCCTATGTTTAGGCGCTTTACGTTAAATTCTGTACTAGCTACATTACTGGCCAAATTGGGCAAGTATGCAAGTGTTGTAGTAGGATGCTTAGCGCTATTTTTCTCTAATGTTAGCGCACAAGTATGTGGTACATCGGGTATAGATGGACCAAGTAATAACACTAATCCCATTAATACCTATTATCCAATTTTAGGAGACAAGACGCTCAATGCTGGCGATAAATCTATTTTGTTAGAAGCGGTGCCGCCAACAGATGCGTACGGGAACAATTATGGTAATATTGGCATTAGAGCTGGAGATTTGATATTGATTATCCAAATGCAGGATGCATTGATAGATTTTACAGATGACCGTAAATATGGGGCTGGAATTAATGGTAGTGGAGCTGATGGTTTAGGTGGTACAGGTTATACTAATATTGGTTTTTCCGGAAAATTTGAATATGTAATAGCGTTAAACAGCCTTCCCATCACTGGCGGAACGCTTAATTTTCGTGGTGGTGCGCCAGGTGGTGGAGTTATAAATACCTATGTAAATGCTGCACCAACTACCATTCGGGGGCAAAGACGTTTCCAAATTGTAAGGGTGCCTCAATATTCTAACCTTACCTTAACATCCGATATTACCACAGTTCCCTACAATGGCAAGGCTGGAGGTGTTATTGCCTTTGATGTGGCGGGCAACATGAACTTTGGAGGCTTTAAAATAGATGCTTCTGAGAAAGGTTTTCGCGGTGGTTATGGACCGGTAGCGGGCTCGGCAAATAATACCAATAGTGTTTACGTAACTCCTTCATCTAGTACTACTTCGGTAGGTAAGGGCGAGGGCATAGCGGGTACGCCGCGTTACATGTTCGATGGTTATAAAGATTTTGACAGTGGTGCTGAAGGTTTGCCCGGTGGTTCGTATGGAAAAGGTGCTCCGGCCAATGGTGGTGGCGGTGGTAACGACCATAATGCTGGCGGCGGTGGCGGTGGTAACGGTGGACAGGGTGGCGTTGGTGGTCGTGGATGGGAAGGGCATGGCAATCCAAACACTTACCCCAATGGAGGTAGGCCAGGTATTGATATACCACAAGATATAACTAGGTTGATCATGGGCGGCGGTGGCGGCGGAGGCGATGCCAATAATGCTACAACCGGCGTAAAAGGAGGTGTTGGCGGTGGCATTATCTTGGTAAATGTAGAGCGAATTACAGGTACTGGTGTTATTTTAGCTAATGGCGGTAATGGGCAACGAGGTAATTTCGCAAACAGTCCTGATGGTGCTGGCGGTGGCGGTGCAGGTGGCACAGTTTTTATTCGTTCGCTGAGCAATAGCCCAGGCGTAATTTTAAATATCCAAGCCAATGGGGGAAGAGGTGGTAATACAGCAAATGATAATAATAATGAACATGGTCCTGGCGGCGGCGGCGGCGGCGGAGTAATCTATCATAATGTGCCTGGAGCAACAGCCATTAACACTTCTGTTGTCAAAGGACTGTCGGGTAGAGCAAATGATGGAGCTGGAATACGGCATTTTGCTGAAGATGGTACAGATGGTATTAAGTATGGTTTTGCTAATTCAGAACTACCTCCCCATTTACAAGGTGGAGGCCAAGTTTGTTACCCTGCGTTAACTACTACGCTTACTGAGGCTATACCAGGTACGCCTGGTAGCCGTAACCCAGGCAGTACCGCTACTTATACTTTGGTGCTTGCCAACAGTCTAAGTGGAGGTAATGCAGGCGGTGTACAGGCCGAACTGAAATTGCCTGCAGGTTTTACCATTACATCAATTACAGCAGTCTTAAATGGTGGTAGCGTAGGAGAGACCAATCCACCAGTTGCTTTAGTCGGTGGGATATATAAAATTGGCTCCCTCAATCTGGCCGATGCTTATAATATCACCCCAGGGGGTAATGTAACCTTTACCATCACGGTCGATATTGCAAACAACGTAACTGCTGGTATGCATCACGCAGATGCACAAGCTACTTATCTAGATCCTACACGTACACTAACCAATCCCGATAGAAGAGTAACGGCTGCTACTAATGCTTTTACTGGTAGTAATGCTACTTATGAAACTGGTGGTGCTGGCAACGTAAACGGTAGTAATTATAATGGCAGCTTAGTTGCGTCAACCGGCGAAGATGTGCATATCAATGCCAAACCAGTACCTGCCGATTTAGAAGACGGAGTGATAGAGTGCGATGATAAAGCTACGGGACAATTAACCGCAACAGACGTAGATGAAGTGCATACTCCTCAAAACTTAGTGTATTCTTTAGAAGGAACTTACGATACCACTAAGGGAACCTTAACTTTAAATGCCGACGGTACATTTCTTTTTCTTCCGGCTACAAGATTTTTTGGAACCATTACCATTCAGTTTAGGGTAACAGACCATCTAGGTGCTTATAATATAGGAACCTTAAAAATTAACCAACCAAAACCATTGCTAGATATAGCTGAAACGATTACCCATATTTCTGCATATGGAGCAAATGATGGGGCTATTACAGTAACCTCTAGTGGCGGTGTTGGGGTGCGAACGTACAGTTGGTTATATCCAGATGGTACAGTGGTCACTACTCAAAATATCAACAATTTGTTGCCAGGAACCTATAAGCTTACCATTACTGATGAGAACAGCTGTAAATATACTGAAGAATATATCATACGCGAACCTCCATTGGTAACCTTGTTGCCTACGCAGAGCATTTGCATAGGCACAACCATTGTAAACTTACCTTACACCAGTCCGCAGGTAAATCCTACTACTTACAGTATTATTTGGGATAGCGCAGCGCAGGCCGCAGGTTTGGTGAATGTTACCGATGCAGCCTTGCCGGCCATTGTGGCTCCACAAACTAACGCCAATATTATAATTACAGTACCCGCAACTATTGTGGTAAATACCTATAACGGCGTGTTAAGAGTGAAAAATTTAGCTGGCGATAGCAGTGGAGACCTTCCTTTTAGCATTGTCATTACACCTTACCCAGCAAAAGCACATATACAATTAATACAATAACATAAATAAAAATAAACAAAACCCTCAAAAAGATGAAAACAACAATTACCCGCACCGCATTAGCTACCTTAATTTTGCTTTTAAGCTTTACCATTTCAAGCTATGCACAAACTTATTATGATGTTTATATTTGTGGCAACAGATCTGTAAAGTTGCATACTCCAGAAGAAAGTACTTTAGTTAACGGCGACAAAGTACACTGGTTTGATGAGAATGACAATCCAATTGGTTTGCCAATTGCCTACAGTGGTCCAAATACCACAGATTTAGTAATACCAGCTGCTTTAGGTGTAGGTTTACATCAATATAAAACAAGAATCGAATCTTTAGGAGGCTGTTTGGGAGATCCATCCGAGCTTTATACCATTTACAAGCTACCTACCAAAACATTGGCACTTACCGAGAATAGGGCTGCTTATTGTGCAGAGGAAAGCAATAGTATAAAAGATGCTACCATTACGGCTACTACCACACCATTGTCGCCACTTCCTGCCGGATTTGAATATGCCTACACTTGGTCGGTTACTAAAAATGGTACGCCTTATGCGCCGTTATCAGATATAGGTACTTCAGATAACAGTGTAACAGACGTGAATAAATTTACCATGACGGTTAAAACAGCAGGTACCTATGTATTTAGCGCCACTGTAAAATATGTAAAAACAGTTGCCAATACAGGTGTTTTTGTTCAAGAAGATAACGATGGCTGTAGCGTAAGTCAAACTGCTACACAAACTATAACTGTTACGCCAAAACCGGTAAAACCAACTATTTCTGTGATTTACTAACCATTTGGGTTTATACCTAAAATGAATAGCCGTAAACTGATATTTTTAGTTGCGTTGCTTTTGCAGGTTGCTTATGCAAAAGCTCAAAACCCACCATCTCCTATAAGGGTTCCTTGGGGTACGCCAGTAACACTGAGTGCGTATGCTGATGGGAATAACTCTTATAAATGGTACAGGGATGGGAAAGCTATTGCCAATGAAAACCGTTCGCAATTAACGGTAAATGCTGCGGGCAACTATCAGGTACAGGCAATTAATCAGGGAGATTGCGGTTCAGATTTATCAGATGTTTTTCAAGTGATTTATGAATATTCAGATTTAGAAGTCATTAAAAAATCGGAACCGAGATATGTAGGGCCAAACGAAACATTTACCTACGAAATTACGGTAGAGAACAAAGGAAATACAGCTAATACCAACGTGCTGATGTTAGATCCGTTACCATCCAATTTGGTTTTTTTAGAAATTGTTGACGCCAGCTTAGGGAATGCCATTGAAGAAGCGGGGGTGATTAAATGGTCAATTCCATTACTACAAAGCGAACGTAAAGCAACACTAATTATTAAAGTGCAGGGTAAAGTTGCAGGTTTGGTAACAAATACAGCAAGAGTTGCTGGCGATCTGCACGACATAAATATGGGCAACAATACCTCTACCGATAGGAAAAAAATTATTGGAGATATTAAAGTGCCCAATGTAATTACACCAAACGGCGATGGTAAAAACGATGAGTTTAAAATAGACGGAATAGAGCTCTACAAAGAAAACTCTTTGGCCATATTTAACAGATGGGGAAATGAAGTTTTCAGGAGTTCGGGAGGTTATAAAAACAACTGGAACGGAGAAGGCTTAAGCGAAGGCACTTATTATTATGTATTAAAATTAGTGTCTAAAGAAGGCGCAAATAGTAGCGTAACGGGTTGGATAACATTATTAAGAGATAAATAGATGGATAGAAAAGGCAGACGTAATGTTATTTTATCAATAGGGCTAATGCTAATGAGTTTTAGTGTATTTGCACAGCAAGATGTCCAGTATAGTCAATATATTTTTAATGCAATTTACATCAATCCCGCGTATGCGGGTTACCGGGATAGGGTAAATTTAAATGCAACGTATAGAAATCAGTGGACTGGCATTAATGGTGCGCCAAAAAGCTTCTCGTTCGCAGTAGATGCGCTCATGCCTAACGAACGGGTAGGGCTTTCGCTCATTGTGGGCTCAGACCAACTTGGCGCACAAAAGAACCTGTCGGCCTATGCCAATTATGCCTATCGCTTTCCAATTAACGAAGACGAAACCTCAAAATTGGCATTTGGCTTAGGCGCAGGCTTTATGCAGTCGGGTATAGATGGCAATATGCTAGAAGCCAGTGATGCAGGAGATGAATATGTACCGACAGGAATGGTAAAGAAAATTATTCCGGATATACGTGCCGGCGTTTTTTACTCTGCCGAAAAGATGTATTTAGGTGCATCGGTAAACAATTTAATAGGTAAGTTAATCTTAGATAAAGCAAAGTTAGATTATAACTTTCCTACCCCAGAACCACATTATTACTTAACTGGTGGCGTATTAATTCCCTTAATAGAATATGAAATTGATTTTAAACCATTTTTCCTAATAAAAGATGATATTGCTGGGCCAACAGTACTAGACCTAAATGCGTTTTTTTTGTTTAAACAGAAAGTTTGGATTGGTGCCGGTTATAGAACAGGGGTTAAACTATACAATAAACCTGCGTTAGTAGGTAGCCCTAAAAATAAGAATGCCATTATGGGTATGGCCGAACTATTTATTAACGAGCGATTGCGTTTGGGCTATTCATACGACCATGCCACGGGTGGTTTAACGGGTTATAGTGGTGCTACACACGAAATTTCTATCAGTTGGAATTTTATGAACGAAAAAGAACGAAGAGTTAATTTTTGCTATTTCTAGGCCTTTATCTCCAATATTAGTTGTTACGGTATGCAGTATGTCCCAATTTCGTACTTAAAATTGGTAATGACGATGGGTGATAAATTTAAAGGGGGCGTTTATAATCCCTAAACCAACTGCTTATTTTCATTTGTATTACTCCCAAAAAGGCTTCCCTAAAAATCCGGGTACTCATTTTCGAGGTTCCTTCGGTTCTATCGGTAAAAATAATGGGTACTTCAACCACATTAAAACCGTACTTAATAGCCGTAAATTTCATCTCAATTTGAAAGGCATAACCCACAAACTTAATTTTATCCATAGGGATAGTTTCAAGTACTTGCCTACGGTAGCATTTAAAGCCTGCGGTGGCATCTTGTATGTTGATACGAGTAATAAAACGAACGTACATTGATGCAAAGTACGACATTAAAACACGTCCCATTGGCCAATTCACTACATTAACGCCTTTTACGTAACGGGAACCTATTGATAGGTCTGCGCCGTTTACGCAAGCTTCTCTTAATTTTACCAAATCGTCTGGGTTATGCGAAAAATCGGCGTCCATTTCGAAAATGTACTCGTGTTTTCTGGCTAGAGCCCATTTAAAGCCGTGAATATAAGCGGTACCCAAACCTAATTTGCCTTTTCGTTCTTCCAAATGCAACAACGGAAATTCGGCCTGCAGGTCTTTTACAATTTGAGCAGTTCCATCCGGAGAACCATCATCAATGATGAGTATCTCGAATAAAAAGGGCAACGAAAAAACTTTACGAATAATCTTTTCGATATTTTCTTTCTCGTTGTAAGTGGGGATGATGACTAGGCTGTCTGACAATGGAATTTACGATTTTAGATTTACGATTTGTGTAGTGCGAAATTAACAAATTTAAACCGATGTTTATGCTGGGAAACTGTTTAAATTTCGAAGAGAATAAATACTTAGGCGGGTGTCCCCACCAAACTTAACCTGTTAAATGGTTATCCCATTTTTAAACAGTTTTTGAGCTATCTCGTTAAATCGTGTTAAACTATCTGATATCGCC
>NZ_DHDZ01000033.1:250080-257213 GCF_002399615.1 Pedobacter sp. UBA4863 | reverse complement strand
ACACCTGCAGAAAAAATAGAGATCTGTAACAATACATTGGCATAATAGGGTAGCGATAGCACGGGGTTGTTTGCCGCTATAATATCTTTTTCCCCACCTGCCTATAGCGGCCCGCTAGAGTTTGGTGTCCCCACCAAACTTAACCTGTTAAATGGTTATCCCATTTTTAAACAGTTTTTGAGCTATCTCGTTAAATCGTGTTAAACTATCTGATATCGCCCATCCATTTTTTTAATAGTGGAACAAGAAAGAAAATAAATACCCCAACACCTGCAGAAAAAATAGAGATCTGTAACAATACATTGGCATAATAGGGTAGCGATAGCACGGGGTTGTTTGCCGCTATAATATCTTTTGGGATACTCATTAGCGCACCAATTTTACCTGCTAAAAATTCGCCAATGGCAGTGAAAAAGAAGAAAATGCCCATCATTAAACCTACAATATTGGTTGGCGACAATTTGGTAATCATAGATAAGCCCACTGGAGAAATACACATCTCACCACAAATGATAAAGAAATATCCGCCAGCAAAAGCCACCAATGGAATTAAACCATGGCTTAAGCTAGCTTGACAGGCTAAATAAAAAGTGAAGAAACCCATTGCAACGAAGATAAATGAAAAAGCAAATTTTGCTGGCGTAGAGGGTTCTAAGCCGCGTTTATTGAGCCAAGGCCACAAAGCAGCAAATACAAAGCTTAAAATAATTACCCAGCCTGGAGGCAAAAAGTTGTTAACTGCAAGGGCTGGGAGCGCAATTCCGAAAACCTGCATATCTACATTTCGCATGGCGAATAAGTTTAACGAACCTGCATTTTGTTCGTAAAAAGCCCAAAATATAGTAGAAACTACCACCAAAATTAAGGCAGCAAGCAATTTGAATTTTGCTTCTTTTTCAAGCTTAAACGATAAGTATAAAATATAAGCAACAGAAACAATTGCAAGCACTAACATAATACTATCTAGTGCTTCATAATAATTAAACAGGGTTACAATTAAAGGTAAAGTTACAAAGGTTAATAAGTAAACCGTCCATTCTACAGAGATGAAACCACCTATTTTTCGGTGTAAATCATTTGTTAATGGTAAGCCTTTTTCCTTTAATGATGATTTTCCGATAATGAAAATCACTAAACCTAAAACCATAAAAATACCTGCCAAGCCAAAGCCATAATGCCAATTTATTTGCTGGCCAACGTAACCACAAAGTAAGCCACCCAAAGCTGCGCCAATATTTATGCCCATGTAGAAGAGCGAAAATGCGCTGTCTTTGCGAGGGTCGTTATTGTCGTACAACGTACCTACCAAACTCGAAACGTTAGGTTTGAAAAAACCATTTCCGCAAATGATAAATGCCATGCCATAAAAAAAACTCCAATCTTGAGGTATGGCTAATACTATGTGGCCAATGGCCATCATTATACCACCAAAAATAATGGCCCGTCGGTATCCTAAAAACTTATCGGCCAACATTCCACCAAACATGGGCATGGTATAAACCAACGCCGAGTAAGCACCTAAAATGGCATAACCTTTTGGTTCGTCGAATTTTAGTTGGGTAACCATATAGGCCAACAGCAAGGCCTTCATTCCGTAGAACGAAAAACGCTCCCACATTTCGGTAAAAAATAGGAGGTAGAGCTGTTTAGGGTGTTTGGTTTGGTTCATTACTGGTTGGTTAACTGTTTTGTTTTTTGGTTTGTTAGAATTTAGTAATATACGCTTTAAGCTTTTAGGGTGCCAATCGCTCAATTTTCCAACTGCCATTTACAAAAGTATATTTAATCCTGTCGTGTAAACGGCTCGATCTACCTTGCCAAAACTCAATTACTGTTGGTTTTAGAATATAGCCGCCCCAGTGTGCCGGTTTAGGTATCGTTTTACCTTCGTATTGTTTGGTGAGTTCTTCCACCTTGTTTTCTAAGATATTTCTATCTGCTATTACCTGGCTTTGTGGCGAAGCAATGGCACCAATTTGGCTACCAATGGGGCGGGAGTGAAAATAAGCTTCAGAAGTTTCCTTGTCTAGCTTTTCTATTTTACCTTCAATTCTTACCTGGCGCTCTAGCTCTCCCCAAAAAAACACCAAGCATGCCAACGGATTTTTCTTCAGCTCTTTTCCTTTTTGGCTTAAATAGTTGGTGTAAAAACTAAAACCATCTTTATCAAAACCTTTTAAAAGTACAATTCTAGCATTTGGCCGCCCAGATTTATCTGCTGTAGCCAATGTCATCACATTAGGCTCAAAAATTTGAGCATTTACCGCATCCGAAAACCATTTCTCAAATTGCATTATCGGATCGTTTACAATGTCTTTTTCACTTAATTCGGCAGCTTTGTAGTCTTGCCTTAAGTTTTGTACCATTTCTTTAGTAAGCTTCATGAAACAAAAGTACGTTTGTGGCCTTACATTTTTTAATTTTTACCCAGAATTATATCCGTTTTATACTACAGGATTGATCGCTAGTTTCGATTAAATTTTGTTAATTTACCATTATGTTAAGCTTATTAAATCCATCTGCGGGTAGGTTATTAATCTCGGAACCTTTTTTAGCCGATCCAAATTTTAAGCGTGCGGTAATTTTGCTTACCGAATACGGCGAAGAGGGAGCAATGGGGTTTATCTTAAACCAACCAAGTAATTTGCTAGTAAAAGATTTAGTCCCCGATTTATGGGAAGCAGATTTTCCCGTATTTATTGGTGGCCCTGTAGAAGTTGATACCATTCACTTTGTACACCGTTGCTATGATAAATTGAATAGTGGAGAAGAAATTATAGATGGCCTGTATTGGGGTGGAGATTTTGAAACGCTAAAAATACTGATTAACAATAATAGTATTCAGGAAGACGAAGTAAAGTTCTTTTTAGGTTACTCTGGCTGGGGTTTTAACCAATTAGAAGACGAGCTGGCAACTAACACCTGGATTGTTTCAGACCAATATCACCAAGACACTATATTTTCGCAAAACGAAGAAGAACTTTGGAAAGAGGTAATCATCAACTTAGGCCCTAAGTATGCTCATGTGAGTAATTTTCCTATAGACCCGAATTTGAATTGATATTAGTCCGAAAGTTTTTAGTCGGAAAAGTACGAAAGATATGGCTGTCAAAAATTGCAAACTAATATATCTTTCGGGCTATAAACTTCCCGACTTTCGAACTAGTTAGACAAAAAAATCCGAAAGGCTAGGTTCTCTATCTCTTTCGGACTTCGACGACTTTCCGACTACTCTTCCATTTCAGCAGCAGTTTGCTCAACTTTCTGCCTTAAATCGTCTTTATAAGCTTGCATTTTTTCTGCTAGCTCAGGTTTCGCCGTAGATAATATTTGTACTGCCAACAAGCCCGCATTTTTAGCCGCATTTAAAGCAACTGTAGCCACCGGAATACCATTTGGCATTTGCAGGATTGAAAGAATACTGTCCCAACCATCAATAGAGTTCGATGATTTTACCGGAACACCGATTACCGGAACAGTAGTAATAGACGCCACCATGCCAGGTAAATGCGCTGCACCACCAGCACCAGCAATAATCACTTTAATACCACGACTGGCAGCTTCTTTAGCATAAGAGAACATTCTATCGGGCGTGCGGTGTGCCGAAACTACCGTAATTTCAAAATCTACGTCAAATGCTGTACAAATATCTGCCGCATCTTGCATTACAGGCAAATCAGACTTGCTGCCCATGATAATACCAACTTTCATTTTTGTTTAGTTTATATAGTTGTTCGGATGGTTGGTTTTTTGGTTTTTTAAAACCTCTATCCACATCCTTATTCTTTATATCCTTACTCCTTTATCCTTGTTCCTTACTCCTTTATCTTTGTTCCTTGCTCCTTTATCCATGTTCCTTACTCCTTTATCCTTGTTCCTTACTCCTTTATCCGCTAAGAAATCACTTTCAAAGTTTGTTGTACAAATCTAGCTTTCTCAATGGCCTTTTCTCGGTTTTGGTCAATAATGGTTAAATGCCCCATTTTACGAAACGGCTTAGTATATTTCTTGCCATATAAGTGCACGTAAACACCATCGATAGACATGATCTTTTCCAATCCATCGTACTTAGCTATGCCTTCATGGCCTCTTTCGCCTAAAACGTTTACCATAATGGCATTCGAAATAGAACGCGTATCGCCTAAAGGTAAATTAAAAATAGCCCTTAAATGTTGTGCAAACTGCGAGGTATAATTGCCCTCTATACTTTGGTGTCCACTATTATGCGGACGAGGAGCCAATTCGTTTACCAAAATATCGCCATGTTTAGTGATAAACATTTCTACGGCTAGAATACCAGTAATATTTAAGCCGGCAGCAATATCTTTGGCAATTTTTTCCGCTCTTTCTTGAATACTTTCTGGATAAGTTGATGGCGAAATTAAGAACTCTACCAAGTTGGCCTCAGGGTTAAATTCCATTTCTACCATCGGAAAAGTTTTTATATCGCCATTGACATTTCTAGCTACAATTACCGCAATTTCTTTTTCAAAATGCACCAATTCTTCAATTAAAGTAGGCGCATCAAAGGCATTTTTAACATCGGCGGCAGTGCTAATTTTCATCACACCCTTACCATCGTAACCATCTTTACGCAATTTCAAAAAATATGGAAAAGGAAATTTACCACTGCTCAAATCTTCCTTCGAATTTACCAACATGAAAGGAGCCGTAGGAATGTCATTTTCCTTAAAAAATTGCTTTTGTACACCTTTATCTTGGATTAACCTAATTACTCTCGATTGCGGATAAACCAATTTTCCTTCTCGCTCTAATTGTTCCAGCGCATCTACGTTCACCTTTTCAATTTCGATAGTAATAATATCGGCTTTTTTACCAAAATTATACACCGTATCATAATCGGTAATAGAACCAATTTCGAAATAATTGGCAATGTGTTTACACGGAGCATCAGCATCTGGGTCTAGCACCAAAGTGGTTAAATTGTAGTTAATTGCCTCCTGAATTAACATCCTGCCCAATTGTCCACCACCCAAAATACCTAATTTTAACTCGCTAATTTGTTTTGCCATTATCACTTTAATTTGCAACAAAAATAGCAAAAAATAAGCATACAGTTTGTGCTAGTTCTACATTAGCTTACAATTAGAAGCGCAATGCCAGTACTGCTATTTTCCGAAAGTCCTGCTTTTCGTTAAAATTTTTTTGTTAATATTTGTGCCATGTTTCTTAGGTTTTCAAAACCTAAGAGGTCTAAGTTGTTGTACAGCAAAAAGTATTTCCACTACAATCAGGGCTTTTTACAAAAGTTCACTTATAACTTTGCGGTACTTCGCAAAACTCCCAAAACCTTTGCAATAAAATCTTAATGCAAAGAACCTAAATGAAAAACCAGACAAATGCTTGGCATTTTTTACTTTTGCACTACTTTTAACTTTCAACTCTTAGCTTTTAACTTAAAAATGGATTACGATGCAATAATTATTGGTGCTGGTGCTTGCGGATTAATGTGTGCCGTACAAGCTGGCTTTTTGGGAAAGAAAGTTATTGTATTAGAAAAAGCAGATAAACCTGGTGCTAAAATTTTAATTTCTGGTGGCGGTCGCTGTAACTACACCAATATTGGCGCAACACACGAGCAGTTTATTTCTGCCAATGAACATTTTGTAAAATCGGCCTTTAAACAATGGACGGTAGAAGATACCATCAGCTTTTTTGAAACCTATGGCATTTACGGCGCAGAGAAAACCTTAGGACAGCTGTTTCCAGATGGGAAAAATGCAAAAGATGTGGTTGAAGTGTTTACCTCACTTTGTGCAGAAATGGAACAACAAATCATTTGCAGTGCAGAAGTAATAGCAATTGAGAACGAACAGGGACAATATCAAGTCAATTATCAGCATAACGGCAAAATAAAAACCTTAAAGTCGCCAAAATTGGTAATTGCCACCGGCGGCCTGCCAATTCCTAAAATGGGCGCAACAGATTTTGCACTAAGATTTGCCAAGAAACATCAATTAAATATTGTTGAAACAGCACCAGCTCTAGTACCCTTAACTATTACCGGTAAAGACGAAGCTTGGTTTACGCAGCTGTCGGGTAATTCGGTTTTTTGTAGGGTAAGTAATGAGGAGATGAGTTTCGAAGAAAATATTTTATTTACGCACTGGGGCTTAAGTGGTCCAGCTATTTTACAAATTTCGAGCTATTGGCGCCCAGGTCAAGAAATTGAAATTGATTTACTGCCAAATCAAAATATTACTGCTGTTTTAAATACTGAACGTCAGCAAAATGGACGCGTTCACTTAGCTACGTTGTTAAATAGATTTTACACCAAAAAGTTTACCGATGCCTTGGGTAAATTTTTGCCTTTAAGTAAAACCATTGCCGATTTAACAAAAGCAGAAATGGAGCAATTGGAACAAACTATCCATCATTTTAAAGTGAAACCCGCCGGCGATAAAGGTTATGACAAAGCCGAGGTAATGCGTGGGGGCATTGATACTAACGAACTTTCGTCTAAAACATTAGAAAGCAAAAAAATGCCAGCTTGTTATTTTGGTGGCGAGTGTGTTGATGTTACAGGTTGGCTGGGCGGTTATAATTTTCAATGGGCTTGGGCAAGTGGCTATGTGATTGCGCAAAACTTATAAGCCCGGGTTGTATTATTAAATATTCCAAACTAAAAGAATGAAAGTCTAAGGAAATTTAGTTTTTGGACTAAAATCCATTATTGATCCGTAATGTTTTGCTTCAATTTTGTTTAAAAACAATAAAGAACCGTGTAAGTAAGATTAAATAATTGTGCTAGAGGTATAATGGTATGTTAGTGTAACACACCATCAAGGTTAAGGTAAGAGTGCAGTTGAGGTGGACTTAACGTGGACTTAAGGTGGAGTTGAGATGGACTTGTAAAATATTAATGAATTGGTTTTTCGGATAGCTTATCCTTATATTGGAAGTAAAGCTAAATTACTAAAAAACGGCGAGAAAGAGGGAGTAATTTTAAGTTTTCTTTGAGATTTGAAGGAGTAGGGAATTCCTTTCCATTAGTTTATACCCGTAGTGTATTATCAATAAAATAATAAACAATTGATATGCAGTTATTTGTGTGTTTATTTATAAATCCTGTCCCTCTCCAAGAGGGGATATGCAAATCGCATAGTTATACG
>NZ_DHDZ01000033.1:223748-249969 GCF_002399615.1 Pedobacter sp. UBA4863 | reverse complement strand
ACGCCATGTGTCCCCCTTTGGAGGGGGTAGGGGGAGGATAACTAATCAATATGCACTACTGGTTAGTTTATTATCTAGTTAAAGGTTAAACCCCTGTAATTTATTACAGTTACTTTAGTTTCCATAAATGTTTTACACTACTTGCGTCCTTTCGATGAGGCACGAAGAGAGATCTATGGATAGAGATATCGTTATTTTCATGTCCTCCTCTTGCTAATGTATGGTAAATGAATGCTGTTAAGGCTTTCAGTCTGTGCTAAAACTGTAGATTTCTAATCCGTAGTGGTTTATTTTAGAGCATTGGTTAAGGCCCAATACCTAAAACCTAAAATAGCTTTCTGAAAAGTACTTAATTTCATTGGGTCTTTTTTGTACAAAGAAGGTAAAACCCATTTGTTAAGCTTTACCAATGCCTTAAAAAATGCTCTTTTCATGTAATAACTTTTATGCCACTTTGTGGTTCCTTAGCTTTAATTGCATTGTTTTTTCGGTAGATAATGAATATACAAACTACTGTGGAAACTATAAACAAGGCTAATAAGAATTGCAAATAACTGGCGTTTTTATCTGTTTTTTTATTATAATCAAGCAATTCCTCGTTTTTTACCTGTAAATCTCTAATGGTTCTCTTATAACTATCTATTCTTAATTCGTTATGGTCAACGTTAGATTTTACTTGCTGAAATTGCAGGTCCTTATAGTCTAGCAATACTTTCAGTTCCGTAAAAATAGCATTGTCGTTAAGGGCGATTTGCCTTAAAATCTCGTTAGAGTTCTTAATGTCTTTTTTGGTTTGAAATCCGAAAATTCCAGTTCTCGCACTTAAACTCTCCTCATATTGCCCAAATTTAGCACTTCTCTCGGCCAGCAAGCTGTTTATTTTATTGCGTTGTAGCTCGTATGCGGTACTGTCTTGCGCCCTTGCATCCACAAAAATCAAAAAAGGCAAAAGGAAACTAAATATTAATTTATTCATATCCTTTTGCCTAATCAAACTCTATGCCTTATTTAAGAAGTGGTTTACAATTTTATAAATTTAACTTTTTTGCCTTCAATATTTATAAAGTAAATTCCTGGTTTTAAGTCAGCTAGTATAGCCTTTTGATTTGAAATGGTCACTTCTTTTACTTTTCTTCCTTGTATATCATAAATAGTTGCGAGGTTTTGTTTGCCGAGGTTAATAAAGTTAATCACATTACTTACAGGATTAGGATAGAAAGAAACTTCCGCTACTTTTAAATCAAAGTTAACTGCTACAACATTACTGTAGCTAAAGTTGCCGTTGAAATCCAGTTGCTTTAAGCGGTAATAATTTAAACCAACTTTTGCATACCAATCTGTAAAAGAATAATTCCCCGGATTATTTTTACCCATAACGAAATCAATTCTGTTGAAATTCTCACCATCGATACTTTTTTCAATTTCAAACCCTTTATTGTATTGTTCCATTTGTGTTTGCCAGTTTAATACTACCGCATTTGGAGTTTTTTTGGCAGTAAAGTGGCTAAGTTTGATAGGGAGTACACTAGTATCAAAAGATTGTACAAATATTCCATTGGCATTGTAAGCGGTGTAAATTTGCCCAGCTTGAGAGATTGTTAAAGCTAAATTTTCTACCCCTCCAAATGATAAGTTGGCCTGTTCTCCAACCACATCCCATTGGTTGTTTACAAATCGTTTTACAAAGATTTTATTGTTTTGTAGTTTATTTATATATGCAACATATGGTATCCCTTTACTATCCACAATAATAGAAGTAGCGCCTATATCTTGATCTGTAGCTTCTATTTCGCTGAGTTCTGTCCACTCATTGCCGGCTTTTTGATTTTTAAGGTCGTTTTCGTTAACAATGTTTTTAGCAACTTTTATTTTTTTACTAATTAGATCATTATAAGCTAGATAAATGTTGTTGTTATTATCAATAGCCATAGAAAGGTGGTTTACGCTTGATGTAGTTGGACTTCCACCTCCAATTTCTTTCCAACTAGTTTCGGCCCATCTCAAGGCTGTAATTTTATTATCATTATTTAGATAGGTAACTATTAAATTTCCATCTTTCTCATATTGAGTAACCATTGATTTTGCTGGAGATGTATAACCTTGTTGCCCCAAATAGAACCATGTATTTGAATTGCTATCAAATTTCATTGTAGAAATTTGATTTCCTTTAGCTTTGTCAATGAAGGTGATAAACATTTCTTCTTGGTGATTAATTGTAAGATAAGGACTTTGAACACCTGCTGTTGTAAATCCAGGTAAACCAACAATAGACCAAGAGTTAGTGGTTGCTTCGTAGCTCATAACTGTGGCTTTATTTTCGAAATCACCATCGGAAAAGCAAATATAAGGTGTGCTTTTATTTAAAGTTAAAGAAATATCCGAGGCTGTACCTGAAGATATCGCTATGGTTCCTAAATTAGTCCACACACCGCTAACTAGTTTTTTTACGGCTGCTTTTTTTTCATTAGCAGTTATATATGCAACATAGGGTATCATATCTTTATCTGTTACATTAACTACTCTTTCTGTGCGGAAACTCTCTATCCCAAAATTATCAATTAGCTCCCAAATGTTTTTCTCAGGATGATAAGTTCTTGCAGATAAACTGGGTTTCAACGTTCTATCCGTACAAATTAGTGTCACTTTTCCTTCTGTGGATGTTACTAGAGCGTTCTCGTAGGTATTACCTGTAAAGTTGGGGCTGCCTACAAATTCAAGTTGGCTCGCCTGTCTGTTAAGTTTAGCAACACTTAATCTTGGTATTACTGGAGTTTGCTTGCCAGAGATGTAGAGATTGTTTTGTTCATCTATAAGCATAACGGCGTCATAATTAATACCCGTGAACTTTGGAGATAATGTAGTCCAAGTTTGATTTTCCTCTAACTTTAAAATCTGAGTTCCAGTAGTTGTAACAAAAGCAATATTTGGCTTATTATCTTTATCTAATGCAAATAAAACATTAGATACTTGAAAAGATGTAAAAGTATTAGAGGTTCCAATTAGCTCCCATTTATCGTTAATCAGCTTTCTAACATATGCGTTACTATTATAGTTCAATGTAGTAGTGTAAGTTATATAAGGAATGTTGTTGTTGTCTATAGCTAAACTTATGTAGTTTGTTCCGTTTCTGTAACCAAATAGTTGGTCTCCAACATCGACCCAAGAATTATTTATGAATTTTTTTATAGCAATCAATCCTTCGTGTGCTTGATATAGTATATGAGGAATATCATCCTTATCAAGGGTTAACGAAATCTCTTTAGCCTCGTATTGAGATATAAGGCTAGAAGTTCCTAATTGCTCCCATTGCGTTGCCCCCGCTTTATAAAGTGAGATATTATATGGTGAAGCATAATGTTTGATGGCTATTATAGGTGTGCCACTTTTAGTTATAGCTATTTTAATGGTTCTACCGCCTCCACTATTAAATATAGAAATGGAATTAAGCACATCTTCCCATATTCCCGTAGCTCTGTTTAGTTTACGAACATACACGGAGGTGTATTCTCCATGGTAGGCAACATATATATCGCCATTGGTGTGTATAGCAGAACTTATATTTTGTATAAATTTATCTTGATATCGGGTGCTATTTGGCGAGCCAATGTGTGCCCAACCTTGCGCTTTGCCTTCAAACTGAAAGCTGATAAACGTAATTAAGTATAAAAATAGTCGAAGTAGACGTTTTCTTAAGTGGTGAGAAGTAAGTTTTTTCAGCATAAACATTTTACTTTTTGTCGTTATTAAATAAAAAACAAAAATATCGTGCCTGCTTACTTCTTTTTTGAGTGTTATTACGGTATTTAAAGTACGAGTGTTATTACGTAAATACAGATTTTAAGGATGAAACTCTACCCTTACAATATCATTTAAGTGCAAGCCCAATAAACTGCTGGCTTTACCTTTATTAATGGCAATTTCTAAATGATTGCTGATACCAAATAAACAAAGTTTTTCGCCTTCGGGAACCTCGTTGTAATGCCAGCTCAGTTGTGTAATGGTTTCGCTCTTTCTAAAGTACAAAGTAAAATCGCGGTTACGCTGAACTTTGGTGAAAAGATCTTTGGTAATATTGGTAATTACGTTGCTAAAAGTATCCACAAAAATAACACTGCCACGAATAATATCCCTTTCTATAACAGGATGTAACAACATACGCTGTTCAATATCATCGGCAGGTATGCCAATTTCTTTAAGTTTGCCACCCTTTGCCAAATGCACAGCGGCCTTTACCAAAATATCAACCAGCGGGAAATGTAAAAACTTTAAATCCTGCATAATATTTAGTTCTACCAATTCGTCAGGCTGTTCATCAAAAAGCAGCGAGAAAATTCCATTATCGGCACCCACAAAATATTGGCCTTTGCAACTTAATGCCACATATTTTGTATTCTCGTTAAAAACAGAATCTATACCTATTAAGTGAACCGTACTTTTGGGGAAGTAGGCATAGGCATTTTTTAAAACAAAAGCAGCGTAAGAAATATTAAAGGCGGGTACTTCGTGCGTAATATCAATAATATTAACATTTGGCAGGATACTCAGGATACTGCCCTTTAAAGCAGCCTGATAAAAATCCTTTGAGCCCAAATCTGTCGTTAATGTTATGATCGCCATTAAAATTTAAATATTTATGCTTATTCTTGTGTAGAGGCAAATTACCTGCAAATATTCAAATTAAAATCGAATTACATAGGGCGTAGTACTAAAAAAACAATATTTTGAACGAAATAAAACTAATTATAGAAACCAGTGACCAAATTCAGTTTTGGGGCGCTAACAACGAGCACTACGAGCAAATAAAAGCTGCTTTTCCGAAACTTAAAATTGTAGCCCGTGGTAATGAAGTAAAAGCTTTAGGAGATGAAGCAGAACTGAAAAATTTCGAAAAGAAAATAAATTCATTGGTGGCACATCTAGATAAGTTTGGTACGCTAACCAGCAATGAGGTTGATGCCATTTTAGGCGCTAAGAAAACGAGTGAAACACCGGCTGATCCAGTAGTGGCAAGTGCCCCAATAGGTAGCGGCGAAGTAATTGTGTACGGAAACCACGGCTTAATGATTAAGGCCCGCACCGCTAACCAGCGCAAAATGGTAGATAGCATCAATAAAAACGATGTGTTGTTTGCTATTGGCCCGGCAGGTACAGGAAAAACCTATACTGCAGTAGCTTTGGCGGTAAGAGCGTTAAAGAATAAAGAAATTAAACGTATCATTTTAACCAGACCGGCTGTAGAAGCAGGAGAGAGCTTAGGGTTCTTACCAGGCGATTTAAAGGAAAAAGTAGATCCATATTTACGCCCACTATACGATGCTTTGGAAGATATGATACCACCGGACAAGTTAAAGCTTTACCTAGAAAACAGAACTATAGAGGTAGCGCCCTTGGCATTTATGCGTGGACGTACTTTAGATAACTGCTTTGTAATTTTAGATGAGGCACAAAACGCTACAGATTTACAGTTAAAGATGTTTTTAACCCGTATGGGGCCAACGGCAAAATTTATTGTAACGGGCGATGTTACCCAGATAGATCTACCCAAAAAAGCACAATCGGGCTTGCAAAACGCACTCCGTATTTTAGGAGATATTAAAGGCATCGATATTATTTATTTAAGTGGAGAAGATGTAGTGCGCCACAAATTAGTAAAGGCCATCTTAAAAGCTTACGGGGATATTCAGTAAGTCAGCAAGTTTTATTTAGAAAAGTCCGAAAGACAAATTGGTACGAAGAGGCAATATAGCTTTCGGACTGGCCAACTTCCAACTTTACGGACTTTTTCCTATTTTTACCTCCTCATGAAAGCAGTAAAAGAAACCCAGTTTACTTTTCCAAAACAAAGTAGTTTTTACAAAGGAAAGGTACGCGATGTATATACTATTGATAATCAGTTGATGGCAATGGTAGTGACCGATAGAATTTCGGCATTTGATGTAGTATTGCCAGCAGCAATTCCCTATAAAGGGCAGGTATTGAACCAAATTGCAGCTAAATTTTTAACGGCAACAAAAGATATTGTGCCTAATTGGGTATTAGCTACACCAGACGAAATGGTAACCATTGGGCGTATTTGCCAACCTTTCAAAGTAGAAATGGTAATTAGAGGCTATTTAGCTGGTCATGCAGCTCGCGAATATGCCTTGGGCAAACGCCAAGTTTGTGGCGTAGCCTTACCAGAGGGATTAAAGGAAAACGATAAATTGCCGCAACCAATTATTACACCAACCACTAAAGCGGCCGTAGGACATGATGAGGATATTTCTAAGGAAGACATTTTGGCTAAAGGTATTGTAACACCGGCCGATTATGAAAAATTAGAAAAATATACCCACGCATTATACCAAAGAGGAGTAGAAATGGCTGCCGAAAGAGGCTTAATTTTGGTAGATACCAAGTACGAATTTGGTAAAGTAGGAGAAGATATTTATCTAATTGATGAAATACATACGCCAGATTCGTCACGCTATTTTTATGCCGAAGGTTATGCCGAAAGACAAGCCGCAAACGAACCTCAAAAACAACTGTCAAAAGAGTTTGTACGCAAGTGGTTAATAGAGAATGGTTTCCAAGGTAAAGATGGACAGGTGGTGCCAACAATGACCAAAGAAATTGTAGAATCAATTTCCGATCGCTATATTGAGCTTTACGAGCAAATTACGGGAGAGAAATTCGTGAAAAATCCTTCAGAAAATATTTTAAATAGAATAGAAGAAAACACCAAAGCCGCTGTTAAGAAGCTGTTGCAGTAAACAGTTTTTAACTGGTAATATATAACACGTAACCGGTTAAACAATTTAAACAATTGACCAAAAACCAAAAAATATGAAATTTAGTGTAGATAAGCATGAGAAATATGTAGTGTTGAAATTAGAAGAGCCGAAATTCACTAATGATAATACACCAGCTTTAAAATCAGAATTTATTCTTTTAAACACCGAAGGTTATCGCAATATTGTTTTAGACCTATCGTCGGTAAAAGAGTGTAACGATTCGCAAGATTTAAGTGCCTTGCTAGTAGGCGACAGGCTTTGCAAAGCTGCCAACGGTCTTTTTGTAGTATGTGGCGTAAATAAAACAATAGCGCCAATTATCCAAATGTCAAACCTTCATCAATCTATTACGTTTGTTAATAAACTAGACGAGGCTACAGATTTGATTTTTATGGAGGAAATTGAAAAAGAACTTCGTGGAGGAGTAGATAAAGGATAATACTACTGAATGAAATTTGAGGTAACGATACTTGGAAATGCTTCGGCAACACCAGTTTATAACAGAAATCCAACGGCGCAATTACTTAATTGTAACGAACGTTTTTACCTAATTGATTGTGGCGAAGGAACGCAACAACAGTTAATTAAGTACGGATTTAAGGCTGCCAAGATAGATTACATTTTTATTAGCCATTTACACGGCGACCATTTTTTTGGTTTGGTGGGTTTACTGTCTAGTTTACACTTAAACGGCCGTATCAAACCCTTACATATTTTTGGTCCGCCAGCGCTCAAAGAAATCCTCGAATTGCAATTTTTGCATTCTGACACCCACTTGCGTTACCCTATTAATTACTATGCAACTAATGCCACTAAAGCAGAAGTTATTTTTAAAAATAATGATATAGAAGTAGAAACCATTATTTTAAACCATCGTATTCCGTGTACAGGCTTTAAGTTTACCGAGAAAAAAAGGTTAAGAAAGCTGGTGGTAGATAAGTTAGAAAAAGATGCAGTGCCAATAGCTTATTATCCCATGTTAAAACGTAGTGTAAATGTAGATTTACCAAACGGACAACAGATTAAATACCTAGATTATACTACCGACTCGGCCAAACCAAAAACCTATTGCTATTGTTCAGATACTATGTACGATGAGCGTTACTTTGATCAAATAAGCAATGCCGATACACTATACCACGAAGCTACCTTTCTGCACGAAATGTTAGAAAGAGCAATAGAAACGCATCATACTACTGCTAAACAAGCCGCAGAAATAGCCACTAAAGTAAAAGCAAAAAAATTACTAATTGGCCATTTCTCATCACGCTACAAAACCCTCGAAGCCCTGTTAGAAGAAGCTAAGAGCGGTTTCGAGCATACACAATTAGCCGCAGAAGGCAAAACTTTCGAAATTTAACAGGGTTTTTAAAATCCGTTTAATTGGGTGTCTTTTTGGGCGAAATTTAAGTTTTAGAACACGCCCACTTATCACTTGTTAATTTTACGATTTCCCATTTAATTTTAAGAAAAAAGCCATAAACGCTTAAAGGCTTTATTGTTTAATGTGATTTTTGGATATTTTGTGCTGTAAATCAAATATTTAAGGCTATTTTGATTAAAAAAATGATTAGATAGGTCCTTAAAAGCTAGTCTCGAATTTATTTCGGGAGACGAAACGCCAATTTACCCCTGAATTTATTTCAGGGTCTGTTTAGCTAAATTAAGACCCAAAACTCACGTTATTTAGCTTTCTTCCGTTGTTTTTCTTCGGCTTTTTTTACCTCATCTTTTTCTGCCAAAGGCTCTTCGGTGTTTAATTTGGGCTTACCGGGTTTATCAACTTTGCCAGAGTTGTTTTTAATTGGAGTTTTCATGATTGTTTTTACCATAAGTAACAGTTCATTTTTACTTTTGTTGGTTTTTTACCGTTTTCTAAAAAGAAATATTTAATCGCACCTCTATTTACATGAATGCCGCATCGATAAAATCATAAATCGTAAGCCTAAAATCGTAAATCTTTTGTAACTTTGTTTTTTAATGAATTTCCTCTATCCGGGCTTCCTTTTTGCACTTTTAGCGGTCTTAATCCCGGTAATAATTCATTTATTTAATTTTCGCAAGTTCAAGAAAGTTTATTTCAGTAATGTTTCTTTCTTAAAAGAAGTAAAAGAACAAAATTCATCCAGAGAGCAGCTTAAAAACCTATTGATTTTAGCCGCACGCATTTTGGCCATTATTTTCTTGGTTTTAGCTTTTGCCCGGCCTTTTATCAGCGCTAACGCCGAAACCAACGAAGCAAATGGTAATATTGTAAGTATTTATCTCGACAATTCTTACAGTATGGATGCGGTAAATAAGGAAGGGAGTTTGTTGGACGAAGCCAAACGCAGGGCCAAGGAAATTGTAAAAAGTTACCAATTAAATGATCGTTTTCAGTTGTTAACTAACGATTTTGAAGGCAAACATCAGCGGTTGTTAAATGCAGAAGAGTTTGTACAAGCGGTGGATGAGGTAAAGATTTCTGCCGCAAGTAGAAATTTACAACAAGTCATTAATCGCCAGCAAGGCGTGTTTACAGGTACGGCTAACCGATTTGCTTATGTAGTTTCCGATTTTCAGCAAAACTTTGCAGGGAAAGAAGGCCTTAAAAAAGACGAAAATACACAGCTTGCACTGGTAAAATTAAATGCCAACGAATTGCCAAACATTTCGGTAGATAGTGTTTGGTTTCTTTCGCCTGTGCACCAGCCCAATGCTTCAGAAAAAATTATTGTTCGGTTAAAGAATTTTGGTAGCGAAGAAGCGAAGAATGTACCGCTTAAACTAACCATTAATAATCAACAAAAAGCCATTGGAAGTATTAGTGTGGCTGCTGGAGCAACTGCGATAGACACGCTTTCGTACAGTGGATTGAATTTGGGCTGGCAAAAGGGCCTGTTGAGCATTAAAGATTTTCCGTTAACTTTTGATGATGCGCTGAATTTTTCTTTCAATGTTAATGCCAACCAGCAAATCTTGAGTGTTAACGGTGGTAAAACCGCAAAATACATGGAGGCACTTTTTAATGCCGATCCTTACTTCAAGTTAACTTCTGTTTCCGAAAACAACATCAACTATGCCGCTTTTTCGAATTATAGCTTAATTGTGCTGAATGGTATTAGTCAGCCATCTAGTGGTTTAGCGCAAGAACTCAAAAATTATGTGAGCAATGGTGGTACGATAGTCATTTTCCCATCAACAAGTATCGATGCAGTTAATTATACCTCGTTTTTAACCACATTAAGCTTGCCAGCAGTAGCAAGTTTAGTTACAGAGCCTACCAAAGTTTCACAAATAGAATTAAAGCATCCTTTATTTAAGCAAGTTTTTGAAACATTACCTAAAAAAATGGATTTGCCATTGGCTAATCGCTATTTTACTTACGTTGAAAATAGTAGGATAGCTAAAGAGCCCTTATTGCAATTGCCGGCTGGTAAAACCTACTTAGCTCGCTATCCAATAGCTTCTGGGCAGGTTTTTTTAGCAGCTACCGGATTGGAAGAAACCGATGGAAACCTTTCTAAACATCCACTTTTTGTACCATTAATGTATAAAATTGCTTTCGAAAGTGCTAAAGATCAACCCCTGTTTTATACCATTGCAAAAGATAATGTAATTACGTTGCCATTAGTAAAGCTAGGAGCTAACCAATCTTTGAAATTAATGGGAGATGGTTTTGAAGTGATACCTGATATTAACCATCAAAATGGAAAAACCTTGCTTTATGTAGCAGATCAAATTCAAAAGCCTGGATTTTATAGCGTAAAGAAAGGAGATTCTACTTTAGCAGTAGTTGCTTTTAATGATAACAGAGCAGAATCTAACATGAAATATGATTCCCAAACGGAATTAGAAGCACGTTTTGGTACACAAAAAATTCATTTTATTGATGCTAAGAAAGAGAATATTTCATCGGCCATTGCCGAAAAAAATAATGGAACCGAGTTATGGAAACTTTGCCTAATTTTGAGCTTAGTTTTCATAGCAGCCGAAATATTGTTAGTTAGATATTTTAAGCCACAAATACACAGGTAGATTAAGAAATTAGTTATAAATAAAGTGAAAAATTTGTGCATCTGTGGCTAATAGATACTTGTGGTTAAAAAGAAAATTAAAAATAAATATAGAAATTCATGAGCCTCTTAATTAAGGGAATTACCATTGCCGACACCAATAGCGAGTTTAACGGAAAAACTTGTGATGTAAGAGTTGATAAAGGAACCATTGTAGAAATAGGTAAAAATTTAGAGTTACAGAAACATGAAGAAGTTTTTGAACTAAATGGAGCGGTTTTATCGCCTGGTTTTTTCGATTTAAACTGTGTTTTTGGCGATCCGGGTTTAGAAACTAAAGAAGATTTGCAAACAGGTACCGCTGCTGCGGCGGCGGGTGGTTTTACAGGTATTGCCATTATGCCCAATACCAAACCGGTAGTGCATAGTAAAGGTGAGGTAGAATATATTTTAAATAGGGCTAAAGGTAATTTGGTAGCAGTACATCCGATAGGGGCAATAAGCCAAAATCTGGAAGGTAAAGAACTAGCCGAAATGTTCGACATGAAACAAGCTGGTGCTGTTGCCTTTGCAGAAGCAGGTAAAGCCATCTCCGATGATGGTTTTATGAGCCGTGCATTGCAATATACCTTAGGTTTTGATGGTTTGCTGTTTACACATCCAGAAAACAAAGCTTTGGCCGGAAAGGCACACGTGAACGAAAGTGCTACTACCATTTTGTTGGGCATGAAAGGTATTCCGGCACTGGCCGAAGAAATGCAAGTTGCCAGAGATCTATTTTTGGCAGCTTACCATAATGCGCCAATTCACATCAGTAATATTTCTACGGCCGGCTCGGTGGCGCTTATTAAAAAGGCAAAAAAAGATGGCGTAAAGGTTACTTGCGATGTAGCTGCCCATCAATTGGTATTTACCGAAGAGTTGTTGAACGATTTTGATAGCAATTACAAAGTGAAGCCGCCATTGCGCAGCAAAGCAGATAATAAAGCGTTAACTACCGGCTTAAAAGACGGTACAATCGATGCCATTTCTTCGCAGCACCGCCCACACGAAATTGAGTTTAAAAACGTAGAATTTGAAATAGCCAGTTATGGTATAATAACCTTACAAACTGTTTTGCCATTGTTGTTGCAAGCAGGATTAGATATAGCCTTAATTGTAGAAAAATTGGCAATTGCTCCCAGAAAGTTGCTTAAATTAGAAGTTCCTCAAGTTAAAATAGGCGCAGCGGCAAACTTTACGGTTTTTAACCCAGCCAAAGAGTGGACTTTTGATAGTAAAACAAACCAATCAAAATCAGCTAATTCTCCTTTATTTAATAAAACTTTAAAAGGAAAAGTAGAGATGGTGTATAATAACGGACAATATAATATTTATTAATTGTTGGTCGTCGCCGTTAATCGTTAGTAGTTAGGCAACGAGAAACGAACAACTAGCATCAAAAAACTAAAATATGAACAGTATAGTAAAAAAGACATTAACAGCTTCGGTAGCCAAATATGGCGAAGTAAACAAAATAGCAAGTATAGAACTTACGCATAAACTGTTGGGAGTTTTTGAAGCAGACGCTGATTTTATGGATAAAGTAGCGCAGTTTGATGAGGTTTTCGACGAATATCCAAAGTTCGAAGAATTGAGAGAAACTTTCTTCGATTTATTGATGATTAACTTCTTTACCAGCGATGTAAACAAGCTAGAAGCTGATTATCTAGACTCTAAAGAATGGGAAGCCATTGAGGATAAAACCATTGATAGGGGTACAGAACTGTTAAACTTGTTGTTGTATATTAACGAGTGCCACGATGAGCAAATTAAACCAGAACTAGAAGATTTTTTAAAGGAATTTTTATTGGTGGATGAAGATGAGTTCCAAGACGAATTCCATATCTATGAAGATTTGATCAGTAACCAGCAACTGGCCGAAACCAGCATCCAAGAAATTTGCGAAAATGCGAAGATATTAAATTTGGCAGAAGAAATGGAAGAACTATTTGTACCGTTTATGGCTTTCTTCTTGCAGCCGGCAGCATCAGAGCAAGCTTTTAAAGATTTCGAAAAATACAGTAACAATAAAGCTTTTGATGCGTCTGTATATAGTTTAATTACTAGCTTTAACCAAAGTAGATAACCAAACCAAACTTAAATTATGGAAAATATAGTTAACATTAAAAATGAGGCTCTAAAAAACGGATTAATTTGGGGCATCGTAAACATCGTGTTGTTTTTAGTAACCTGGTATGTAGCACCAAGCTTAATGAGCTCTTACTGGTACGCAGGAATTTCTTTGTTAATTGGTTTAGCATTTGCCATATTCTTTTGTATCGATATGAGAAAAAAAGTAGGCGGATATTGGACTTTTGGAGAAGCTTTGTGGCCTATTTTCGTCACTTTTGTATTGGCTATGGGCTTAGTGTTTGTATTCAATATCCTTTTCGGAAAATACATCGATACTACTTATCCAGAACAAATGAAAGAGATGGTAATGACAAAATCTGAAGCCACCATGAAATCATTTGGCTTAGGCGAAGAAGAAAGCGCAAAAGCTTTAGAAAAAACTCGTGAAAACTTAGACCAACAATTTACGCCCACATTTAGCCAGGCAGTAATGGGCTTTGGTATCTCTGCAATTATGTATTTTATTGGTGCGGTTATTTTTGCATTAATATTTAAACGCAATAATCCAAATCCTTTTCCCAACCAAAATGGCGGACAATTTGAAGCCAGTTAAACTTGGTCAAATTATATTTTAAACGTGCAAATTATCTCAATTTAATTGATGAAATTTGCACGTTGTTTTTTAGTATAGATTTTACATCTAAATACTAACTACTAAATACTAAAATGGATATATCAGTTGTAATACCGCTATATAACGAAGACGAATCGCTGCCCGAGTTAATTGCTTGGATAGACGATGTAATGCAAAAGCATAATTTTTCTTACGAGGCAATTTTTGTTGACGACGGAAGCACCGACCGTTCTTGGCAGATAATTACAGAGCTTAAAGAAAAATTTGCGAGTATCAGAGCAATCAAATTTAGACGCAACTATGGTAAATCTGCCGCTTTAAATGTAGGTTTTGCTGCAGCGCAGGGCGATGTGGTGATTACCATGGATGCCGATTTACAAGACAGCCCAGACGAGATACCAGTACTTTACAGCCGTATTAAAGACGAAGGATACGATGTAGTTTCGGGATGGAAGAAAAAGCGCTACGACCCCATTACTAAAACTATTCCTACCAAATTGTTTAATGCTGCTACGCGTAAAATGAGTGGTATTAAGCTTAACGATTTTAACTGCGGTTTAAAAGCCTATCGCCATGATGTGGTGAAAACCATAGAAGTTTATGGCGAAATGCACCGTTATATGCCTGTGCTGGCCAAATGGGCAGGTTTTAAGAAAATAGGAGAGCAGGTGGTAGCGCATCGAGCTCGTAAATATGGTGTAACCAAATTTGGCTTAAGCAGGTTTATCAATGGGTTTTTAGACCTGATGTCTATTTTCTTTGTGGGCAAATTTGGTAAACGCCCCATGCACTTCTTTGGCTCTCTAGGCGTATTGAGCTTTTTCGTGGGTATCATCATGGCTATTTACATTATGGTAGAAAAACAAGTGCTTATCTGGAACAACTTACCATATCGTAACTCAACAGATCAGCCTTTGTTTTACTTGGCTTTAGTGGCTATTATTGTAGGTTCGCAAATGTTTTTAGCAGGCTTTGTGGCCGAATTGGTTGGTCGTAATGCACCAGAAAGAAATCAGTATTTAATAGAAAAGGAAATTAATTGAGCCTAAAGACTAAAGCTTAAAGCTTAAAGCGCTTTGTCTTTGGTCTTTTCGGCTTTCAGCCTCAAGAAATGTTTTTTTCAATAATTATCCCTTTATACAACCGTCCGCAGGAAATTAAAGAACTGTTAGCCACTTTGTGCAAGCAAACTTATATGCAGTTTGAGGTATTGGTGATTGAAGACGGATCAGTTAATGATGCCAAAGAAATTGTGGCTAGTTTCGAGAATAAACTCGATGTAAAGTACTTTTTCAAAGAAAACTCTGGACAAGGCTTTTCAAGAAATTTTGGATTTGAGCGTGCCAAAGGCGATTATTTCATCATCTTCGATTCAGATATTTTAGTGCCTGCCGATTACCTTGAAATTGTTAAAGATTACCTTTACGAACATCAGCTAGATGCTTTTGGGGGACCTGATGCAGCACACGAAAGCTTTACGCCTGTACAAAAGGCCATTAGTTACGCCATGACATCGCCTTTTACCACAGGCGGCATTCGTGGCAATAAGAAGCATATCGGCCAATTTCATCCACGTAGCTTTAACATGGGGCTTTCTAGAGAAGTTTACGAGAAAGTTGGAGGTTTTATCCTCACTAGGTTGGGCGAAGATATTGAATATAGTATCCGTATTCACGAAAATGGGTTTAAAATAGGTTTAATTCCAACAGCAAAAGTTTACCATAAGCGCCGTACAAGTTTTACCCAGTTTTATAAGCAATTGCATTTTTTTGGAAGGGCACGCATCAATATTTACAAACATTTCCCTTCCGAGTTAAAAATAGTACATTTTTTTCCGGCAATTTTTACCCTCGGATTGAGCTTTACTATCCTTTGTAATATCTTTTTCAAGCCATTAGCCTACATTTGTAATTTCTTTGTACTCTTATACTTTTTGTTGATATTTTTTCATGCTTGGCAGGCCAACAAATCAATAAAAATTGCATTTTTGAGTGTAATAGCATCCTTCATCCAGTTAACGGCATATGGCCTAGGTTTTATGCAAGATTTTGTGAAACGAGTTTTGTTGAACAGTAAGGACTAAGGAGCAAAGAACAGGAGTGAATTATAGTAAATAAATAATCAAAAATTGATAGATGTAGTTGGGATTTAGTCTCATATCTCAATACTCAAATCACATATCTAAAACAATGATTAACTACTTAAAAGAGAGTACTTTTGCGGTAACAGATGTAATTATGCAGGCATGGAAAGTAACCAAAGAAAATTACTTTTCTATTGCTACGCTTTGTTTCCTCATTTTTTTAACGGCATCCACATCTACCTTTATGGCTTTTTTTATGGAAGAGCTAAATTTGGGAATTAGAACCGTAATGTTGTTGATTTTTATATTGAGTTATTGCGTGGTAGAATTGTGCATGATTAAATATATCTTTAAGCTTTTGGACACAGCGAATGCCGATATTCAAATTATTGAAACACTGCCAACAAGAACTGAAATTATAAAGTTTTTAATTGCGGCAGTTTACTTTGGGTTGAGTATATTTTTTGTAGGCATTTTGCTTATGCCAGTCTTATATTTGCTAGATGTATTGTTGAAATTGTTGGTAAATCAAGGCATAATTAATGGTTACGCAGAAACAGGTAAAATTATTGTAAATGTGGCGGTTGGTGTGGCTGTGCTAAGTATCTTCTTTACTTTTGTGAGAATTATTTTTTTTCCGTTTTTTATTATAGACAAACACAGTTCTCCTTTCGAATCTATTAAACTAAGTTTGGCCACAACTAAAGGGAACTTTATTAAGCTATTGATGATTTTATTAGGCTTAGTAACGGTACAGGCCATTGTTTTTGGTTTCTTTTATATTGTAATTTTAATGGGTTTTAGATTGGTAAACCTATTTTTAGATTACGATATTAGTCAGTATAGCTCGTTAATTGTGGTGATTTTTAGCTCGTTTGTAATTGTGCCATTTACTACTGCTTTTTTTGCGGTTGCTTACCGTAAAATTATGAGCGAATACAAAGGCGATGAGCACCCAGATATCATTCATAATATTATGTAACCCCTAAAGGAAACTTAATTTTATGTGTAGAATAAACTTTTCAAGTATTAACGATAGCAAAGAAAAGCCCTTGTAGGGCCTGTCCCTATTTATCGGGAGGTTAGGAGTATTATGGGATTAAAATCAGTATTAAGTAAGGTATTTGCATGGTTTGTTGTTAAAGACATTGAAAAATGGAAATTTAATGCTGTTGCAGCCCAAGAAAAGGTTTTAAAACAGCTAGTTAAAGAAGCAACGGCCACCGTTTTTGGTGCTGACCATCAATTCTCTGCCATTAAAAATTACGAAGACTTTAAAGCGCACGTACCGATAAGAGATTACGAAGATTTACGTCCGTATATTGATCGGGTAGTAGCTGGCGAACCAGATATTTTATGGAAAGCCAAACCAGTCTATCTTGCCAAAACATCGGGTACCACATCTGGTGTAAAATATATTCCTATATCTAAGCAATCTATGCCGGCGCATGTAAAAGCTGCCAGAAATGCACTATTAACCTATATCCACGAAACAGGAAATGCCAGTTTTGTAGATGGAAAGGTTATTTTTTTGCAAGGCAGTCCGGTTTTAACAAAAAAGAATGGGATTAATGTAGGCCGACTTTCGGGAATTGTAGCGCATTTAGTGCCAGCCTATTTGCAGAAAAACAGAATGCCTAGTTACGAAACCAATTGTATTGAAGATTGGGAGCGAAAAGTTGATGCCATTGTAGATGAAACCATCAAGGCAGACATGAGGTTAATTTCTGGTATTCCGCCTTGGGTCCAAATGTATTTCGATAAGCTTACCGAAAAGTCGGGAGGTAAGAAAATCAAGGACATCTTTAAAAACTTTGAACTTTTTGTTTACGGCGGCGTAAACTACGAACCCTACAGGGCTAAAATAGAAACTAGTATTGGCAAAAAAATAGCCGCCATAGAAACTTATCCAGCTTCAGAAGGTTTTATTGCTTACCAAGATAGTCAAACCGATAAAGGGTTATTGCTCTTGGCCAATGCGGGAATGTTTTACGAGTTTATTCCGGCAGAAGAATATTACAATGAGAAACCTACGCGTTTAAGTTTGGCAGAAGTTGAACTAGACAAAAACTACGCACTCATTTTAAACACCAATGCGGGTTTATGGGGCTATAGCATTGGCGATACGGTAAAATTCGTTTCTTTAAATCCTTACAAAATTTTGGTAACAGGTAGGATAAAGCATTTTATTTCTGCCTTTGGCGAACATGTAATTGCAGAGGAAGTAGAACATGCTTTATTATCGGTAGCTAACCAAGAAGGCGTAGAAATTACAGAATTTACCGTGGCTCCACAGGTAAATGCACCGAATGGCGAGTTACCTTATCATGAGTGGTTGGTAGAGTTTGCTAAAGAACCATCAGATCTAAAAACATTTGCACTAAAAGTAGATAAAGCTTTACAGCAAAAAAATATTTACTACTTTGATTTAATTGAAGGGAATATCCTTCAACCTTTAAAGATAACACCTTTGGCTAAAGACACTTTTGTAAATTACATGAAAGCGCAGGGTAAATTAGGCGGCCAGAATAAAGTGCCAAGATTAAGTAATGATAGAAAGATTGCGGAGGGGTTAGAGGAATATATTGTTTAATTGTTCGATTGCTAAATTGTTGCTTGGCCAGAGTAAACTATTATGGAGAAAAATTATCTGCAACTAAATCAAATTACAGCTTACACGAAGGCATTTCATTTAAGCAATTTGGTTTGGGATTTGGTTTCAAGTTGGGATGGCTTTGCAAAACATACTATAGGACAGCAATTTATTAATGCTATTGATTCTATATCTGCAAATATTGCTGAAGGTTTTGGGAGATATCATAAAAAAGATAAAATAAAGTTTTATTACTATAGCTTTGGCTCTGTGAAAGAGTGTTTAGATTGGAATGAGAAAGCGAAGATCAGAAAATTGATAAGCGAAGAAGATTACAACAAGATATTTGAAACATTACAAGTGTTGCCAAAGGAAATACATCAATTGATTAATTTCACTAACGAAAAGCTTAAGATTTAGTGGTAGTTGTAACAAAAACAATCTATCAATAAAACAATTCAACAATAAAATAAATTTGAAACATATCTCCATATTAGGCTCAACAGGTTCAATAGGAACGCAAGCACTAGAAGTAGTGCGTGCAAACCCAACTTTGTACAAAATTGATGCCTTAACAGCACAACACAACGCTGATTTATTAATTGCACAGGCTTTGGAATTTAAGCCAGAGTTGGTGGTAATTGGTAATGAAAGCCTATATCAGCAAGTAAAATCGGCTTTGCCACATACGCAAGTAATTGCTGGCGAAGAAGGATTAATTGCTGCTGTGCAATTGCCACAAACCCAACTTGTTTTAACTGCTGTAATGGGGTCTGTGGGTTTAAAGCCTACTTTAGCTGCTATAGAAGCCAAGAAAGACATCGGCCTAGCCAATAAAGAAACCTTGGTGGTAGCCGGAGAGTTGGTAATGGGCCTGGCCAAGCAGCACCAGGTAAAAATTATTCCGGTAGATTCTGAGCATTCCGCAATTTTTCAGTGCTTGGTTGGCGAAGAACAAAACGAAATCGAGAAAATCTTATTAACCGCTTCGGGCGGCCCATTTAGGGGAAAAGATCGAAATTTCTTAGCTACGGTAACTAAACAGGAGGCATTGAAACATCCCAATTGGGTAATGGGGGCCAAAATCACCATCGATTCGGCTTCTCTAATGAACAAAGGTTTAGAAGCTATTGAGGCCAAATGGCTGTTTAATTTAAACCCTGCACAAATAGAAGTGGTAGTACACCCACAATCAATAATTCATTCTATGGTGCAATTTACCGATGGTTCTATCAAAGCACAAATGGGCTTGCCAGACATGAAACTGCCCATTCATTATGCACTAGCTTATCCTAAAAGATTAAAAACAGATTTCGAGCGTTTTAGCTTTTTAAAATATCCAGAATTTACATTTTCTAAGGCAGATACAAAAAGTTTTCGTAACCTTGAGCTTGCTTATATTGCCATGGAAAAGGCCGGGAATATGCCATGCATCTTAAATGCCGCCAACGAAATAGTGGTAGATGCATTTTTAAAAGATAAAATTGGTTTTTTAGAAATGAGCGATGTAATTGAGACCTGTATGGAAAAGATGGAGTTTGTCCATCATCCAACACTGCAAGATTATTTAAAAACGGATAAGCTTACCAGGATGTTTGCAAGCGAATTAGTAACAAAATAAAATTTAACACATCTAAAATAGAAACACATAAATAAAATATGGACGGATTGATTATGGCGGGCCAGCTGTTGCTGGGATTATCGATACTAGTAATTTTGCACGAATTAGGACACTTTTTAGCAGCAAGAGCTTTTGGGATTAAAGTAGAAAAGTTTTATCTCTTTTTTGATGCTTGGGGATTTAAACTCTTTAGCTTTAAAGTAGGCGATACCGAATACGGCGTGGGTTGGTTACCATTGGGCGGTTACGTGAAAATATCAGGAATGATAGACGAATCTATGGATACCGAGCAACTACAAGCACCCGCACAGCCTTGGGAATTTAGAGCTAAACCAGCTTGGCAACGTTTAATTGTAATGTTGGGAGGGATCATCGTAAACGTTATCGTAGGTATTTTTATTTTCTGGATGATGGCCTTTAAATATGGCGATACCTTTGTTCCTAATGCTAAACTAGCAAATGGAATAAGCCCAGGTATTGTTGGAAAACAGATGGGCTTACAACCTGGGGATAAAATTTTAGCTGTAAATGGGCAAAAACTGATTTATTTAGACGAAATTTTGAGTTCTAAAGTGTTGTTGAACAATACAAAACTGACAATTTCTCGCGAAAACAAAACTATAGATTTAAGAGTTCCAGAATCTGTTTTAGATAGTATCAGTAAATATAATATCAGAGAATTTGTAACGGCCAGAATGGTGGCTAAAAAAATCGACTCGGTAATTACGCCAGAAGATATGCAGCCTAAACTTGGTTTTTTTGACAAGATAAAAGGGCTATTTGTAAAGCCTATTCCTGTTGCTGTAGAAACACCAGCTTTTGCCGCCGGATTTAAAAAAGGTGATAGCATACTTGCCGTTAACAACAAACCAGTTCGTTTTTACGACGAGATTACTACTGAAGTCTCTAAAAATGCAGGTAAGCAGATTGATGTAACGGTAAGGAGGGGAGACGAAACGTTGACTCTAAGTCCTAAAGTTTCTAAACAAGGTACATTAGCCATCAGTATTCCTACTGTTAGACCAAGCTTAGTAACCATTAACTATGGTTTTATGGAGTCGTTTTCGGTAGGGGTAGATAAAGGTTGGACAACTTTTACTGATAATGCCAAAGGCGTTTGGAAAATGATTACAGGAAAAGTAAGTGCCCGTAATATCAGCAGTCCAATTGGTATTGCAAAAGTATATGGCAGTGAGTTTGAATGGGAGAAGTTTTGGCGCTTAACCGGGTTAATTTCTATGGCATTGGCTTTTATGAATTTATTACCAATTCCGGCGTTAGATGGCGGGCACGTAGTTTTCTTGCTCATAGAAATGATTAAAGGTAAGCCGTTAAGTGATAAATTTATGGAAAAGGCCCAAATTGTGGGTTTTGTAATTTTGCTTACTTTAATGGTGTTTGCTTTTGGTAACGATATATTGAAAAATTTTGGAATATAACCTAAGCTAAAAGCTTAAGGCGGTAGATAGTTTTCGGCCTTTGGCTTTTAGTTTTAAGCTTTAAAAATGAATTACTTCGAATTATACAACCTGCCAATTTCCTTTCATCCCAATCAAAATGAGGTGAAAAAGCAGTTTTATGCACTAAGTAAGAAGTATCATCCAGATTTTTATATCAATGAAAGTGCCGAAAAGCAAGACGAGGTTTTAGAGTTAGCTACGTTGAACAATAAAGCATTTCAAGTACTTAAAAATCCTCAAAAGGTACTTCAATATGTATTAGCTTTAAAAGAGATGATTACAGAAGGGGAGAATTATACGCTGCCCCAATCATTTTTAATGGAAATGATGGATGTGAACGAAGCCATTATGGATTTACAAATTGATTTTGATGCTGCGAAGTTAGCACAGGTTAACAACGAAATAGGGCATATAGAACAATCCTTAAACGATAATTTACAGCTGTACACTGAGGAATTTGAAAATGCTAATGCAGCAGAGCAGCAGGCGAGTTTGGCTAAAATTAAAGATTGTTATTACAGAAGCAAATATATACATCGTTTAAAAGAGCGTCTAGCCACGTTTTAGTTAGTCTATTGTCATAAACGAAATTGAACTGAAGTAGTGGTTGTAAATTAGCCTATTTTAGCCCAAATTTTAAAAAAAATATGTCTTCTTTAAACCTTTTTAGAAAAGTAGCTTTGGCCGAAGGTATTTCGTACATCGTATTACTTTTTATTGCTATGCCACTTAAGTATTGGGCAGATATGCCTTTAGCCGTAAAATATGTTGGTTGGGCGCATGGCTTATTGTTTGTGCTTTATATTGCTTGTTTGGTAATGGCTTGGCAAGAAAGAAAATGGAGTTTTGGAAGAGTAATAGTGCTATTTATAGCTTCATTATTGCCTTTTGTGCCTTTTTACGTAGAGAAAAAGTTAAAAGAAGAAGAAAGTATTGCAAATTAAAGTGCTGTAAATCTGTTATAAAAGCATTTGTTGAGCAAATTAATTACGAATACTTAAAATAAAACTTGCGTAGTAACGGGTGTTTTTATACATTTGCGCTCCCGCTTACGAGCAAATGCCCAGGTGGCGGAATTGGTAGACGCGTTGGTCTCAAACACCAATGGGAAACCGTGCCGGTTCGATCCCGGCCCTGGGTACAATTTAAACAGCTAACAATTTGATTGTTAGCTGTTTTTATTTTAAAGACCTTTCTGTTCAAAGTATTTTTATCCCAAAGCTTGTTCCAAGTCTGCAATTAAATCGTCTATATGTTCTAAACCAACCGAAATACGAATTAAGTTTTGGGGTGTTTTGGTGTTGGGTCCTTCAATAGAAGCACGGTGCTCAATTAAGCTTTCTACACCACCCAAGCTGGTTGCCTGACTAAAAATGGTTACACTATTTACCACTTTTCGGGCTGCATCGGCATCGCCTTTGGTTAAGATGGAAAGCATCCCCCCGAAACCTCTCATTTGTTTCTTTGCAATTTCATGTTGCGGGTGCGAAGCCAGACCGGGGTAAAACACAGTGGCCACCTTAGGATGTTCGTTTAAATAATTAGCCAGCTTTTCTGCATTTTGGCAATGCCCCTTAATGCGGTAAGCTAATGTTTTTATACTTCTCAGCAATAAGAAACAATCGAAAGGCGAGGGTACCGCACCACCTGTTTCCTGTATATTTTTAATTTTCTCCCAAAACTCATCTTTAGCCGCGAACGTTAACGAACCGCCCAAAACATCGCTATGGCCACCAATGTATTTGGTAGTAGAATGCATTACAATACTGGCTCCTAAAGCAATTGGATTTTGTAAAATAGGCGATGCAAAAGTACTATCGACCACAAAAATTAACTGATTTTGCTTAGCTATTTTTGCTAACGCTTCTATATCGCAAATTTTTAATAATGGATTAGATGGCGTTTCTGCCCAAATAAGGGCCGTATTTGGTTTAATATAGTTGGGTAAGTGTTCGGTAACTGTTAAATCAACAAAATCGAAACTCAAAATACCATCAAAAATGGTCAATAATTGCTTTTTAAAACCCCAGTACATATCGTCGGGCGCAATAATATGGCTTCCGGGCTTTAAGGCCTGAAATACGGCCATTCCTGCTGTATTGCCCGATGAAAAAGCACAACTGTCAGCTCCGCCTTCCAGTTCGCTAATTACTTTCTCTAATGCAGAACGATTAGGGTTACTTATTCTGCTGTACATATGGCCACCAGGATAAGCCCCATCTGCTCCTCTAAAATAAGTGGTAGAAAGATGTATTGGAGAGGTAACATCTCCGGTAAGGGCTTTAACTAGATTACCAGCGTGTATAGCTTTAGTTTCTGGTTTCATAAAAAAGAGGATTAAGGATATTAAAAACAAATGTATGTTAAATGTCTTAAAATTTTAGGTTTGGCAAGATTTATGCTTAAACTTTTTAAATAGTTGTACTTGCTGCTTATTCTATAAACATTAGCTGAATGGGACGGCATCTTTAAAAGAAAATTTATAAAAAAATGAGAAGATTAATTTTAGCTATCGCTTTGTTTTCAGCATCGCTATTGGTGTTAGAGGGTTGTTCGCCAAAAACTACTTCAGGTGCGCCTGCTGTAAAAAGAGGCAACGTAACAGGTAATTGGGTGTTAAATAATATTACGTTTGAGGGTATTCCGGACGTAGCGGTAAAAGGTTTTTTAGGCGAGGCTTCTTATAAATGCTTTGTAGGCAGCACTTGGAGTTTAACAAATAGTGGTAGGGGTAACTACAGCTTGCCAAGCAGTGCAAATTGTGGTGCTAAAACCCAAAATATTTTTTGGTCGGTAAGCTCTGCCGATGAGACTTTTCAATTCAAGAAATTATACGAAGGAGAAAAAGCTAAAAATATAGAAGAAGGCTATCGTTTTGTACTTGCCAGTGGCGACGATAATGCAATGACTATAAAATCGCCTATTGAGTACAGTGGAAGAACTGCTTACGTAGTAATGAACTTTGTAAAGGCAATAAAATAGATTAAATTAATTGTTTGAAGAAAGGGGCTGTATTATTTTACAGCCCCTTTTGTTTTTTGCTACGAAGGCCTAGTAAGCGAGTATTAATTAGCCTTACGCTTTTAAAATGAGGCATAACGTTTTGCAGCTACAAGAAGTGGCGGCAATCGAAGCACAAAAGTTCAATTTTGGGCAAAAGCTCAATCGAAAAACTGAACTTGAAATTAGCATTAAACCCGCCATTTTGACAAACTGCTGTTAGTGGCAGTTTTTTATTTTGAGCTTGGTATTTTTCCATCTATCCATTCTTGTTTTTGTATTTCAGCTCCACTAATAAATAGAAAATTTGAGCTTTTAATGTCAACAAGTCCAAACGAGAGAACCATATATTTTCCGTCTAAATATTTTTTCTCAGTTTCGTTCGGGTCAGAAGGTCTTAAATATCCAACCACTCTTATTTTGTCGCCAAGTAAGCTTTTATCATTCTTAAACATCAAAGCTGTCCACAAATAATTATTCTCTCCAATTTTGAGTTTATAAAATGGTGTATTATTTCTGCTTTTTTCAATCTGTTCGATTATTCCATCAAATGCAACTATTTGTCCGTTAAATTTTTTAAGTTTTTTAAAGTTTTCTGCATTTAGATTTGTTGGAAATGATTTTTCGCTTGCTTTTGTTGTCGGTTCTGTGTTTTGTCCAAACAGATTTGCAAAAGATATTGTTAAAAGTAAAATCGAAAGTAGTTTCTTCATTTTATTGTTTTGTTGTCGGTTCTGCAAAATTGCCACTAACGGTTGGCAAGTTTAAGTTGTGCCCGAATTACAGCACTGCTTTCCGCCCTTGCACTAAAGTAAATAAATTCTGATGTCGGTACAAAGAGCAGTTCACCCGGGCATAAATTAAACTTGTTGTTATGTGCTGCCTTTTTATAGTCCATACATTTCATACATTATGTTTAAGTTTAGTCCTTCGTTGTCGTGTTGTGTCCAAAAGTCGCTAATTGTAAATATAATTTCGGTTTTTCCGTCTTCAGGTCCAAATTGATAGTCTGTTAGAAAACACACTTTTTTAATTGGAGAATTGTCAATCGCAATTTTCAGTAGTTTGTCAATGTCGGGCTTATATTGTTCTAAAAACTTGAACTTAAATTGTTGGTTTGCTCCACGATTGTCAGTCGGCTCGTTTTCGTCATACTCTGGAAAGAATATTTCTGTCGGTTCAAAATCCCAGTCAATTATATCTCCCGCAAAATAACCACCTCCTTTATCGTCTCTGAAGTCAGGATTGCCAATGTGAACAATAACTCCTTTTTGTTGCCGTAGTAAGTCATAAAAAAGTCCGCGATGACTTTCAAGTTTATTTTCCTCAATAATGGCAACGTCAAAATCCGCTTGGTTTAATTCAAGTCCTGTCGAATTAATTGATGCTATTTCTATTGTTGGCATTGTCGTCTTTTAAGGTTGCACATAACTCATATATACATCTCATAAAATGAGACATATACATCAGTAAATGGTTGTGTTTGTCTCATAAACTTATCCAATATATAAATTATTATAAGTCATCAAAAGGGCTTTTAATATTTTTTAGACTTTTAGTGCTTACGTGGGTATATATTTCAGTGGTTCTACTGCTGTTATGCCCCAACAGTTCCTGTATATACCGTAATTCGTTACCATTTTCGAGTAAATGGGTGGCAAAGCTCGGGTGTAACAAACGTAAATACTAACAGGGCCAAAATTGGGTCGTCTAACATAATTGTCGGTTTTGGCGTATTTGTCGTTTTGGGTATGCTGGTTCACCGTCGGTCTACCGTCGGTCCTCCGTCGTTGCTCCGTCGTTGCTATGTCGCTGCCAAAGGGTTGAATTTCAACTGAAATACTATTTATTTCTTGGAAGTATTTGGCTAAATTAACGTGAACTTTGGGTGCTATGCCCTGATAATCAGCACATAGTGCCAGCACACAGTCTTTCCTGCCCTCATGC
>NZ_DHDZ01000033.1:213776-223508 GCF_002399615.1 Pedobacter sp. UBA4863 | reverse complement strand
TCGGTTTTAAGTGAATTTAATGGAGTTTGCTAGGGCTTGACATATGGCATAGCCTAAAAATAAGACCCAAAACTCACGTTAAATTAACTTAGTTAATGTGAGTTTGGGTTACGACCTATCTGAAATGATGTTTGAAGTGTATTTTTTATGATGTTACGCTTCAATATTTTTGCTCTTCGCAATTATTTCTTGAGCTCATTATGTTCGGTTTGCAATTGCGAGGTCCTATCGGCAGATTTTTAATCTGCTATAGCCGATGTGCATTACAAATGCACGAATGGGGGTTCGCGATTACAAATCACGAATAGCACTTGCTATTGTTTTGTACTTGCCAATGGCGACGATAATGCAATGACTATAAAATTGCTTATGGAGTACAGTGGAGGAACTGCTTATGTAGTAATGAAATTGGTAAAGGCAATAAAATAGCTTAAATTAATTGTTTGAAAAAAGGGGCTGTGTTATTTTACAGCCCCTTTTGTTTTTTGTTACGAAAGCCTAGTAAGCGAGTATTGATTAGCCTTGGCTTAACTAAGCACTCTGCCGCCTTAGATGGCTTTTGTCATTTCCTTTAAAAAAACTTTTTCTTCCTCGTTTAATAATGGACTTACCTTTTCGTAAACCTCTTGATGGTATTGGTTTAACCAGTTAATGTGCGAAGGTTCTAATAATTCCTTTTTCACCAAAGTGGTGTCAATAGGGGCAAGTGTTAAGCTTTCAAAAGCATAAAATTCGTTAAACTCGTTATTTTCATCCTTTACCGTTAAAACTAAATTTTCGATACGGATACCATGTTTGCCGTTGCGATAAATACCGGGCTCAATAGATGTAATGGTTCCTAGCTCGATGGCAATTGGCGTAGCCGATGCGTTGAAAACATGAGGGCCTTCGTGCACATTTAAGTAATAACCCACACCGTGACCGGTGCCATGACCGTAATTTAAAGCATAATCCCACATTGGGCGGCGTGTAATGGCATCGATCTGATAACCGCAGGTTCCTTTTGGGAAACGGGTTTTACAGCCTTCAATCATCGCTTTTAATACCAATGTATAATCCGTTCGTTCTTCATCAGTGTTGTTCCCCATTGGAATTACACGGGTAATATCGGTAGTGCCATAAAGGTACTGCCCACCCGAATCTACCAAGAACAAGCCATTGGCCTCTATGGCTACATCGCTTTCTGGCGTAGCGGCATAATGTGGTAAAGCGCCATGAGCTTTATAGCCTGCAATGGTGTTAAAACTTTCGCCAACAAAACCATCTTGTTCTGCTCTAAAGCCTTTTAAAACCTCGGCAGCAGATATTTCTGTAATTTCTATCTTACCAATATTTTCTTTTACCCATTTAAAGAATTTGGTCATTGCTGCCCCGTCTTTAACCATTGTTTTGCGGGTGTTGGCAATTTCAACTTCATTTTTAATTGCTTTTAAATAGGTTGATGGATTGGTTTCTAATACCTTTTGCACTGCTTTTGCTACTTGCTTGTACATGAAATAGCAGTTGCGTTTTGGATCTATTAAGATATTGCTATTTGTAGGTAACTGTTGTAGGTCTGAGGCTAGCGCATTGTAATCTGCAATTGTTATACCTTGGTTTGTCAAAGTATGCTGATCGTCGGCAGTTAATTTATGCTTATCAATATAGATTTTCACCTGATTTTCCGCTATTAAAGCAAAACTTAACACCACAGGATTAAAACCTACATCTTGACCTCTTAGGTTAAAAATCCATGCCATATCATCTAATGAGGATACCAAATGATAAGCTACGCGTTGCTTTTTAAGAGATGCTCTAATTGCTGCCAATTTGCTAGGTACTGATTGGCCCACTACTTCGTCGGCTAATAAAAATGCCGGAGCAAATGGTAAAGCAGGCCTATCGTTCCAGATTTGTCCAACGTAATCTTGGTTTTCGAAGCGGATATTTTTAAAGGCTAATTGTTTTTCTAATTGTAAGCCTACTAAAACTGAAACTGTTTTTTCATCGAAAGCAATTTTACTGCCCTCGGGTAATTTCTGACCTAACCAATCGATGTATTCGGCCATGCCTTGTGCTTTCAATTTAACCAGTTCAAAACCACTTCCTTTTAATTGTTCTTCGGCTTGTACAAAATATCTCGAATCGGCCCATAAACCAGCATAATCTGCGGTAATTACCACGGTACTTACCGAGCCTGTAAACCCCGTAACAAATGGAATGCTTTTATAAAAATCTGGTAGGTATTCGCTGATATGTGGATCTGCCGATGGGATGATATAGGCATCAACGCCGTCCTTTTGCATCAAATTACGAATGGCTGCTAACTTTTCTAGGTGTGTCATTTATGTTTCTGTATTTTATTAATCAAAGTAATGGATAATTTGGCAATTAAGGGAAGCTTTACCTTAAAATTAATTAGCCATGAACAGCTATGAAACTGAAATTAACGAAGAGTTGACAAAAGAGAAAGAATAGTTTCTTAGCGCTAAGCTTTTGTTAATGACACCTAGACAAATAGTGATACCATATTGTAAGGCTAGTGAGTGATCTTTGTTTAATGTAGTTTGCTGTTTTATAGTGTGGTTAGATGGTTTGTAAGGTGTAGTTAAACCTCGGCTTTGTTGGGTACAATAAGTACCGGACAGGCAGATTTTCTTGCCACGTGTTCGGCTACGCTACCCATTAAAAAATGATTTAAACCAGTTCTACCGTGAGTGCCAATTACAATTAAATCTGCACGCCATTCTTCCGATTGTTGTAAAATTCCGTTAGTAGCCGTATCAAGTACAGAGAGGTAGGTAGTTGTTGTGTTATTACCAAACTTGTTTTCTATTTCTTTTAACAGTATATGGCTGTTTTCCAGATTGCTATCATAAATATCTACAATAGCGGGGGCAAAGCCAAAATCGGGATTGGCTAGGGGTGGCGCAGGTTCTACAATATTTAATAGGGCTACTTCTGCATGGTATAGCGTAGCCATCTCATAACCGGTTTTTGCGGCCTTTTCGGCACAAGTACTGTTGTCAACAGCAATTAAAATTCTTTTAAAATTCATGGCCTTATTTTTTGTTTCTACTAAATAACAAATAATTAATGGTAAAGTTTATGGTAATTATGCATAAAATAGGCTGATATTTATCACATATTTCTTTTACTTTTATACCGAATAATTAAGTTTATGAGTATATATTACGTTTGCAGAATTGCTGTGGCACCACTTAGGAAAGAACCTTCAGATAGGGCAGAAATTGTTTCGCAATTGCTTTTTGGCGATAGGGTAGCGGTGTTAGAAAAGAACGAAAAATGGTGTTTGGTGCGAACCAATCATGACAATTATGAAGGCTGGATGGATCCCAAACAGCTAGAGCAAGTAACTGCCCTACAATATAATGATGAGCAGAGCTATAAGTACATTAGTGCCTTAACTTTTGATAATCGTTTAGTTGATTACGCTGGAACTACTTATTATTTAAGCCCAGGAAGCACTTTGCCCTTTTACCAAGAAGGGTACTGCTATATAGGCGAACAAAGGTTTGAAGTAAAAACTGAGCCAATTATTCCTCATCCATCTGAATTTGCAGCAAAAGTAGAAGAAACAGCCAAGTTCTTTTTAAATTCTCCTTATTTGTGGGGCGGACGAACTTTTTTCGGTATCGATTGCTCTGGTTTTACACAAATGGTTTATAAATTATTGGGCATAGCATTGCACAGAGATGCCTCACAACAAGTAGAACAGGGGCAATTGGTAGATTTTCTGGCTTCGGCAAAACTGGGCGACTTGGCTTTCTTTGATAATGAAGAAGGGAAAATTACCCATGTGGGGCTAATGTTAAGCAATGATAAAATCATCCACTCGTCTGGTAAAGTTCGTATAGACCCTATAGATAACCAAGGTATTTACAATATAGAATTAGATAGATATACCCACAAATTAAGGCTGGTTAAGCGGTTTGTTTAACTGTTAGAAGTTTTATATAGGTATTAACCTAAGTTCGATTATTAAACACGCTAAAACAAGCTGTTAAAGCTAGCCCCGAATTAATTTCGGGAGACGGAGTGCAAATTTAGCGTTACCTCCGATACTCGGAGCAAGCGCTGAATTTATTTTGCTTCGCCGCTACTTCGTGGTCAGGGTCAGTGTTACAAATACGCTATCAGCGTATTAATAATCAATAGAATAACAATAACTCAGGTTATTAATAATATCCTGTAAGGTGCCGTGGTAATTTATTATCCCATTAACTCTTGCATCAATTTTTCGAAATTCTCTTTTAATTCTGCTAATTCTGTTTCTAGCTTGGTTACTCTTTCTTCCAAAACCGAATTGGTTTTTGCAGTTTCATCGGTAGCTAAGTCTTCTTCCATAAACTCTACATCGCCACTAAAAAGATGTGCGTAACGCTGCTCTTTTTGTCCAGGGCGTTTGGGTAATTGTTTAACGTAGCTTTCGCTAGCTAATTTTTCTAAGGTTTGGATAACTTCTTCTAAAGTTTCAAATTCATATAATCTGCCCGAGTTGGTGTTAATCTCTCCTGGGGTTTGTGGCCCACGCAGAAACAGCAGGCACATTACCGCTACTTCCGATGGTACCAATGGATAAGTTATGGCGAAATTGTGCTTGTATTTGATATTACGGATAGAACCTCCGGTAGCGGTAGAAATCAATCCGGCTATTTTGAGAGCATTTAGTGCCGTTCCAATGGTTTCCTCATCGTAATTAACCACCGGTTTTCTCGATGTTTTTTGGTTGCAAGCAGCAACTAGCCCATTCATGGTCATTGGGTAATAGTCGGGCGTGGTTTTTGCTTTTTCCATCAAGGCGCCTAATACTCTAATTTGTTCTTGATTAAGCACAGGTATTTTTATTTCATTGTCCATGTGGCTAATTTAATTTCTTCTAGTGATAAAGCAATAAGAAATCTTTTTTTATGCTAAACTTCCTTTTTTTTACGCTAAAAGAAGAAATGAAAGGGTATTAAAATCAGCAGTTAATTTAAAATTAGTTGTGGCTAATAAAGTTGTCGTTTCATATTTATAATTCTATTGCCAGTTTATTATTGTAAGTTTTAATTTGTAATTTTTTGTTTCTCTTCTCTTAAGTTTTATTAATTTTTTTTTAAAAGTTGGTAATAATTAAAATAATGTTATTATATTTGGGCTTACCCTTTCGGGGGTATGTTTTTCATAGGTAGATGTAGGGTCAGGAATTTATTCTTGACCCTTTTTTATTTTTCAGCATTTAGCAATTTTTAGATCAAACAAAAAAGTTGGAAGGAATGAAATAGTTTTTTGTTTTGCACTTGAAAACAAACGAGAATTTCCATTTTGGGTACAGCCGAACAAACTTGGATTGGTTTACTTTTGGAATAGCGTTTCTGTAGTAACTTCAGTTTCTTGCTACCTCCAAAAGAAGGGGCATGCCTCACATTTTCTATTGGCTTCATTATATCATGGAGGCCAATTAGCCTAGAAAAATTATTGAACAAAGTGATGGAATTTTTAATCATGTAATCAGTTACTGAGATTTCTTGTAAACCAAAAAGCCTCCAAATAAGTGTCTAAATTTTTTGGGGCAGTCTAAATTTGTGGGTTATTTTGTTTTTGGTATCTCTGTATAAATTTAAACTGGCGCTAAGTAAACATTTGCGTATTTTCGCAGAAAATAAAAAAATTGAAGGCCGATATTCTTTTAATTACACCACCATTTACGCAGCTGAATACGCCGTATCCGGCCACGGCGTATATTAAAGGTTTTTTAAATACCAAAGGTATTTCTTCCGTACAGGCAGACTTAGGCATCGAAGTGATCTTAGCACTTTTCTCTAAACCTGGGCTGGCAGCGTTATTTAATCAAACCGAGTTAACTGCCAAGGCCGATTTTTCTTTCAATGCACAACGTATTTTGGCCCTAAAAGATGAATACCTAAAAACCATTGATGCGGTAATTGCTTTTTTGCAAGGGAAAAATCCCACATTGGCTTTACAGATTTGTCAGGAAGATTTCTTGCCAGAAGCCTCTCGTTTTGCACAATTGGAAGAACTAGATTGGGCTTTCGGTGCTATGGGTACACAAGATAAGGCCAAACATCTAGCCACGCTTTATTTAGAAGATATTTCCGATTTCATTGTAGAATGTATCGATCCTAATTTTGGTTTTAGTCGTTACGCAGAGCGATTGGGGCGAAGTGCAAATTCCTTTGACGAACTGTACGAAGCGTTAAATCAGGCCCCAACTTATATTGATCATATCTTAATCGCTATCCTTAAAGATAGGATAGAAGAGGTACAGCCTAAAATGTTGTTAATTTCTGTTCCTTTTCCTGGGAATTTATATGCGGCGTTTCGCTGCGCTCAGTGGGTTAAACAGTATTATCCTACTATTAAAATCTCCATGGGCGGTGGTTTCCCTAATACAGAATTACGCTCCCTTTCAGATAAAAGAGTGTTTGAGTTTTTCGATTATATTACCTTAGATGATGGCGAGTTACCTATTGAACTGTTATACAATGCTACTCTTAAAGGCAACGAATTTAACCTCTACAAAAGAACATTTTTGTTAGAAAATGGAGAAGTTGCCTATCGTAATGATACTTTAAGAAACGATTATAAACAAGCTGAGGTAGGTACTCCAGATTATGCTGATTTATTGCTAGACAGCTACATTTCGGTGATCGAGATTGTAAATCCCATGCACAGAATGTGGAGCGATGGGCGTTGGAACAAGCTTACCATGGCGCACGGTTGTTACTGGGGTAAATGTACTTTCTGCGATATTTCGTTAGATTATATTAAGGTTTATGAACCCCTTGCCGCAAAGCAGATTGTAGATAGGATAGAAGAGTTGGTGGCAAAAACTGGGCAGAATGGTTTTCACTTTGTGGATGAAGCTGCGCCGCCTGCCTTAATGCGTGAAGTAGCGTTGGAAATTCTTCGAAGAAAGATTACTGTTACTTGGTGGACCAACATCCGTTTCGAAAAAAGCTTTACCAGAGATTTATGCTTGCTGCTGAAAGCATCGGGCTGTATTGCCGTTTCTGGTGGTTTAGAAGTCGCATCAGATCGGTTACTAAAACTAATTGATAAAGGTGTAACGGTAGAACAGGTGGCCAAAGTAACCAGGAATTTTACCGAAGCGGGCATTATGGTACATGCGTATTTGATGTACGGCTACCCCACACAAACGGTGCAAGAAACGGTAGATAGCTTAGAAATGGTGCGCCAATTGTTCGAAGCGGGAGTGTTGCAATCGGGATTTTGGCACCAGTTTGCCATGACGGCGCACAGTCCGGTGGGCTTGTACCCCGATAAATTCGGCGTGGTAAAAGAAACCGAAGAAATTGGAACTTTTGCCAATAACGATATCAACTATACCGATAAAACAGGAATAGACCATAACAAGTTTAGCTATGGTTTAAAGAAATCGTTGTTTAACTATATGCACGGCATTTGTTTCGATTACAAGTTGCAAGATTGGTTCGATTTTAAAATACCAAGAACTACCATTGCAGCAAACTTTATCGATACTGCTTTAAATAGTGATGAAAACCTTGGCGTTAAACCTTCTGCTAAAATTATTTGGCTAGGTGGTAAACCTAGGGTGGAGACCTTTGCCAAATCTAAAAAAGGCAATACTTGGCAAATGATGACTTTGCATTTCCACCACAAACGCGACAATTTTAGCCTACAAACTAATAAAGCAGAAGGCGAGTGGTTAGCGGCCGTTTTAGACAAGATTTCTGCTGCCAATGAAAAAACCTTGACATTTAACGACCTAAAAGCTGATTTTGAAACAAACCTAGAACATTTTGAGTTGTTCTGGTACTCAAAACCAATTCATACCTTACGAGCGTTTGGATTGTTGGTTTTGTAAGTTTCAGTAGTTCGTTAATTGAAACTATGCACTTTCAGTTGCTATAAAGTTTTAATGTGGCCAGAGATGCACAGATTACAAAGTGATTTTTTGATTTTTCATCAGCTGTGCATCTGTGGTGTTTTTAAACGAATATTTACGTCTTGTCAATGCGCTTAGCTTGATTTAATAATACTGCACAATCTGTGTTTTAAAAACGATATAAGTTTGTTGTATTTGAGAAAACAAATAAAACGTAGTTTTATGAGGTTTAATTTTGAGCTTTTTTACTAAGTTTTCTGCACTATCTGGAAAGTTTCTAACAATTACATTGCCCTGCAAATCTTTACTCTTTTTAAGTTCGTTAGGTGCAAAAACGGTTTCTATTTTAAAAATTCGGCCTATAAATGTTGGTACGGGTTGTGCCGCGTAATAAAGCTGACTTTGTTTTGCCAGTTTTTGTAAACCAAATTGCTGAGCAATAGCGTTAAATGCACCACTTTTCATTAAAGCTACATCGGGCTCAAATAAATAACCAGTAGCAGGTATGTTGCTGAGGTAATTGCCAACTTCAATATCATGGAGCGGTAATTCTATTTGTTTAATGCTGGCGTTTAAGGTAGCGCAAATTATTTTAGGTTCGTTGGTGTATTCTTTATCAATTACCCAAAGCAACTCTTTGCATTCGTTTTTTATACTAACGATATGGATTTCGGAAACGTTTTTTAATTCGGTTAAACCTGCCTGTAAATCTAACAGCGGCGAGGTTTTAACGATAATCCTGTCGGCTTTGCGCAATAACAAATCTAGGTGTTCAACTACATTTGGTGTGCAATCTGCTAACTTAAATACTTTCCCGCTAGCGCTTCTTCGGGCAGGGTCAACGTAGATAGTGCCAAATTTTAACGTAGCGTTTTGCAGAAATTGCAAGCCATCTGTTGCTATAATTTTGATGTTATTTGCGCCTAAAAGGGTGGCATTATGTGTAGAAATAGCCGCCAAATCGAGATTAATTTCGCAACTGTAAACTTCATCCACTTTGTGCGAAAAATAAAAGCTATCTACCCCAAAACCTGCGGTAATATCGACCAATAAATTGCCTTTTACTAGTTGCTGTTTGTAGGCGGCCGTTTCTTCAGATGAGGTTTGCTCTACCGACAAAGTACTGGGGAAAACAATGTTTTCTCGCTTAAACCAAGTTGGCAGTTTCTTTTCTGCTTTCTTTTTTGCCGCAATTTGGTTAGCCAACTCGGCCGAACTCACCTCAGAAAAAGGAGATTTTGACAAGGCGATTTTACTTACATCAGCACTTAAATTGCTGTTGATGTAATCTTGCACTTCCTTTTTTAAGAGGTTTTTGTTCATTTTAAGGTCTTTGGAGGAGAAATATGCTGTTAAATCATCACACTATAAACTTCCTTTTAGGGGTTGGTGGCATTTTTCATCACAATTTGGCAGGTGTTACGACTTTTTACTTCGAGCCAAACTTTTTTGTTAACGGTAACCCTGTCTATGGTTTCTTGGTTGTAATAACGAATGGTTACTAGCTCCATCTCCTTATTGTATTTTACCTTAAAATCTTCTGAAAGGTCGCTTATTAAATTGGCAATTTTTCTTTCATCGTCGTCAACGCTTACCGAAAAACTAATGGCAGAGTTGAGCATGGTATTTACTTTTACCTTGTTTTTATGGAAAATAGCAAAAATGTGGCTCAAGTTTTCTTCGATAATAAAGGAGAAGTCTTTGGGCGAGATAGACAATAATACTTGGTTTACCTTAAAAATAAACGATGCAATAGGTATGGTAGTAGCCTCGCTGCTAATTTCGGTTCCTGCTTCTTGTGGGTGTATAAAAGACCTTACATACAGCGGAATACTCTTGTTTTGTATTGGCTTTATGGT
>NZ_DHDZ01000033.1:213515-213663 GCF_002399615.1 Pedobacter sp. UBA4863 | reverse complement strand
ATGGTTTTAGGATGAATCACCGTAGCACCATAATAAGTTAGCTCAATAGCATCGCGATAAGATAATTGCGGAATTTTCTCGGTTTCATCAAACCACTTTGGGTCGGCATTTAAAACACCGGGTACATCTTTCCAAATGGTCATTTTCT
>NZ_DHDZ01000033.1:213068-213412 GCF_002399615.1 Pedobacter sp. UBA4863 | reverse complement strand
ATCTTTCCAAATGGTCATTTTCTCTGCGTCTAAGGCAGCGCTAAAAATGGCGGCAGAATAATCAGAGCCTTCTCTGCCTAAGGTAGCCGTAAAATTTTCGCTAGTGGCACCTATAAATCCTTGGGTTAATACCACGCCTTGCGCTAAATAAGTAGGCAAATGTTTTTGTATCTCTTTGGTGGTTTTATCCCATTGTACATTGGCTTCGCGGTAATTGTTATCTGTTTGTATATAATTACGGGCATCTTGCCAAACACAAAAAGTACCTTGCTGGTTAAGATAAGCAGCTATAATTTTAGACGAAACTAGTTCGCCTACAGCTACAATTTGGTCGTAAAGGTAAT
>NZ_DHDZ01000033.1:174335-212969 GCF_002399615.1 Pedobacter sp. UBA4863 | reverse complement strand
ACAATTTGGTCGTAAAGGTAATCGGCTGTATCTGCTGCATCTTCTTCTAATAGCCATTCTATTTCTACAAAAGTATTGGCTACATCGTTGTACACCGGGTTGTTGGTGTCGGTAAATAACTTGCCGATAATATCGAAATGAAAATTTTTTACATCTTCTAATAGTTGATGCTTGTGTTCATTACCATTGATATGTGCAAAGGCAAGTTCTTGGAGCCTATCTGTAGTTTTATCCATGGCCGACACTACTACCAATAGGTTTTTAGCGCCATAAGATTGTATAATTTGAATAACGTTTTTTATTCCTTCTACGTTTTTGATGGATGCACCACCAAATTTATATACTTGCATTTATTGGTTTGGAGTTAAGATGGTTTGTGGTTTTGCAATGCCGCTAAGTTCGGAAAAAGGAATTACTAATTCTGTAGTGCCATCTGCATAAGGTTTAATTTCGTATGGATTATATAAGAATACCAAGCCTTTGTTGCTCACGTAAAAGTTTTTGGGCAGCGAGAATTTTCCGTTGGTAAAGAAATATCTTTTTTCTAGTGATTCGGTAGCGCTAATATTTTCGTTGCTTCTAAAAATTCGTTCACCAACTTTTAGCAACTCAACTTTTTTATCAGGCAAAATTAAAGAATCTACTGTAATGGCTTGGTTGGTTTTGGGGTTAAAATTGATATAAGAGATGACGGTATTGCCATGTGCGCCACCAGCATAATCAGAATGGATATACTTTAAAGCTATATAGTTGTGCAATTGTCTAATTACTTTAATGTCTATTAATAAATACCACCATTGTGCCGTACCCGGGTTTTCTAGGTAAAATTCATTATAGCCCCTTATAAAACTGCTGGCAATATCATCAAATGCGGTTGGCATTTCTTCATCGCCAAAATAGTGGAGTACTTGGCTTTTGATGTAGTTGTTTAAGCTATCGTTCTCGAAAACAGGATACCTTACTATGGCATTGGCTGTATCTGCTTGTTTGTTTACTGCTAACTTTACTAGATTATTGCTTACTACTTTTACAGAATCGTAACGGTAGGTGAGCGTATCGTTTTCGGCGGTAATTACATGTGCTACTTTTTTGTCTTTATTTTCGCTGGTACAAGCCCATAAAAGACTAACAGTTAATAGAGGTAAGATGATTTTTTTCATGATCAATTATAATTTAGCTAGCTGCTCTTTGGTAAAGGAGGCGTTTAACCATTCGCTTTCGTAATTGGCACCATATTTATCGTAGAAGTTAATGCCTGGTGCATTCCAATCTAGTACTTGCCAATTCATGCCATTAAAGTTTCTTTCTTTAGCTTCCTGCACCACGCGGTCAAAAAGCAGCTTTCCAATTCCTTTACCTCTGTAGCTTTCGGTTACCAAAAAATCTTCTAAGTATAAACGACAACCTTTCCATGTTGAGTATCTGATGTAGAACAAAGCAAGTCCTACAATAGTTTGCCCATCTACGGCAACATAAGATTTCCATACGGGATTTTCTCCAAAACCCGCTTCCACAAACTCTGCTAAGGTTACGGTTACCTCTTGTGGTGCTTTTTCGTATAGGGCCAATTCGTTAATTAATTCTAGTAAACGAGGGCAATCTTGGGCTGTTGCTACTCTTAGTTGGATATTCATTTTTTTGATTACTGGTTGTTATCTTAAATTTGGAAATTGATTATTGTTGAATTGGTTATTTTTTGTTTATTCCTTATTTTTCCAGTGTTTGATTACTCTCTTGCCAAAAATATTGCTGCCAATTCTTACCATTGTGCTACCTTCTTCAATAGCAATTTTATAATCGGCAGACATTCCCATAGAGATTTCTTTGAAAAAATCGTCCTTTCTAAAGAAGCTCATCTTAATGCCATCGAACAATACTTTTAGTTCGTTAAACTCGGCCATGGTTTGTTTTTCGCTGGTGCTATTGGTTGCAATGCCCATTAAGCCAATAATTCTCACATTTTTCAGTTCCGTAAATTCTTCAGAACGAAGTAACTCTACGGCTTCATCAAAACCTAGGCCAAATTTGGTTTCTTCGTCTGCAATATAAATTTGCAATAGGCAATCAATTACGCGGTTGTGCTTGGCGGCATGCTTGTTAATTTCTTTTAATAGCTTTAAACTATCTACCGATTCGATTAGCTTTACAAAAGAAGCAATGTATTTTACTTTGTTGGTTTGCAAATGGCCAATTAAATGCCATTCAATATCGGCAGGTAACTGAGCCTGTTTTTCTACCATTTCTTGCACTAGGTTTTCACCAAAAACACGTTGGCCAGCTTCGTAAGCTTCCATTACAGCTTGTGCCGGGTGGTTTTTAGAAACAGCAACCAGTTTTACGCCATCGCTTTCTACTTCGCTTTTATATTTTAATAAGTTATCTGCAATGCTCATTTATCAGTATTTTTGGGGTAAAATTAGATAACCTTTTTTAATTTGGCTAGCAAAGCTGAAGTTTTAATACAGAAATGACGAGAATATTATTGCTCTTTTTAAGTACGCTACTAATGGTTGCCTGTAAACCGGGTATTCCGAAAGATATTGTACAGCCTGCAGAGATGGAAAAAATTTTATACGACATACATGTTTTAGATGGTTATGTTGGCACTATACCAACGCCAGATAGCGCAAAAAAAGTATCAGCACCCTTGTACAAAGGTGTTTTTAAAAAATACGGTATCGATTCGGCAATGCATGCTAAAAGTATGGCTTATTATTACCAGCATGCTGATTTGTTGACTAAAATGTACAATAGGATTAGCGAAAAAATAAATAAGACAAGAGACGAAGAAACTAAAAGACAGGAGAAGGAAGAGCGGTTAAAGACTGAGAAATTGGAAAGGCAAGACAGTTTACAGCGGGTAACTGCCCAGAAAAAAATTACAGATTCTTTAAAGAAGGTAGCAAAAGACCGTAAAGCCGATAGCTTAAAGAAACCTGCCAAACCATTAAAAAGATTGCTTAAAGCACCTAAATCTGTTATATAATATATGCTGTATCCAGAAAATTGCGAAGAGAGACTAGGGTTTAACGAGGTAAGGCAATTGGTGCGCCAACATTGTTTAAGCACAATGGGTCAAAACTTGGTCGATAAGATGCAGGTAATGGCCAAATACGACCAAATTGATAAATTTTTACGGCAAACGAAAGAGTTTAAAAGTATCCTCGAAAACCAAGAGCCTTTACGAATTAATGCGTTTTTTGATATTAAGGTTTTAGTTGATAAAATTAGGATAGAGGGCAGTTATTTGCTTGAAGACGAACTTTTCAGGATTTATACTTCGCTACAAACCGTTTTTGCGGTAATTAGATTTTTTGATGAGCGCAAAGAACTTTACCCAAGTTTAGAGGCTTTATTTCAGCATCTGCCCATAGAAAGAGATATACTTCGTAAAATAGAAAATATTTTAGATGTTAAAGGTAAAATTAAGCCCAATGCCTCTAAAGAACTGTTAGAAATTACCACTGCCATTGCCAAGGGCGAACAAGAAGTGCGTAGAAAGATGGATGCCATTTATAAAAATGCCGTAGCCAGCAATTGGGTAGCCGATGGTAGCTTAACGGTACGCGATGGCAGGATTTGTATTCCTATTCTAGCAGAAAATAAACGTAAAATTAAAGGCTTTGTTCACGATGAGTCTGCTAGCGGGCAAACGGTATATCTAGAGCCAGAAGAAGTTTTTACACTTAATAATAAGCTTCGCGATTTAGAATTTGACAGGCGTAGGGAAATTATCCGCATTCTTATCGAAACTACCAGCGAATTGAGGCCATATACATCTATTTTATTGTTATACCATAGTTTTTTAACAAAGTTAGATTTTGTGAGGGCTAAAGCGCTGTTTGCTATTCAAATAGGTGCGCAAATGCCCTTGTTGTTAAAAGAAGCGAGAACGAAATTGATCAATGCTCGCCATCCTTTGTTGTTGTTGTCTTTTGCTAACGAGCAAAAATTGGTAGTGCCGTTAAATATTCAAATTAACGATGGTATGCGCATTATTTTGGTTTCTGGGCCAAATGCAGGCGGTAAATCGGTATGTATGAAAACCGTGGGCTTATTGCAGATGATGTTGCAAGCGGGTTTGTTAGTGCCTGTAGATGAACATAGTGAGATGGGGATTTTCCATCAAATTTTTGCAGATATTGGCGACGATCAATCTATCGAATCGGATTTGAGTACTTATAGTGCACATTTAAAGAAGATGCGTTATTTTGTAACTCATGCCAATGCAAAAACTTTGGTGCTGATAGATGAATTTGGTACGGGTACCGATCCGCAGTTTGGTGGGCCAATGGCCGAAGCGGTATTGCAGGTGCTAAACAATAAGAAAGTTAGAGGGGTAATTACTACGCACTACTCTAATTTAAAGTTGTTTGCAGGCGATACTGAAGGCTTGGAGAATGCTTCCATGCTTTTTGATAATGCCAAAATGAAACCGCTATATATATTAGATATTGGTAAGCCAGGTAGTTCGTATGCTTTCGAAATTGCACAAAATATAGGCTTACAGAAAGAAGTGCTAGAATTAGCGAAGCAGAAAATTGGTACGAACCAAAATAGTATCGATAGCTTGTTGATAAACTTGGAGAAAGAAAAACGACAGGTTCATGAAACTAAAGCAAAACTGGCCAACCAGCAAAATAGGTTAAACCAACTTTTAGCGGAGAACGAAAAGCAGAAATCTTATCTCGAAGAAAATAAAAAAACATTAATTAAAGACGCTAAAGTACAGGCGCAGAACATTATTAAAGATGCCAATAAACTGGTAGAAAATACCATTGCACAAATTAAAAAGAAACAGGCTGATAAGGAAGCAACTCGCGAAATTAGGCAGAACCTACAAAAGGGTTTAGCTAAAAACGAGGTTAAAGTTGAAGAACCTAAATTTGTGGTGGAGTTTGATGACAGTGAGCTAGCCGTTAACGATTGGATACAGTTGGTGGGCACAGAGAGTACTGGGCAGGTGTTAGAGATTAATAAAAATAATTTGGTGGTTGCTTTCGGCGATTTACGTTCGGTAGTTAAGCGCAACCGGGTGCAGAAGATTAGTAATAAGCAGCTGAAGAAATTAGTGCAACGTAGTTCTTACACCAATAGTTTAACAGATGCAGTGAGCAATTTTAGAGCAGAGCTAGATTTGCGTGGTATGCGTGGCGAAGTTGCTTTGCAAGAATTAGAAAATTACATGGACAAAGCCATTATGTTGGGCTTTCCATCTATTAAAATTATACACGGTAAAGGCGACGGAATTTTAAGGAAATTAATTAGAACGCATTTAAAATCGTATAAACAAGTAGATAGGATGGAAGATGAACATTTAGATAGAGGTGGAGATGGGATTACTTACGTTTATATGAAGTAATTTTAAGACTTAGGCACTTTAACAGTTACACGCTGTATAAAAGTACCGTAGTTGGTGGTTTTTCCATCATTATCAACCTGTTGCAGATTGATGTAATATTTCTTTAGTTCCGTTAAATTTTCTTGGTCTTTGTTTTTAGCACATGATATAATCATAAACGCAAAAAACACATAAAAATATACCCGTAATTTTCTGTTACGCACCGATGGTATAAGTAAAAATAAAAGAAAGGGTAACGATCCTGTTAAGGTGATGGAAGCTATATTATGAATTACAAATTGATAGTGCTGTGTAGTATTGCTATTTCCTACACCTTGAACTTGGCCAATTTTAACGAAATTGTGGCCATCTTTAGAAATCAAAACCTCGAAGTAGCTATTGTTGGCTTCACTTGATGTGCTCCAGTTCACAACAATCTTATTAATTTCGTCACTTTTTGCAGTAAAGCTTGTTAAGGTAACTGGTAAAACCTTATTGTCATTAGTAGAAGATTGCCTGATATTGTTTTGTGCATATATGCAACAAGGTAAAACAATGGTAAATAGTATGATCAGGATTTTTTTACAAAAAGAGCTCATAGATAAAATTTGGTGCCTAAATATAAAAAAACTTAATTGAAACAGCATTTTTGGATATTAGATAGTGTGCAATAAACACCTTTAAAACTCTTCTTTTACCTTTGTTTAGCCAAATTAACTTTCTAATTTAGCCGATACTTATCCCAAACAGTTGGGAAAAACACCAAATATGATTAATAAAGTAGTGGCAAATGCCGATGAGGCAATAGCTGATATTACAAACGGAAAAACTTTAATGTTAGGCGGTTTTGGCCTTTGCGGTATCCCCGAAAACTGTATTTCTGCCTTAGTAAAAAAAGAAGTAAAAGAGTTAACCTGTATTTCTAACAATGCTGGCGTAGATGATTTTGGGCTTGGCTTGTTATTGCACAAGCGTCAAATAAAAAAAATGATAGCTTCTTATGTTGGCGAAAATGGCGAGTTTGAACGCCAGTTATTAAGTGGTGAATTAGAAGTTGAGTTAATTCCTCAAGGTACCTTAGCTACGCGTTGCTTAGCCGCAGGTTACGGCATGCCGGCTATTTTTACGCCAGCAGGTGTAGGTACCGAAGTTGCCGAAGGTAAGGAAACCAGAAATTTCAACGGTAAAGATTATTTAATGGAATATGCTTTTGATGCCGATTTTGCTATTGTGAAAGCATGGAAAGGAGATACTGCCGGTAACCTTGTTTTTCGTTCTACCAGTAGAAACTTTAACCCAGTAATGGCTATGGCAGGTAAAATAACCATTGCCGAAGTAGAAGAATTGGTAGAAGTTGGAACACTAGATCCAGACCATATTCATACGCCAGGAGTGTATGTGCACAGAATTTTTCAAGGTAAAAATTACGAGAAAAGGATTGAGCAGTTGACGGTAAGGAAAGTGGATTAGCTAATGTGATGATTTGATAATAAGATAGCCTATAAATGATGAGAAAATTAATGAAAACATAATTGTTAAATTGAGTTTCGAATTTGCTTTACAAATCAATTGTTAAAGGCAGGAACAAGTATTGGAGCTAAAATTTGAGAAGCGCAAAATGCTGAAAGCAAGGCTGATTTTATTCATAAAATGAAAATTTCTGCTAAAGAATGTGAAGAAACAAAATATTGGTTGCTAATATGTAAGCATTCGAAAAACTATCCTTCTAGTGAAGAATTACTAAGCAAAATTGAATCTATTCAGAAAATACTTAACAAAATAATTGCGACAGACAAACAAAAATAATTCGATGATTAGTTAATTTGATAATAAGCTAATCATCACATTATCACATCAAAAATATGCTTGACAAAAACGGTATAGCGAAACGCATCGCTAAAGAAATAAAAGACGGCTATTACGTTAATTTGGGTATTGGTATCCCAACTTTGGTAGCCAATTATATCCCAGAGGGAATTAATGTAGTATTACAATCTGAAAATGGTTTATTGGGGATGGGGCCATTTCCATTCGAAGGCGAAGAAGACCCCGATTTAATTAACGCAGGTAAACAAACCATAACTACTTTGCCTGGGTCTGCTATTTTCGATTCGGCCATGAGCTTTGGGATGATCAGGAGCCAAAAGATTGATTTAACCATTTTGGGAGCCATGGAGGTTTCGGAAAACGGCGATATAGCTAACTGGAAAATTCCGGGCAAAATGGTAAAAGGAATGGGAGGGGCAATGGATTTGGTGGCTTCGGCAAAAAATATTATTGTAGCCATGCAGCATGTAAATAAAGCGGGAGAGAGTAAGTTGCTGCCTGCTTGTACTTTGCCTTTAACTGGGATAAAATGTATTAAAAAAATAGTAACCGAATTAGGTGTTTTTGATGTTTTGCCAGAAGGTGGTTTTAAACTGTTAGAAAGAGCTCCAGGCGTTACCGTAGATGAAATTAGAAAAGCTACAGCTGGTAAGTTGTATGCAGATGATGATGTGCCGGAGATGGTAGGTTAATAGATTTTATTATTAAGTCTATCAGCTTAGCAAATCAGATAGGTTGGTGCGCTTGCTCGTCATTTCGAAAGCAGAGAGAAATCTAACGATTTGCAATTTGCCAGATTTCTCCTCATTCTTCGTCGAAATGACGAATAGTAAAACAAGACTTAGGAATTTTTAAAACTTCGTAATTTTACTAAAATTATTTTAACGCCTCGATAATCCCAATTACATCATCTTTGCCGAAAACTTTATGATGTGCGTCTTGGTAGGTATCAATCATCGCTTGAGATAAAGGAAAATCAGCACCTGCTTTTTGTGCCAGTAAGATATCCTTCAACATTAAATCTAAAGCAAAAGCAGCAGGATAACTATCGTTAATCAGTAGCGGTGTTTTCACTTTGGTAGCCCCATTTCCGCAGGCACTTTCGTTAATGATTTCTAGCATGTCTTTACGCTCTAGACCTAATTTCTCAGAGAATAAAACGGTTTCAGCCAATCCTTGATAGATAAGGGATAAGAAATAATTGATCGAAAGTTTAGCAGCTACACCACTTCCATTTGCGCCCAAGTGTTTGGTGAGTTTTCCTAACTTGTCGAAATAAGGTTGAGCTCTTTCGATATCTTTTTCGTCGCCACCAGCCATGATAATTAATGTACCTTCTTTAGCTGGCATGGTACTACCAGCAACGGGAGCATCAATAAAACCAGCTTTCTTAGTTTTAGCTAGTTCGGCATTTGCTAAAGAACATTCTTGAGAAATAGTACTGCAATCTATAAACAGCTTTCCTTCCAGTTCTTCTTTTGTTATTTCTTGATAAACTTGATTTACCGCATCATCATTAGTCAACATAGTGAAGATAATATCACTGTTTCGTACTAACTCAGCAGTGCTTTGGCAAATTGTAGCTTCTTCTTTAAAATCCTCTGTTTTATCTGCAGAGCGGTTATATACCGATAAATCGTAACCTGCTTTTAATAGGTTTTTCGCCATTGGATTGCCCATGTTGCCTAAACCTATCCATCCTAATTTTGTATTGTTCATTCAGAGTTTTATGAGTTTCCTAAATAAAATATGTCCGTCATTTCTACGAAGAATGTGGAGAAATCTAGCAATTAAAACATTGTTAGATTTCGCTCTATGTTCGAAATGACGGACAGAATATATAGATTTCGTGTTATCGAAAAAAACTAAGCTTGTAAATCGCTCATAATAGTTTTGATCTTATCGTTAAGCTTCTGTTCAGTAGCTTTAAACTCTCCAGTACTTGCTAAAGGCTCGTTTACGCTGCAATAGAATTTAATTTTAGGCTCTGTACCACTCGGACGAGCAGAAATAATACTGCCATCTTCGGTAATAAACTGTAAAACATCCGATTTAGGAAAGCCAAGTTCTTTGCTAGTACCAGCTTTAATGTTAGTTATTTTATTTAGTTCGTAATCTTTTAAGGTTACCACTGGCGAACCACCCAAACTAGCGGGCGGATTGTTCCTGAATTTCTCCATCATGGCTTTAATTTCTTCAGCACCTGTTTTTCCTTGTTTGGTAATGGCTACTAAGTCTTCTTTGTACATGCCGTATTTCACATACATTTCTATCATGGCTTCGTATAAACTACTGCCTTTATCTTTGTAAAAAGCGGTCATTTCTGCAATAAAGGCGCAAGATATTATGGCATCTTTGTCGCGTACCAAATCGCCAACTAAGTAGCCGTAACTTTCTTCGCCACCAACAATAAATTGTTTTTTGCCCAACAATTCGGTCATTACTTTACCAATCCATTTAAAGCCGGTTAGGGTTTCAAAATATGCTACCCCTTTATCTTTACAAATAGTTTTAATAAGACTGGTGGTAACTACGGTACTCACCACATATTCATTGCCTGTTAATTTGCCCTTTTCTTGCCAGGCGGTAAGCATATAGTTAACCAATAAACTTCCAGTTTGGTTGCCATTTAGCAAAACAAAGTCGCCATCGGTATTTTTAACGGCAATACCCACACGGTCGGCATCTGGATCGGTAGCTAAAACCAAATCAGCATCAATTTCTTCGGCCTTTTTTAAAGCCAAGGTTAAAGCTTCTTTTTCTTCTGGGTTAGGATAGATTACCGTAGGGAAATTGCCATCAGGTTTACTTTGTTCTTCAACAATATTAACGTTAGTAAAACCAAATTGAGCCAATGCTTTTGGTACTAGTGTAATACCGGTGCCGTGTATAGGAGAGTAAACGATCTTTAAATTTTGCTGACGAGCAATTGCATCCGGAGAAACAGATAAAGCAGTAATTTTATCAAGATATTTTTGGTCAATTTCTTCGCCAATCATTTCAATGTTTGCGTCAATGCTGTCGAATTTAACCTCGTCAATACTTTTAATGGCAGCAACTTCTTCCATCACCATTTTATCATCTGGCGAAGTAAATTGGCCTCCATCTGCACCATAGGCTTTATAGCCATTGTACTCTTTGGGGTTATGTGATGCGGTTAACATTACGCCACTTTTACAGCCTAATTCGCGTATAGCAAACGAAAGTTCTGGTGTAGGGCGCAAAGCCGAAAAGAAATAAACCTTAATGCCGTTTGCAGAGAATACATCGGCAGTAATTTTAGCAAATACATCTGAGTTGTTTCTGCTATCGTGTGCAATGGCTACAGCAATTTTTTCTCCCGGATATTTTTTAAGCAGATAGTTGGCCAAACCTTGTGTAGCAGTACCAATGGTATATTTGTTGATACGGTTAGAGCCTGCACCCATAATACCGCGTAAACCGCCCGTGCCAAATTCTAAATTTTTATAAAAAGCATCGGTAAGCTCTGTATAAGCTTCTTGGTCTAAAAGTTTTTGTATGGTTGATTTGGTAATATCGTCGTAATTGCCATTTAACCATGTTTGTATGGTAGTCTGACTTAACTGGTCTAGTTGCATATTATAAGTAGTTTATTGCAATAAAAAATCAAATTATGTTTGGTTAAGGTTGATAAAAATATAAAAAACCTTATTTTATTTCATTTGAAGGGTAGGAATTAACAGTCTTTTAGTTATTTTCACGCCTCGTTACAATATTAGTAAAAATCTGCATTCAATAATTTAAAAATGAAAACATTTCCTGTAACGGTGGGAATTGTTTCACTATGCTAAAAAACAATAAAAATTAAATGAAAGTTTTAAAATTCGGTGGCACTTCGGTTGGTAGCCCAGAACGTATGAAAAAATTGTTGGACATTGTTAATCCGGCAGAAAGACAAATTGTAGTATTATCGGCAATGTCTGGTACTACAAATAGCTTGGTAGAAATTTCAAACGCGTTACTGAAGGAAGACAAGAAGAAGGGCATTGAATTAATTACGAGCTTAAAAAACAATTATGATACGGTTGTAGCCGAGCTTTTGCCAGCAGGCGATTTTAGAGCGCAAGGACAAGAAGTGGTAGATTATCATTTCAGTTTTCTACTTTCTTTAGCTAATAATGTATTTACAACTATTGAAGATAAAGTAGTTTTAGCGCAGGGCGAATTACTCTCAACCACTTTATACCATGTTTATTTGAAATCGATTGGCGTACCATCTGTATTGTTGCCAGCTTTAGATTTTATGAGGATAGACGAAGACAACGAACCAGTTGTTGATTTTATTACACAAAATTTAACACCAATTTTAACTGCAAATCCAGCTAATAAACTGTTTATTACACAAGGTTTTATTTGTAGGAATAGTTTTGGTGAAATAGATAATTTACGCCGTGGGGGAAGTGATTATACGGCTTCGTTAATAGGCGCAGCTATTTCGGCCGATGAAGTTCAAATTTGGACCGATATTGATGGAATGCACAATAACGACCCTCGTATTGTAAAAGGAACAAAGCCTATTGCTAACCTATCTTTTGACGAGGCTGCCGAGCTGGCTTATTTTGGCGCTAAAATTTTACATCCACAATCGGTTTTTCCGGCACGTAAATATAAAATTCCGGTGAGGTTGTTAAATACAATGGAACCCAAGGCTTTTGGTACCTTAATTAGTACCGAAAGTGAGAAAGGCAAAATTAAATCTATTGCTGCCAAAGAAGGTATTACGGCTATTAAAATCCAATCGAGCCGAATGTTGTTGGCCTATGGTTTTTTACGTAAAGTTTTTGAGGTTTTTGAACGTTACAAAACACCAATAGACATGATTACCACTTCGGAAGTAGCGGTTTCTTTAACCGTTGACTTTACAGATAACTTGGATAAAATTGTAACGGAATTAAATGCTTTCGGTAGTGTAGAATTAGACAGAGACCAAACCATTATTTGTGTAGTGGGTGATTTTGGAGCCGAAAAACATGGATATGCCTCAAAGGTGTTAGATGCGATTAAACACTTGCCAGTAAGGATGATTTCTTATGGTGGTAGCGCATATAATATCTCCCTTTTGGTAAATACAGACGATAAGGTGGAGGCCTTAAGAAGCTTGCACAATAGGATTTTTGAGTAACCTTAATTCCCTTTAGGAGATTTAAGGACTAACGATAATAGAAAAAAATAAAAACGATAATTAATATTAATACAATTGAGATACGGATTCTTCTTTCGAACTCTGTGCGGCTAATATTTCCACGACGGTAATCAATATAGTTGCCTACGTAGATAACCGTTAAAAAGACCAAGAAGAGGATAAGTATAAATTTCAAGATTATGTTTTCGGATAAAGATATAGCACATTTTTCGAATATAGAAACGCCTTTCTATTATTACGATCTAAATTTGTTGCGAAATACGCTAAAGGCTTGTAGCGATGCGGCAAATTCGCACAATTTTCATGTGCATTATGCCATGAAAGCTAATTTTAACGATAAGGTTTTAGCACAGATTAAACAAGCTGGTTTTGGTGCCGATGCGGTAAGTGGTGGCGAAGTAAAAAAGGCTATTGAAAGCGGTTTTACAAACAACAAGGTGGTTTTTGCAGGCGTAGGCAAATCTGATAAGGAAATTAATTATGCCCTAGATCAAACTATTTTTTGCTTTAACGTAGAGTCGTTGCAAGAATTGCAAGTAATTAACGAATTGGCAGCTAAAAAAGGAAAAGTGGCTAAAGTGGCCATTCGTATTAACCCTAACGTAGATGCACATACCCACGCAAACATTACCACTGGTTTAGATGAAAATAAGTTTGGCATTAACTCGTGGGATATGCCTGCCTGTGCCGATATTTTAAATGTTTCGGCTAATTTGGAGTTTGTGGGCATCCATTTTCATATTGGTTCGCAGATTACCAATTTAGATGTTTACAAAAACCTTTGTGTGCGTGTAAACGAGTTTGCAGCTTGGTTTGAAGATAAAGGATTTAAAGTTAAAGTACTAAATGTTGGCGGTGGTTTAGGCATTGATTATCACCATCCGAATGCTCAAATTCCAGACTTTGAGGCTTACTTTAAAATTTTCAATGATTTCTTGGAGGTCAAACCTCATCAGGAAGTGCATTTTGAATTGGGTAGGGCTTTGGTTGGTCAATCATCGTCTTTAATTAGCCGTGTACTTTATGTGAAAAATGGCAAGAAAAAGAATTTCATTGTTTTAGATGCGGGTATGACCGAGCTGATGCGCCCAGCTTTGTATCAGGCATATCATCAAATCGAAAACCTAAGTCAAAAGTTAAAAGTTGAAAGTGTAAAGTATGATGTAGTGGGGCCAATTTGCGAGAGTACCGACTGTTTTGGAAAGGAAGTGGCCTTGCAAGAAACCTTTAGAAATGATTTAATTGCCATTAGAAGTACTGGTGCTTATGGCGAAGTAATGGCTTCGAACTACAATTTACGCGATGCTATTGTAACAGTAACTAGCGAAGATTACTAAAAAGAAATATAATTTGCATTATATAGCCAGTGAGCATTTTTGTTGCTGGCTTTTTTTATTGTCTTCTTTTTGCGCCAATATAGATAATTACGCCTACTACCATGGCAATTGCCCCTACATAAGGTGGCCAATTAACGGTTTTTTGTTTGTCTGCAGTAATTTCTATAGCTCCTACATCAACTATTTTTTCCTCTTTAGTGTAAGTAAAGCCACTCCACACTAGCATAATTAATCCAACTACAATTAATAAAACGCCCAATGATTTTCCCATAATAATGAATTTATTAAGGAACAGCTACTAAGGGAAATTGTTTTAAAAGGCATACCCTAAGCTTAACTTACTTGTCAAACCTTTGTTTCCACCTGCATTAAGAACTCCATAGAACTTATTGAGCTTCATGAAAAAAGCAAAGTCAATAGCTTTACCATCTATTTCTTCTTTTGGGTTAGATTTTTGTAGATTACGATTTAAATCTGCTGTGAAACCAAAGAAAATTCTGAATGCAAATTGATTAGCAGGACGATTTTTGGAGTGCCAAATAATTTCGGTAGCTGCGCCAGTGGTGTACATCATAGTTTGCGATGCGCTTACAATATCTTTATTGTTCATTGTGCTGTACTTTTTTCTGAAAGAAGAATAGGAACCATTTTCAAAACTTAAACTATTTTCCCAGCTCAGTACTCTAAATTCGGCGTTTCCAGAAGTGTCGTAAAATCCTAAAGAACTCCTTAATCCGCCACCATAGAAATTTTTGTTATCAAACTCAACGATTTGATTTTCTCCTTTATTGGTGTTTTCATCTGTTGTTCTTCCTGCAAAACCAAAGACGCCATAAGCGAAGTTTAAGCTTTTTAAGGTATGCCCACGACTAACATTTAAAAAAACCATGTCGAGATTTCCAGAATTATATGGTAATGTCATTCCAGCAATACTTCCACTAATATGTATTTTGCTTTTAACAGAATCTACTTCCATAGGTTTAGGCAAATAAGCAATATCATTACCTGTAACAGCTGGAAGAAAATAAGAAGGAGTATTACATGATTGCAAAGCAAGCATAATAGCAACTACAGAAAGGGTTTGAAAGCGTTTCATCTAAATTCAATTATTATTTATTTCTAAGATATAAAATATTCTTTAGCAGTGTGTTAATTTTTTCAATAGGCAAATCTAGCTCGGGAGCTATTAGCAGGGTTTTCATTTTCGCTCGTTTTTTAACTAACAGTTCTTCATCATCCAATAAATTCCCGTCAACAAAGCCAATGTAGGGTAGTTTGTATTTTTTGTGTAGCCATAAATAACAGTGCCTTTTACCTTTGTGATAGAAAAAAGGCAGTTTGTATTTCCATTCTGGGCTAATATCTTTATCAATAGTAAGAATACTATCTCTTAGCCACAGCAAGCAGCTTTGAAAAGGTTCTTCTTGCTTTAAGTAGAGTTGATCGAGATCTCTCATTGATTAGCTTACTTACAGCGTTGTGCTTGTAATGTTTCCTATCGTTTTAAGGATAACGGTATTTATGGCTTCGCTGCTAGACCATGCCACATGAGGCGTTAGTAATAACTTGTGTTTGTTTTTTACACGCAACAGTGGGTTATCTGCCAAAATTGGTTCTGTGGTGTAAACATCAATACATGCGCCGCCTATTAAATCTTCGTCAATAATTTGGGCTAAATCCGTTTCGTTTATAATACCACCTCTGCCGGTATTTACAAGAACGGCATGGGCAGGCATCAATTTCATTAAATCGTAAGTGAGCAAATTATGGGTGTTGTCGTTCAGCGGGGCATGGATAGAAACTACATCGCATGTTTTTAGCAGTGCGCTTAGTTCCAGTTGTTGGTAAGGAGCCCCGTTGTTTTTGCCTGAAGTAGAGTAATATACCACCTCTGCACCGAAACAGGTAGCAATTTGAGCAACACGTTTACCAATGGTACCCAAACCAATAATCCCCAATCTTTTTCCGTGAAGTTCCCAAATGGGTTGTAGATGAGTAAAGGTATCGCTCTTACAGTATGCGCCTGATTTTACATGATCATCGAAATAACAGATTTTGTTCTGAAAGGCCAACAGCATGGCAAAAGTGTGTTGGGCCACGCTTTCGGTAGAATATCCAGATACGTTTTTTACGGGAATACCGAGTTCTTTTGCGGCCTGTAAATCAACATTGTTGGTGCCTGTAGCCGCAATACATATTAATTTTAGTTTGGTGGCCGCAAGCATTGCCTCTCGATTTACCATTACTTTATTGGTAATAATTACTGCTGCATCTTTTACTCTTTCTGCAACTTCATCAGTTTTGGTGCTTTCGTAAAAGGTACAATGGCCAAGTTGTTGTAAATTAGCCAATGCAGCGGCTTCTCCCAATGTTTTTCTATCTAATAGTACAATGTTCATGCAATGGTTATATTTCTTCCTCAAAAAAATCGGCTAAGCCTCCAAGATAATATTCGTTAATTCCTTCGGTAAAATCTTTGTAGTCTTCATCGGGGATATTGGTTTGCACAAATTCTAAGGAAGTTCCTTTTTTATCAGGATGCAGCTTAATGGTAACAATGGATGGCTCGTTTTCTTCGCCGAAATACCATTGCTGAACAATTTTCTTGCCTGGCTCAAATTCTAGGTTCTTCCCAACAATATCACCGTCCCAAAAAGAGAATTCCGTACCTACTTGTTCTTCAAATTCTACTTCGGCACCAGTCCATAACTGAATGCTTTGCGCTTTAGTTAAACCTAAGTAAACTTCTTCTGGTGGGGCAGGGAGTAGAATATATTTTTTAAATGTCTTCATCTGGATGTTTAATTGTCTTGATCAGGATTTACAAGATTATAAGATGAACAGGATTAGGATTTTTGATGTTTAATTGGAAATCATGAAAATCTTGTCAATCCTAAAATCCTGATCAGTTATTGAAGTGGGCTATATTTATTATTTGAATTATAAATTTTCTTAAACTGTAAACTAACGGCTCCAAAGTTAATTAATAAACCGATGGGAAACTTGTATGCGGTGACATAATTTTTAGCCTGAGCTAAATGTACATCTTCTAAATTAATCACAGCTTTTAGTTCTACAACTATTTGATTTTCTATAATAAAATCAGCTCTTCTAATTCCAACCTCAATGTCTTCGTAATAGATTGTTTGTTCCACCTCTCTTGCATAAATCAATCCAACTCTGCTGAGTTCAATAGCTAAACATCTTTGATAAATTACTTCTTGAAATCCATTGCCCAAAGTATTGTGCACTTTCATGGCACAACCGTTTACTTTGTATGTGATTTCGTCTATGGTCATTGCGTTTAATTGTCTTGACTAGGGTTTACAAGATTTTAAGATGAACAGGATTAGGATTTTTGATGTTTAATTGGAAATCATGAAAATCTTGTCAATCCTAAAATCCTGATCCGTTGTGGTATTGGGTTACTTAAAAGCATTTAATCCCGTTACATCCATTCCTGTAATGAGCAGATGCACATCGTGCGTACCTTCGTAAGTTACTACCGATTCTAGGTTCATCATGTGGCGCATAATAGAATATTCGCCAGTAATGCCCATGCCACCCAACATTTGACGGGCATTGCGGGCAATATCTAAAGCTATTTCTACGCTATTACGTTTAGCCATCGAGATTTGTTCGGCAGTAGCCCTGTTTTCGCTTTTTAACTGACCTAAACGCCAAACCAACAATTGTCCTTTGGTAATTTCGGTAATCATCTCGGCTAACTTCTTTTGTTGCAATTGGAAACCGCCAATGGGCTTGCCAAATTGTTCACGTTCTTTAGCATAGCGTAGGGCGGTATCGTAGCAATCCATAGCGGCACCCAAAGCGCCCCAAGCAATACCGTAACGGGCTTGGTTTAAACAGCCCAATGGGCCTTTTAAGCCTTTAATGTCTGGAAAAATGTTTTCTTTAGGCACTTTTACGTTATCAAATACCAGTTCTCCAGTTGCCGAAGCTCTTAAACTCCATTTGTTGTGCGTTTCTGGGGTGCTAAAGCCTTCCATTCCACGCTCTAAAATCATTCCTCTAATTTTACCTTCTTCATCTTTGGCCCAAACCACCGCAATATCGGCAAAAGGGGCATTAGAAATCCACATTTTAGCGCCATTTAATAGGTAATGGTCGCCTTTGTCTTTAATATTGCTTACCATGCCGCCCGGATTAGAGCCATGATCTGGTTCTGTTAAGCCAAAACAGCCCATCAACTCGCCGGTGGCTAATTTAGGGAGGTATTTTTTACGCTGTTCTTCTGTTCCGTAGGTATAAATGGGATACATTACCAACGAGCCCTGTACCGAAGCCGTAGAGCGGATACCCGAATCGCCTCGTTCAATTTCCTGCATAATAATGCCGTAGGCAGTATAATCTAAACCTGCTCCGCCATATTCTACCGGAATAGTAGGGCCAAAGGCGCCAATTTCTCCCAGTCCTTTAATAAGTTGTTTCGGGAATTCTGCTCGTTGTGCATAATCTTCGATAATTGGACTTACTTCCTTCTTAACCCAGTCTCTAACCGAGGCACGGATTAATAAATGTTCTTCAGATAAAAGTTCGTCTATCAAATAATAATCTGGTGCTTCGTAAAGATCTTTTCTTGCAGATTTACTCATTTTAAAAGGATTTAGGTTTTTAATTGGTTATAACCAAAGTTAGTAAAATACCTCAATCCCTAAACAAAATTTAGGTATAATTGTATTCGCAAAACTTTAGAGAAAATGTACACTCAAACCGTTGCTTTAAGAGATGTTAGTTGCCATGCGTACCATGGGTTTTATCCCGAAGAACAATTAATTGGTGGTATTTTTATGGTAGATGTAGAAGTAACATTTACACCTAGCAATGATACTGAAAACTTAGCTAAAACAGTTAATTACGAAGTGCTTAACCATATTGTTCTACAGGAAATGAAGCAAACTCAGAAACTTTTAGAAACTGTAGTAAAGAATATGTTAGCTGCTGTTAAAGAAAGCTATCCTTTTATACTTACAGCAAAAGTGGGCATCCGAAAAATGAACCCGCCTATGCCGGGCCAAATAGGGCATTCGTTTGTAGAATTGAGTTATAGTGCACTTTAACTTATCGCTTATTTTATTTCTTTATTTTCCAACCTTCTTCTTTATCGTATTTTAAATGATAGGTTTTGGTAAGAAATTCACTGTTTTCTTCGGGCTTCTTTTGAAAAGCGGCAAAAGGAGTGTTGGTTTTTTTTAGCGATACGGTCACTTTTGCGGTAACATCGGTTACTTTAGAGAAATCTACAGGCTTCTCGTCGGTTAGCTCGTAAGTAATGGCTTTAACAGTAGCTTTGTCGGTTTCTTGCTTTAAAACAAAATTGCTGGCTTTTTGGGTAAGTTTGGCGCTGTAAACATAGCTGCTGTCTTTAGAAAGGAATTTCTTTTTAGCGCTTAATAGGGTTAGGGTAATGTAGCCTTCGTTGGCCAACTGGCGATAGTTTTCTAACTCCGCATATTCTTTTTCATTATTAAACCTCAGCTCTCCAAAATTAAATCGGGTGGTTTTATACTCTGGATTTCCTTTGAGGTAGGTAATAATTACTTTTCCTGCTTCATCGGTATTAATGGTAGAGCTGTTTTTACAAGCTAAAAGGGTAGAGGTGAGTAGTATGGCCGATAGTATTTTTTTCATGGTTTTAATCTTTAATTAGTGCTCCCTTTTTACCTCTTTGCGAATAAGCGGGAATACGCTGTTGGTGCTTATTATTTTAGTTATACGCTTGTGCCGATACCTTGGAAGGGGTAGGAGCTTTAAATTTTTATTTTAATTTATCCGTTTTCTTTAAGTTTTCCAAATTTGGAAGTATCATGGACGATAAAATAATTGCTACGCCAATCCATCTGATGAGGCTAACTTCTTCACGCAAAACTAATGCCGACATGCTTACGGCTACAGGTAATTCTGCCGAACTTAAAATAGAACTCATGGTTAAACCAATTTTTGGAATGCCAGCAGCAAAGCATAATGGAGGAATTACGGTTCCAAAAACAGCCAAAATTAATCCCCATTTTAATAAGCTGCCATTTAGCGCACCATTAAATAGAAAAGCAGGGGGCAGTACAATGAAAATTAAAATGCAAGCACCGGTAATCATTAATGCGCTTTTTTGTATCGGCGGATATTCATTTCCAAGATTACCATTAAGCATGAGGAAAATGGCGTAGCATAAAGCGGCTATTAGTCCGTAGCCAATACCTGCTATACTTAAGTTTTCTGCAGATTGCTCGAAATAACCACTGGCTGCAACGGTGCCTACTAAAATGAATAGGATAGCCAGCATTTGCAATCGATTAGGTTTCTTTTTAAAGAAAATCAATTCTAGTATTACGGTAATCCAAACAAACTGCATTAATAAAATAATTGCTACCGAAGCAGGTACCAACTTTACACATTGGTAATAGGTTAAGCTCACCAAGCCGGTAAATGTACCAGCTAATAAGAGTTTAATCCAATGGGTTTTAATAACTGGTTTAGGCTTGGCCTTAGCTTGCGTTCGACGTTGAATTAAGTAAATGCTCCATAACATTATTACTCCAAACAATGCCTGCGTGCCTGTAACATCGCCTAAAGTATAACCTTCGGCGTAAGCTAGTTTTACAAAAGTAGAGAGGATACCAAAGCTACAAGCGCCAAATAGAACGAGAAAAATGCCCTTGAAATTCAAACGTGGAAAGTTAAAAGTGAAAAAATAGAGGCGTTTAATATAATGTAAAACTTATTACTTGTAACTTTAATACTGCGATAGCTGTGCTAAATAACGCTTAATAGTTTCTTCTAACCCTAAGTAGAGCGCATCGCTAATTAAGGCGTGGCCAATAGAAACTTCTAATAGCCCGGGGATGGTTTGTGCAAAGTATTTTAGGTTATGCAGGTCTAAATCGTGACCGGCATTGATGCCTATGCCCAACTCGTTTGCTTTGTGCGCCGCGGCCAAATATGGGGCAATTGCTTTTTCTCTATTGTTGTGGTATTGTTGGGCGTAAGCTTCGGTATAAAGCTCAATTCTGTCGGTTCCTGTAGTTAAGGCTGCTGCTACCATTTCTACCACCGGATCTACAAAAATAGAAACACGGATGCCTGCGTTTTTAAAAACAGCCACCATTTGTTTCAAGTATTCTTGATGTTTTATGGTGTCCCAGCCGTGGTTCGAGGTAAGTTGGCCTTCGGCATCTGGTACTAAAGTAACCTGTGCAGGTTTGTTGGCCAACACTAAATCTACAAATTTCTGTTCGCGGCAGTTTCCTTCTATGTTAAATTCGGTAGCAATGGCAGCTTTTAAATCGAAAGTATCTTGGTAGCGGATATGTCGTTCATCTGGACGGGGATGTACTGTAATGCCTTCTGCACCAAATTTCTCGCAATCTAGTGCTACTTTTACCAAATCAGGATTGTTGCCGCCCCTGCTGTTTCGCAGTGTGGCAATTTTGTTGATGTTAACCGATAACTTTGTCATGTAGCAAAGATACGGTTTAGCCACAGATGCACAGCTAAAAAATAAATAGATTTAGGGTTTAAGTTATCTCTTAAAACAAAGCTGTGTACCTGTGGCGGTAAAACTATTTAGACTTTGGTTTTTCAGTTTTCTTGTTTGCTAGCAATTGTATTGCTTTTGCTTTAAATCTACCGTTAATTATTTCTCCAGTAACGGTTGCCTTTCTAATGGCATTACAAAAACCATCCTCGGCATGTGCATCGCCAAAGTCATCTGTTTTTTTGCCATCAACAAAATAGGCTACGCCATCTATTCTAACAGCTAAATCACAACCTTTGCCAGGTAATTTAAACATACATTCTCCACAAGAAATCTCTACTTCTTTTTTTTCTATTTTAGTTGTTTTTGTTGGTTTTTCTTGTGCCTTAGCTAGAAATGCAAAGGCTGCAAATAAGATAAGTAAACTTAATTTTTTCATGTCTATGCTTTTTTTGGTTGATTAGGTAGTACAAATATGATGATTATAAGCTGGTATTATATAATGATTTTCGTCAAATTATTGGTGCTTATTTTAGGATGATTTAAAGAGTTTTGAGCTTGTTTTAATTAGCCACAGTACATTTTGTTTAATTGGAGTGCCTGTGGCTAATATTAAGAAATTTATTTATGAAGTTGTACTGCTTTAATAAGTGAAAACGGTCTTGGTAATGTAGGCATCAGTAGCAGTGTTGGAAATATTGTACTTGGTAATGATTTCTTTAGGAAACCCCTCCACATCGTAGGTGTAGCTAAATTGATAGGCGTTGTATTTTGGGATATATGTTTCGTACCTGCTCCATTTGTTTAACCTGTTATGTTTGGAAAGCTGTGTGAGCCAAAAATCGGGAATATCTAAGTGTGCGTAGGGATTAATGTTGAAATCGTAAGTAGCGGTAGTGGTTTCGCTATCGCCATGAGAGGTATGGTTGGTGTAAATATAGGCATTTCCGCCCTGCATTTCTGCCGTTGCATACTGTTTGTAATAACGGCGGCTATATTGGTAAGTAGCGCCAATTTGATAATTATTGGTGATGCCTGTTTTACCCGGCTGTGCTAGGTAGCTTACCTCGGCTGTAATGGTGTCTTCTTCATTAATTTCTTTCATACGTTCTAATTTGCCATCTGGTTTGTACCAAAAGTAATTTACTTTATTGGTGCCATTTACTTGGTAACGAATTTCGCTCACCTTGTTATTGGCTTGGTAAATGAGTTCTTCTGTACCGTCGGTTACTGGGCTTCCGTCGGTGGCTTTACTAAGGTGTGTAATACGGGTTACTTGCCCTAAGGCATTGTAACTATATTCTTTTCGTGTTTGTGGTATCCATCGTCCACCAGAAAAGAGGTAAACCGATTCGGTTTTAATTTTTTTAGCTACCTCTGTAGATCCTCCCATAAAGAGCTTCACTTCGCTTGTCATGTCGGCTTGTTCTAATTCTACTTCATCTATCATTCCCCATTTAGCAATACTAAGTTTATACTTGGCTACTTTTTTAGCTAAAGTGAGCTTTTGCCCGCCAGCGGCTATATAGTAGGTTTGCGTAGTTGGATTGCCCTGAAGGGGATAGGTGGTAATGTTTAGCACTGCCGGAATACTGTCGTACACTATTTTACCCACTTTAAAAATCGGTTTTAGGTTTAATACAAAATCATCAGCGTTATCAATAGGAGGAGGATGGTTAAAAACCTCTCCTGTATAGCCAAAGTCTTCGGCCTTATGGTTAATGGTTACGGCTAAAACTTCTATGGCTACAGTATGCTCGGTTTTTTGTAGATTGATGGAGATGGCTAATGGCTTGTTAACCTGTTGTGCCATGATTGAACCTGCACAAGGCGTTGCAAACAAGGTGTTGCCTTGGTGTTGTAGCAGCAGTTTAACCAATTCGTAATTGCCTTTAGGAAGTTCGATGGGATCGCTTACATAGTTGCCCCGATGATTTAAGGGAATTGCTTGGTTTTCAATTACCAAATGTCCGGTAGCAGATTTGATGGTGATTACAGCAGAAAGTCCGTCTATTGCGTTGTTTTGTCCGGGTAAGCTTTCAATACTGATGTTGAATTTGGTTTTTTCGTTAGCGGGATAGGGCTGTTCTTCCCTGTTTTTCTTGCAGCTTGTTAGCAATAGGCCAATTAATACAAATAACGTAGTTAAAAATAGTTTTTTCATTTTGTGTTTTTTCTGTTCGATAAACAAATGAGATGCCTTATTACAGTTATTTTGTTGTGCAACGACCAACAACAAAACAAAGGCGACAAACGGCGGTTGTGTGCAGCGCTGTAACGAAAGTAATGACCGAATTAAGAGGTTAAGGTGTTCGAAATAAATGACTTGTTTTTTTACTATGATTTGGTTGGTAGCTTGTTCGGTAAAAGGTCTAATTTTGGAAAGCTGGTGCAATGGCTGCTGCTAATTTACTGGTACTATACTGCTAGTTAAGGCGAAGTACACTCGAACTAGATTGGGAATAAAGTCGCTATAAGGTCGCTATAACCTCGCTATAATGCCGCTATAATGTGGGATGAAATAGTTGGTGTTTTAGGAAGGCTTGGTGGCCCGGATGGGCGAGGGTTTTGTTAATACAAAGATACGGAAATTAGGGTATATTTATGGTGATTAAATATCAAAACAGAAAATATGAGAAAAGTAATTGCAGCATTTAACATGACACTTGATGGTGTTTGCGACCATACAACGGGAGTTGCCGACGAAGAACTACACCAACATTATACTAAGTTGATAGCTAATGCCGGGGTAATTTTATATGGGCGTATAACTTATCAATTGATGCAGTTTTGGCAAACTTTATTGCAAAATCCTTCTGGCGAAAAATCAATGGACGATTTTGCTGTTTCTATAGATAAAATTCAGAAAGTTGTTTTTTCTAATACCCTGCCAAACACAGGTTGGGAAAGCGCAACGCTTGCCAAAAGATCTCTTGATAATGAAGTTTTGGAACTTAAACAACAAGCAGGGGAAAGCATTCTTATCGGAAGTAGAAGCTTGATTATCCAACTTTTAAACAGTAATCTTATTGATGAGCTACAAATCTGTATTCACCCCGTTATTGAAGGGAAAGGACTGCAACTATTTGACCAAATTACGGGCAGAATTACATTGAAACTTCTACAAACAAAATCGTTAAGCTCTGGCGCAACAGTATTTTATTACGAGCCGATACGAGCCTAAGCAATTCACTGTCAACAAAAGACTTGTTTTAAGCTCTTTTAAACATTCCTTTTTTACGCTGTACAGTTTCGCTAATTATCGTTTCTAGGTCATCTCTTAAAATTCAATAGGTATATCGGGAATTATCGATGTATGTTTGTGCCAATGGATGACGTAGAAATTTTTAAGGCACTTGGCAATAAAAACAGGTTACAAATTTTGACTTGGCTGAAAGACCCCGAACAACATTTTATAGATTATATGCCAGCTTGTGGCGATATAGATGTTGGTGTTTGTGTGGGGCATATTCACAAGAAATCGGGGTTAACACAATCTACTATTTCCGAATATTTGTCTGTTTTACATCGTGTAGGTTTGGTTTCGGCTACCCGAATAGGGCAGTGGACTTACTACAAACGTAACGAAGAAACCATTGCTAGGTTGGGCAACTTGATGAATACTTTATAGAAATTGAAAAAATGAGCGAAAATAAATTATCGGCCACTGATAAATCGGCACAAGTTGTACCTTATTCGGTTTTGGATTTGGCTGGGGTTATAGAAGGCCACGATATTGCTACTACGTTTAGCAATAGTGTATCGTTGGCAAAACATACAGAAAAACTTGGTTATAATAGGTATTGGTTGGCCGAGCATCATAATATGGTTAGTGTGGCAAGTTCTGCTACTTCGATACTAATTGGGCATATTGCAGGGCATACCGATACTATTAGGGTAGGTGCTGGGGGTATTATGTTGCCTAACCATACACCATTAATTATTGCCGAACAGTTTGGTACTTTGGCTACCTTATATCCCAATAGAATTGATTTAGGGCTAGGAAGAGCACCAGGAACCGATCAGTTAACTGCTTATGAAATTAGGGGAGAACGCTTTCATTCGCCACAACATTTTCCTCAAGATGTGCGTAAATTACAGCATTTTCTTGGTGATGATAATTACGATGGAAAAGTTAGGGCAATACCTGGAGAGGGCACCAATGTACCTATCTGGATTTTAGGTTCGAGTACAGAAAGTGCACATTTAGCAGCATCGTATGGTTTGCCCTATGCCTTTGCTAGTCATTTTGCACCCACCTATTTTTTCGAAGCCATAAAGATTTATAGAAAGAACTTTAGACCGTCTGACGTACTACAAGAGCCTTACGTGCTTTCTTGTGTAAACGTGATTGCCGCAGATACGGATGCCGAAGCAGAACGTTTATCTACTTCGCTAAAAATTTTATTTTCGGGCATTGTAAGTAATAAACGTAGGCTTTTACAGCCGCCAGTAGCTAGTATGGAAGGTTTATGGACGGCGGCTGAAGAAGCTGCTGTAGCACAGATGTTAGCTTTTACTTTTATTGGTGGCCCTGAGAAATTGGCTACGCAGTTGTCCTCTTTTTTAAACCACACCAAGGTAGATGAACTGATGGTAACTTCACACATTTTTGACCACAGGGCTAGGTTGCGGTCTTATGAAATTATTGCAGAGGTACTAAAACGCTAACTCTTTTCGGTAAAGTGGTTGCTGTTTGAAAATAAAAACTCCCCATAGGAATTAAATCTTATGGGGAGTTTTATATTATAATTTATTGTTATTTGCTTACCGCAGTAGCTTTATCAATTAAGAAAGTTAAGGCAGCTCTGTGTGCTTTGGTTTGCTCATCAGTACTTGTTGCGGTTGCTAACTGGCCTTTAATTTTAACTAAGGTAGCTAAGGCAGCGGCTTTACTGGCATTATCGTAACCAGTTGATGCGGCAACAATTGCAGCAGCAGCTTTAACATATTCAGTTTGTAAGTTCTGACGGAATAAATTCACATTTGATTTTAAATCGGCAGCGAAAATATCATTAGTTAAATCGCTCATTACATTAGCTACGGCATAAGTATTGCCATATAAACCACTGTTGTTAATTCTACTTAATGTGGCTGGATGTAACAATTGCGCCAAAGTGCCCAACTGTATGGCTAAGAAAGTGCTCTGTGGTTTAATATCTTCGTTATTGCCAAAGAAACCAAAACCTCTACGTTGAATTTGTAAGTAAGGGAACAACGCTTTATCGGCATCAAAAGCATTTGGTGCAAAAACATAGGTGCTTAACAGGGCCAAAGCTTTCTTTTGATAAGCTTCTGGTACAGGGGTAAAAGGGGCAGTTGTGGCTTGCTGACCAACAAAACTACGATCTACGTAAACACCACCAATGTAACGGCTTAAAGCGGCAGCTATACTGGCACGCTGACCATTTAATTGCTGATATTTGCTGCGCAAATCATGGTAACTTTGGTTAGGCTTTGCAAAGCGGTCTTTTAATTTAGGGATCATGGTGTTGATCAATTTGAAACGGTCTTCGCCATAGGTTACCATGTCATTGGTATGGTCGTTAACGTTTACCCTTGGGTCTATACCACTACCTGGGCTGCGCATATCGTCTGCATCGTTACCGAAAGCTAATTGAGGGTCGGTACTTCTGCTTAATATTTTATTTAATCCGGCTTCTTCATCTTTCTCATTAAAAGGCGTATAGCCGTATTCGATAGCCCATAAATCGTAAGGTCCGGCTTTGGTAGTGTAGTAATCGCCTTGTTTGCTACGATCGCTGCTTACGTTAATGGCTGGGTAATCCATTACCGAACCTTGTAAACCAATTTTACGTGTTAAGCTTTTATCGTTCATTTGTGCTGGGCTTAGCATCTGGCTCGCTTTCATGTTGTGGTTTAAGCCTAGGGTGTGGCCCATTTCGTGCATAATTAGGTAGTACAAGAATTGTTTGTGCATTTCTTTAACGGTAGCTGCTCTGGCTGCTTCGGGCACATTGGCATCTAATACCTCGATAGCGGCTAAACCGGTTTGATATTGCATGCTTAGTTCTTGTGCTAGCGAACAAAAAGCGGCATGGTTTTTACCGTATTTTTGCGATGCACCCTGTTGTGTTAAAGCCAAGGCTTCTGCCGGATTTTCCCAAGGCAGGTTCATTGCCATAGCTGGGCTACCATTATACAAATCGTCTTGTACTGCGGTACCCGCACCAGATTTCCATTCTACGGTAATATCGGCACCTAAAATTTGTCCGGTTAATGGGTTGAAGAAACTTGGGCCAATTGCACCATAAGAAGGGTATGCCGACGATACCCAGCGTATTACGTTGTAAGAAATATCTGATGGATCCCATGTGGCATTGTCTGGCATTTGTTTCATCACTACCGCATTTTTGAACCCCGCCTTTTCAAAAGCTTCGTTCCATTTCTCTCCAGCCTCTTTAATAATGGCACGATACTCTATGGGTGTGGTATTTTCAATCCAGAAAACTATGGGCTCTACAGGTTCGCTTAACTTTGCATTAGGATTTTTCTTCTTTAAATGCCAACGACTAATGAAATCTTTGTAAGGGGTAGCGCCTACAGAAGTTAAGTTATCTACTTCGGCGCCAAAATAACCTATTCTTGGGTCATCTCTACGAGGTCTGAAATCATTTTGTGGAACTTCTAAAAAAGAATGTTGCATTTTTACACGAACGTACCTGGCATCGGTAATGTCTTTGCCGCCACCGTTAAACGGCATAGGGTTATCGTATGCCAAATCAACCACCACATCGGTGTTGCCATCAAAAGATTTTACATTTTGGTATTTTGATTTCGCTACATTCAAATTTCCTAGGTTAAACATGGCGCCTGGGGGCAATCCTGGAGGGGTCATCGGTTTTACTGGGTCAAGTTTATCGCTTAAAAACAAGCCATCTACCGAAATTAAATAGCCTTCTTTGTCTTTTGCGCTATACTTATCAGCAAAAAACACTGCATCAGACACATCCACGTTAGCGGCTTTGCTTACAGGATTGGTAGGGTCATAATAAAAGGAAGTGTTTTTTTCCAAGAACTCAATTTTATCATCAACTTGTTTAATGTGAAACAGTTTGGTGCTTCTAATCATGTTCTGGTTTAAGAACAATTTGGTTGGGCCGCCCATTGAAAAACTTTGATAGATGTAATCTTTATCTAGCTGTTCTTTCTTTACGTACAATTGCAAGCTACCCGTTACAGTATCTTTGTACAGGGTAAAGAGTCCATCAATTTTCTTGCTAGATTTAATTTTGTCGGCCACGGTTGGCTTTGGAGGGGCAGGGGGCGTTGTTGGCGCTACCTTTTTGGTGGTGTCGGCTGGTTTTTCAGCTTTCTTAATTTCCTGGGCATTGGCATTAAAAGCTAATAATGCCGCCGCAGGAATTAACCATAAGTGTTTTTTCATTTTTAGTTAGTTAGGGTTTATACGTGTTAAATTTTCTTCTTAAAGAAGACGTAGTGCATTGTTAGATGTTGCATGTTTTTAATTGTTACCAAAGTACAATTTATATCATAAAGTTAGTTTTGCATTTGTAAAGTTTAATGCTAGCGTTTGGGTTTGCGCTATATCTGGATGTTTTGCCCGTGTAGGTGCTAAGTTTTTGCTGAAATTGGAACAGTATTAACTAAAATACCTTTTTCTGGTACTAGAAAAAGGTATTTGTTGAAAAGATAATCGTTTAAAAATGCAAACCTGTAAGCCGGGTTCTGTTTCCCGATAAATCGGGACTTCTATCATTAATCTACTATAAACGTTGCCGTTTATCTCTAACGACCTACCCACTAACATCGGACGAGCAGCCCTACGTGCGTTAGCCTATTTGGTCTTTCAACTCCCGGGGTTTACCAACTTCGCCATCACTGGCAAAGCTCGTGAGCTCTTACCTCACGTTTTCACCCTTCCCCAATTTACGTTGGGAGGTCTGTTTTCTGTGGCACTTTCCGTAATTTAGGTCTTCATTCCCAAACTCCTTCCCGTTAGGAAGCGAGATGCTCTGTGTTGCCCGGACTTTCCTCCCCAATGCTAGATAGGGGCGATAGAACGGTTTGCATTGTTTCAAAGTTAATGAATAAGTAGCATTTGTAGGTAAAGCACAGGCTGATAAGTTTGGTTTGATGACAATTTTATGGTAATCTACTCAAACTGTGGGGTATATTGTTTGTTAAAAATAAAAACCGCCTTTAAACTTAATTAAAAACGGCTTTTTGTACCCCCAACAGGATTCGAACCTGTGACCTACGGTTTAGAAAACCGGTGCTCTATCCAGCTGAGCTATGGAGGCCTCTCTATAAGAAAGTAACCAAAGTTATTTCCTTTAAGGTGGTGCAAAGATATAATTTCTACCGCAGAAACTCAAAAAAGTTTAAAATTTCTTTTAGTAGTAATAATATTATAATGGTTAGTGTTTTTTCGCTTTATCCAAAACATTTCAAATAAAAAAGCAGTTCTTTTCAGAACTGCTTTTAAAACTCGGGGTGGCTGATGGGGCTCGAACCCACGACCCTCGGCACCACAAACCAATACTCTAACCAACTGAGCTACAGCCACCGTGTTTTTGAATGACACAAAAGTACTGTTTTTATTATTTTTTGCAAATATTTTTAGAAAATATGCTGAAAATTATGCAACCAATTATTTTTCAGTTGTTTGCATTTTATGTCTGTGTCTAATTATTTAATAATAGGAATAAAACTGCAAAATATAGTCTGTGTATAACGTTATTTTAAGACTGTTTTAGTGAAATTTAAGATAGAGGTAGCATTTTTATAATACAAATTTAATAAGGAAGAAAAAGTAGGGGCTAGGTATTTCAATGCTGTTTTAATAAATAAGTGGGTGTTTCCACCCACTTATAAATTGATAGTGCGAATTTAGAGTGATTGCCAAAAGCAAACCATTAAAAAATTATATCTTTTTTAGGTATTTAAGAAAACAAACTGATGATCGAACATATCTAACTTGATTTTACTGTCCTTATCTATTTTGCCGGCTAGTATTTCTTTAGATAATTCATTCAAAATACGCTTTTGTATCACTCTCTTTAATGGTCTTGCTCCAAACTGAGGATCGTAACCGAGTTCTGCCAACCAATCTAAAGCTTCATCGCTTGCTTCCATGGTAATGCCCATTTCGGTTAAAGTATCTTGTACGTGTTTGAACTGCAAGCTCACAATATCTCTGATTTCTGTTCTGTTTAACGGGGTAAACATAATCAGCTCGTCAATTCTATTTAAAAACTCTGGACGGATGGTTTGTTTTAGTAATTCGAATAACTCATTCTTTGTTTTGGCCACCACTTCATCACGATTTTCATCATCCAAGTTTTTGAAATTATCTTGAATTAAGTGCGAACCAATGTTAGAAGTCATGATGATGATGGTGTTTTTAAAATTCACTACACGACCTTTGTTATCCGTCAATCTGCCGTCATCTAATACTTGCAATAAAATATTGAATACATCTGGATGGGCTTTCTCAATCTCATCTAGCAACACCACCGAATATGGTTTTCTTCGTACCGCCTCAGTCAACTGACCACCTTCATCGTAGCCTACATATCCTGGAGGCGCACCAATTAAACGGCTTACCGCATGGCGCTCTTGGTACTCGCTCATGTCAATTCTGGTCATGGCGTTTTCATCGTTAAACAAAAACTCGGCTAAAGCTTTGGCCAGTTCGGTTTTACCTACACCAGTTGTACCTAAGAAAATGAACGAACCAATGGGTTTACGTTTATCTTGCAGGCCTGCACGTGAGCGACGGATCGCATCAGAAATGGCTTCGATAGCTTCATCTTGCCCCGCTACACGTTTGTGCAGTTCTTCTTCTAAATGTAGCAGTTTTTCGCGTTCGCTCGATACCAATTTGGTTACCGGGATACCTGTCCAACGACCAACTACACCAGCAATATCATCGGCAGTTACTTCTTCTTTCAGCATACGGCTTTCATCCTGACGACTTTCCAAATCGGCTTTCAATTTTTCAACTTTGTCTTGTGCTTCTTTTATTTTGCCGTAACGTAATTCAGCTACTTTTCCGTAATCGCCGGCACGTTCTGCTTGTTCTGCCTCTAATTTGTAAGCTTCAATTTGTTCAATTTCAGTATTAATGGCATCTACCAAATCTTTTTCGCCTTGCCATTTTGCTTTAAACTCATCTCGCTCTGCAGAAAGGTTAGCAATTTGTCCGCTCAGTTCTTTTACTTTGTTGTCGTCTTTCTCACGTTTAATAGCCTCTCTTTCAATTTCTAAGCGCATAATTTCACGATCTAAAGCATCTACATTTTCTGGCACACTGTCCATCTCCATACGTAATTTCGATGCTGCTTCGTCCATTAAGTCGATGGCTTTATCGGGCAAAAAGCGATCGGCAATGTAACGTTGGCTCATTTCTACGGCGGCTATAATGGCTTCGTCTTTGATACGCACCTTATGGTGGGTTTCGTAACGTTCTTTTAAGCCACGCAAAATAGAAATGGCATCTTGCGTATCGGGTTCATCTACCATTACTTTTTGGAAACGGCGCTCTAAAGCTTTGTCTTTTTCTAAGTATTTCTGATATTCATCTAGCGTGGTTGCGCCAATAGCCCTCAATTCGCCACGGGCTAGGGCAGGTTTTAAGATGTTTGCTGCGTCCATGGCGCCTTCGCCACCGCCAGCACCCACTAAAGTGTGTATCTCATCAATAAAAAGCACAATTTCGCCATCGCTCTGCGTAACTTCTTTTACTACGGCTTTTAAACGTTCTTCAAATTCGCCTTTATACTTAGCTCCCGCGATAAGCGCTCCCATGTCTAAAGAATACACCACTTTCGATTTTAGGTTTTCAGGCACATCGCCCTTGATAATCCTAAAAGCGATGCCTTCGGCAATGGCAGTTTTACCCACGCCTGGCTCACCAATTAAGATAGGGTTGTTTTTCGTTCTACGAGATAGAATTTGGATTACCCTTCTAATTTCTTCATCACGACCAATTACGGGATCTAACTTTCCGCTTTCGGCATATTCGTTTAGGTTACGTGCATATTTGCCCAAAGCTTGGTAAGTAGCTTCGGCATTTTGATCGGTTACACGATTATCTCCACGCAATTCGGTAATGGCTTTTTTAAGGTCTTTTTCGTTTACGCCTTGGTCTTTTAATAACTTAGCTGTAGCATCATTTGCTGCTAAAATTCCTAAAAGTACATGTTCTACAGAAACAAACTCGTCTTTAAATTCTTTTAAGAAATTTTGTGCTTTTTGTAATGCTGTATTTGCACTAGAAGATAAGTAAATATTACTACCACTCACTTTAGGGAATTTGGCAATATCCTCATCTAACTTTTGGTTAAGTGCGTTTAGGTTTACGTTTAATTTTTTTAAAACGTAGGAAATAACATTCTCATCAACAGTTAACAAGCCTTTTAACAGATGTGCTGTTTCTATGGCCTGTTGTTGGTTGCCTTGTGCAATTTCAGAGGCTTTTTGAACAGCCTCTTGGGCTTTTATTGTAAAATTGTTAAAATTCATAATGTTGTTTTCTTCTTATTTATAAACCACAAAGACGCCAAGAACTCCAAGTTTTAGTTGTTCTTTTACTTTGTAGTTAATACGCTAAGGTCAAAACAGATGCCATCGATTAATTGATTTTAAAATTCGGAAATATTGACATGGTATTTTAGTTTTAACTGAATAATTGTCTGGTAGTTAGTGTTTTGTAGTGAATAGATGGCAGTTTATACTGGATTTACAGTAGTTAAAATACAGCATGTAAGGTATTTACTTGCGTTAGATATGTACAGAAATTTGTAGAGGAATAATTTATAACTGTATGAAAAGGACTTTTACCATTTTAATTCTATTTCTATCGTTTTACATTAAGGCACAAACAGTTGCTACTTATGCGGGAGGTGGAGCAGGAGATACTGATTTGAAAACAAAAGCAGCAATGATGTTACGGGGTGGTGGATTAGCTACCGATGCTAGTGGTAATATTTATATAGCCGATTATGAAAATCGTAGGATAAGAAAAATAGATGTGGCCACAGGAATCATTACTACACTGGCAGGTAATGGGTACTATGGCGATTTAAATACTTCCTTGCCAGCAACAAAAGTAGCTATGGATAGACCAATGGGCTTGGCCGTAGCACCATCGGGAGAAGATGTTTACTTTTCTGATGCCTACGCACGTAAGGTGTATAAAATACATGTGCTTACTAATACCATTACTTTAATAGGTGGAAATGGATCAAATATACATTCTGGCGATGGTGGTTTAGCTACAAATGCAGGGATGAACAATCCAGTAGATTTAAAGCTAGATGGTAACGGGAATTTATTGCTGTCATGCTATGGTGCTTTACGTAAAATAAATTTAAGCACAGGAATTATCAGTACGATTTTGACATCTGTAAATGAGTCGCATTTTGATGGTACTTCAGGAATTGAAGTTGATCAGGCAGGTAATATATACTTGGCAAACTATGCAAAACATATTGTTCATAAAATTGAGGCCAATACAAATACAATAAGCACAATAGCAGGTATTTCTGGAAATGGAGGTAGTAGTGGCGATGGAGGATTGGCAACCATGGCTACGCTCTATTATCCTTGTAAACTTTCTATAAATAACAACAGCTTGTTTATTACGAGCAATCTTTCTACTGACATGCGTAAAATAGATTTGGCCACAGGTATTATTTCAAGGGTGTACCGTCATCCATCGAAGGTAATTATGTCTGTAGCTACCATACCTAATACCGATGATGTGTACATTGCTTTGGATTATAGTTTGTTAAAGGTTGATGTTACGGCCAAAACGGCACAAACTTATGCGGGCAATGGCGCTGGGATTTTTGCTGGCGATGGTTTGTTGGCTATTAATGCTAAAATAAACGAACCTAAAAGTATAGCCCTTAATTCATCGGGTGATTTATTTATTATAGACTATGCTAGAATTAGAAAAGTTACAGCCACCACTAGGCTAATATCTACTTACGTGGGCACCGGAACAGCAATCAGTACCCCCGCTAACCAATACGATAATCTTCTGGCTACAAGTGTTTCCATAAATTCAAATCCTAATTATGTACATACAGATGCAGCAGGAAACCTCTATTTCTGGGATAGCCAATATATTAAGAAGGTAAATATTGCCAATAACAAAGTTTATATTGTTGCCGGAACGGGAACTAGAGGCAACACGGGTGATAATGGATTGGCTACATCGGCTCAAGTTTTTCCAACAGGGTTGACTATAGCCCCCAATGGTGATATTTATTTTATCCAAGATAATACATTTATTAGAAAAATTGCCGTTGCTACGGGGATCATCACGAGAATTGCTGGAGGGGGATATAATACAGGAGATGATGTAGCGACGGCAGAAGCTGCTATTAATGCAAGTCATATTGTTGCGGATAATAATGGTATGCTTTACTTTTTTAATAATTTTTCGAAAATTAGAAAATTAGATATTGTGGCCGGTAGGATAACTACTATAAGAACTTTTACAGGTGGTACCAGTGGCTTTAATGTTACACTTACAATTGATCCATCACGTAACAATTTATATTACAGTTATAAATCAAATGCTTTTTCTAGAGTGGTTTATAAACTGGCATTGGCAACTAATACCGAAACCGTATATCGCTCTTTCGCCAGTGGCGGCGGTGTTAAGGATGATGTTAATGTGAATTTATCAACGGCAGAAGAAATTGCATCTATGGTGGTTGACAATAATGGACATATTTATTTTACAGACGTAGTAAACAATCGTGTAAGGGTAATTACTAATGATAGTGCTATGCCTGTTACATGGTCTGCTTTTACGGCTAAGCCAAGCGTAAGTCAGATAAAACTTTATTGGGCAACAGCAACCGAAGTTAATTTATCACGTTACGAGGTAGAACGAAGTACAGATGGTATAAATTTTAAGGCTATAGCAGTTATTAAACCTAATGCTACAAAGTCTTACAACTATACAGACTTTTCGGCACAAAATGGTGATAATTACTATCGCATAAAAAATGTAGATAATGATGGCGATTTTGGTTTTAGTGAGATTAGCGTGGTAAAGTTATCCTTAAATAAGGAGAATGTAATTGCTTGGCCTAATCCCACAGGCCATAAGGTTACAATAAAATCAAATCCGTGGCAACAGGCTGTATTATATGACATAACAGGTAAGCAATTACTTACCCAAACACTAGATGCAGAAGGAACTGCAGAAATAGACCTTAAACGATTTGAAAATGGCGTTTACTTGTTAAAAGTAGGGAGAACTGAGATAATAAAAATAATTCGTAATTAAAAAATAAAGAAGAAAGAGAATTCTTATTTAAAGCTCTTTCTTGTTTTATATCAATTTGTTATCTCTTGCATATCTTAAAAGCTCTGTTGCCGAGTGTGTATCGGTTTTTCTTAAAATATTACGACGATGGGTTTCTACTGTATTTTCGCTAATGAAAAGTGTATTTGCCATTTGCGAAGAATTTAAACCTTTATCCAATAGTTTAATTATTTCTATTTCACGTAGCGTCAGGTGTGGCGAATTATTGTTTTTTTTGAAGCTTAACAAATATTGCATAATCTCTGTAGAAAAATAGACATGCCCTTTAGCTATCTGTTCTATGGCATAGAGTAATTCGTCTTTTCCTTTATTCTTTAATACAAAGCCATTAATATTACTATGCATTAGATCATTAAGCAGTGTCGGATTGTCAAACATAGATAGCATTAGGATTTTTAACGCAGGCATTTGCTGCTTTAATCGTTTTACTAGTTCAACACCGGTTATTTCGGGCATACTTATGTCAGAAATAACCAAGTCAGGTTTTAGAGTGATAATTTCTTCTAAAGCTGTTTTTGCAGAGTTGCTACTACCTACTACATTGATGCCATTTCCAGCTACCATTAGCTGTATTCCATCTATCACAAGTTGGTGGTCATCAATAATATATATATTATTTTGGTTCATTAGTTGAAAGTAAAGAATAAAATTATATTTGAAAAAAAATATCGAACAATTATGTTTAAATTACCTAGTGTAACATTTCTTCTTGTAATACTTAGGGTATGCTCTTTCGCTCAATCTGCCAAAGTGGTTGATGTACCAAATAAAATAGATCAACTTGTTGTATCAACTAGAAGTAATTTTAATGTGAGCTTAAAGAAAGCTAAACTGTATATAGATTCTGCTGTTTTTTTGGCAGATAAATATAAAATAGCTAACAAGGAAGCACTTACTTATAATATAAAAGGGGTAATTTTATTGAATATGGGATTGGCTGATAGTGCTATTATTTATCATACTAAAGCTATTGGGTATGCAGAAAAGGCGGGAGACTTAATGCTTATTTGCCAAGCTAAACAAAATAATGGAGCCGCCCTAAGTGGAATAGGAAAGCACAGCGAAGGACTAAAGTTTTTATTTGAAGCCTTAAGAGGATACGAAAAACTAAAAGACGAGACAGCCATAGCCAAATGTTACGGCGATATTGCAAATACCTACATTAGGCAAAAAGATTATCGCTCTGCGGTTGATTTTTTGCAACAAGATATTGCTATTGCAAAAAATCTGAAAGAGAGACGTACTTATTTAATTGCATTAAATTCCTTAGGGGTGGCCTATAAGGAGCTAAAAGAATGGGGAAAAGCAGGAGATGTTTATATGCAAGCGATAGAATTGGCTAAAGCCGAGAAAATTGAAGTGGTATTGGCAATGCTTTATATGAATCTTGCAACTATAAAATCAATACTTAACAATAAACCAAAGGCAATAGAATATTTTATAGAGGCAGAAAAATGGTCTAAAAAAGTTGGAAATTACACCAATCTAGGAGGTATTTATCAAAATCTGGGGCGCACATATTACCAAATAGAAGATTATAGTAATGCATTGAAATATAATTTATTGGCCATTGAATTAGAGAAAAAGTCTAAAAACAATAGAAATTTAGAAAAAATGTACGGTGCCCTTGCTGATAATTACCATCAATTAGGTAAGAATGATTCTGCTTATTTATATTCTAATAAACGCGATACTTTAGCAGAAGAGAATTACAAAGCGGCATTGAACTCACAAATTCAAGAAATGAATGTCAAATATCAAACACAAAAAAAGCAATCTCAAATAGCGTTGTTAACCAAAACTAACACTATACAGCAACTTAACCTGCAAAACAAGGAACTGCTTCTCAATTCTAATAACCTGTTGTTAGAAAAAAATAAAATAAGTTTGCTGAATAAAGATTTAGATCTTGGCCACCAAAAAAATATCATAAGACAAAAAGAACTGCAGGGTAGAAATGCCAACCAAAAAATTTCATTGCTCCATAAGCAAACCACCATACAACAATTAGAGATTAGCAAAAGAAACACCACCATTGGTATTATTGTTGGTTTGTTTGTACTAACTGGAATTATCGTATATCAGCACAATCGTAGAAAGAAAATAGAGCACAGGGCAAGATTACAAGAAGAAATTGCCATGCAACAAGAAAAAGCCACAAGAGCGGTAATAGAAGCCGAAGAAAATGAACGTACACGTATTGCTTCCGATTTGCATGATGGCATTGGGCAAATGCTTTCAGTAGTAAATATGAACATGAGTACACTAAAGGAGCAGATCAGTTTCGCATCAATAGAAGCCAAACAAACATTTAAAAAAACAATAGGATTGATGGCCGAAAGCTCTCAAGAAATGCGTAGCATATCTCATAGAATGATGCCTGATTCCTTGTTGAAAAATGGGTTGATAAATGCTATAGAAAATTTTGTCAGTGTAATCGATTCTAAGGTGGTAGAAATTAGTTTTGGTGCACATGGCATTGATAAAAGATTAGATAGAAACATAGAGATTATGTTGTATAGGGTAATTCAGGAAGCTGTAAACAATGTGATTAAACATGCCCAAGCAAAAAATCTGGATATACAAATAGAACTTATAGATAAGCAGTTAACTTGCACCATAGAAGACGACGGGAAAGGTTTTGAAGGTAATGCCAAAGTAAATGGTATTGGCCTGCAAAATATGAAATCTAGAATAAATTTTGTTAAAGGGAATTTGGAGTTAAATTCAAAATTAGGTTACGGAACGTTGATTTTTATCTCTATTCCGGTGTAGTTCTACCTTGAATCCGGTATGTAAAATCCCGGGCAATGCGTATTGTAGCCTTTTGTGCTTTCATAGAACTTAGTTTTTATAAAAAAGCACAAAATTAGAAATGAAATTTATCAAAAAAATTAATGCCACTACCAAGGGATTTGGAATAGTGGCAGCCTGCCTATTACTATCGTCAACATTAAATGCCCAGGACAAGGCTTATCCTATTAAAACCACGGCCAAGCCCAATGACATTAAAGCTTTTAATATTAACGAAACAGACGGAAGCATTAATTTGCTCTTTACCAAAAAAGGGAAAAAACAGGAGATTTACACTAACTATAAATTCGATAAAACTCTGAATCTACTGAGCGAAACAGAAGT